>JAXDBZ010000068.1:0-9333 GCA_034678345.1 Candidatus Eiseniibacteriota bacterium
CGGCCACCAGTCCTGCGACGTCGTCATCACGGCCTCGATGTCCCGCTTCAACTCGTCGAGGTCGAGCGACGCGAACTCCTTCGCGTAGTCGAAGTCCTCGTCCATGGGGTCGGCCAGCGGGCAGTCCTGCCGCAGCGGCCTCAGGTCCACCTGGTTCGGCCACCAGTCGCGGTTCGTCCTGCCGGGGCTCATGCCCGTCATCGGGCGCTTGGTCTCGCTTTCCACTCGGGGCGCTCCCTTCTTCGTTCGCGTATCTCGGGGGTCGGGCGTGGCCGTTCTGCGTCCGCAGCGACCGGATCGTGGTGAACGTGCCGGGCGTCGTGGCTCGCGCCACGCCGCCCGTGCGGCCGCAACTGCGACAGGTGGAATGCCGGTGCAGGTCACCGGTCCGGTCTTCGCGGCGAACCCGGAACCCGGGGGCTTGGATGCGCCGGATGATGCCTCAGGTCCACACGAGTGTCATGTCCCGGCGGCTACGCCGGGCAACCGTCAGACTGCCAGGGCATTGGCAGCCCGGGGGGCTGCAGGAACGGGCGTGCGCGGCCCCCCCGGGGGCAGAATGACGGCATCGCGTTGCCATGTCACGCGATCTCCCCTCGCCCCGCCGGCCTGCGCTTACGCGGCGGCGAAGGCGATGTACATGTAGACCGTGTCCGCGATCGCGTGGGCGATCGCCACCCCCCACAGCGACCCGGTCTTCCTCACGATCGCCGCGTAGGCGTAGCCCATGTAGAGCCACACCGGCGTGAGGATCGCGACCGCGGTGGGATCACGCCAGTACACGATCACGTGCGCGGCACAGAAGGCCAGGCTCGTCACGTGCATGGCCGCCGACGGTCCCAGCGCCCGCCGGAACGCAGCCAGCCACGCGCCGCGGAACCACAGCTCCTCCATGAACCCGTTGCCGATCGAGAAGGCCACGATCCACGGCAGCCACGAGAGGATCGTGCGCGGCGGCAGGGCCAGCACCGCCTTGCCGCCACCCGACGGGTCGAGGACGGCGAGCAGCACGATCGGGGCGCTGGCGAGCAGCCCCAACCACAGCCCGAGCCACACGCGTCCCCCCCGCAGGCCGAGCGAGGCGAGCGACATCCGCGCCAGCGCCGCAGCCAGGAGGATGGCGGCGCAGATCGGGATCACCTCGGAGAGCACCTTCGCGACCGCCGCTCCCTGCGGAGTGGCTGGCGAGAGCCCGAGCAGATGGACCGGCCGGCTTCCCACGAGGTGGGCCAGGGCGAAACCCAGGGACACGCCGAACAGGCTCCACAGTGGGGCGCGGAGGGAGGCCAGGCGAGCGCTTCGGGCCGACGCGACCGCCAGAACGCACCACAACAGCGGCAGACCGAACTTGAAGATCGCCGCGGACCCGCCCGAGAACCAGCCCCCGTAGACCGGGACGGTCACGGCGAGGGCCGCGGCCAGCAGGCCGAGCGCGGCCCAGGCTCTGGGTGCACCGGTCAGCAAGGACGGTGGTGTCGAGGTTCCGGACTCGTAGTCACGCATGGTACCTCCCGGTGAACGCGGCAAGGGACGCGAGGGGCGAGCCCCCAGGGGCCCGTCGTCGCCGCCGGGCGCTCCTGGCCTGCGCGAACGGCGCGGAGGCCTCCCGCCCGATGCCCCGTCGTCAACCGGTTACCACACCCCCGGCGGCGGGGGCTCCATCGCGGCACGACCGACGGAATCCACCCCCCGAACGGCCCGCCGGCGCCTTCCTGCGCGGTGGCGGCTGCACGATCACGCCGTCGCGCCGCGCCGCGCCTTCCCCGGGAACAGCAGGGACGCCACCACGGCGGCCGCGAACGCCACGACGAACGAGGCGAGCATCACCGAGATGGTCCCCGACCCGGCCGCGCCGGGCGCCCCCCCGAACAGCGCGGCCGCGACGCGGTCCCCCGCCGCCGTGTTCATCCACACCGCGGTGGTGGTGAAGCCGGCGACCAGCGAGGCAACCACGCCGGCCCCGCTGAAGCGCTTCCAGTAGAACGAGAGGATCGCCGCCGGCGAGAACGCGCAGCCGATCCCCGCCCACACCCAGCTCACCACGCTGAAGACGGGCCTCGGGAACAGCAACGCGAGCGCCAGGGCGAACACGCCCGTGCCGAACAGCGTCGCCCGCGAGATGAGCACGAGCGTCCGCTCCCCGGGCTCGCGGCGCAGCGTCTTGCGGATGATGTCCTCGGTCACCGTCGAGCAGACGATGAGCATCAGCGAGGACGCGGTGGACATGATGGCCGCGACCGCGCCGACGAGCAGGAGCCCGCCGAGCCAGCCGGGGACGAGCTTCTGCAGCATGAACGGGAGGATGTGCTCGGGGTCGGAGACCGCGCCGCGACCGTAGAGAGCGAGCGCCGAGACACCGATGATGATGGCGCCGGTGTAGGCGAGCAGGGTCCAGGCGATGGCGATCCAGGCGCCGCGGCGGACGTCGGTGTCGTTGCGCATCGCCATCCAGCGGGTCGTGTGCTGGGGCTGGCCGCCGAGGTAGCCGAAGAACCACGAGAAGCCCTTCAGCGCCACGAGCAGGGCCAGGGCCCCGGTCGCGCCGCCGGTGAGCGACGAGGCGCTCGGGCCGGCGGCGGCGAGCGCGGCGCCCAGCGAGGCGTGGCTCTGGGCCACCGCGTGCAGGGCGATCAGTGGCGTGACGATGAACGTCAGGATCATGAGGATCGCCTGGATGGCATCGGTCCAGACGACGGCCATGAAGCCGCCCGCGGTCGCGTAAGCGATGGTGATGAGGGCCGAGACGACGATGCCCGTCTTCGGGTCGAGGCCGAAGGTCTCGTTGAGGACCTTTCCGGTGCCCTCGAACTGCGCGTAGACGTAGATGACGTAGAAGACGACGATGGTGAGGGCCGACAGCAGCCGGATCGCCGTCCCCTCGCGGGGGAACTTGGTCGCGAAGTAGTCGATGTAGGTGAGGACCTGGTAGCGGTCGGCCTCGGCGCGGAACCTCCGGGCGATGAAGAGCCACGAGACGATGATGCCGCCGACGCAGCCGAAGGCGACCCACAGCTCCGGCAGGCCGGTCGCGAACGCCGCCCCGGTGAGCCCGAGGATCAGCCAGGCCGACTCGCCGGTCGAGCGTTCCGAGAGTGCGAGCACCCAGCCCGAGAGGGACCTGCCGCCGAGGTGGTACTGGGCCAGGGTGAGCTTCTTCCTGCCGAAGTACAGGCCGATGAGGAGCATGCCCGCGAGGTAGACGACCAGCTCCACGAGGATCACGGGGTTCTGCACCATGGCGGCCTCCCGGGTACGGCGCGGGAGGCTAGCAGATGCCGCGCGTCCTGTAACGGGGAAACGCCGGGGACTTGCCCGTCCCCCCGACGGCGTCTAGATTGCCGCGACCATGAGCACACCCAGCAAGGTGTTCTTCCATCCCGTCCCCGACGCGCAGCCGGCCACGTGGCCGCAGGCCGTGTCCGTCCTGCTCGAGGCCGCCGACGCCCTGGGCTTCGCCGCGCGCAATGACCGCGTCGCCATCAAGGTCCACGTGGGCGAGGTCGGCCTCACGACCATGCTGCCCGCCGAGGTCGCCGGCGTGGTGGCGCGCCGGCTGCGCGAGCGTGGCGCCCAGCCGTTCTTCACCGACACCGCCGTGCTCTACGCCGGCCGGCGCAGCCACGGCCCCGGCCACGCCGAGGTCGCGGCCGAGCACGGTTTCACGCTCGAGCGCGCGGGCGCAGTGTTCGTGCCGGCCGACGGCATCGTCGGCAACCTGGAGGTGGAGGTGCCGGTCGGCGGGAAGCACTTCGCCTCGGTCGGCGTGGCGGAGGCCATCGCGCACAGCAACGGCGCGGTCATCGTCTCGCACGCCACTGGGCACCTGGCGGCCGGCTTCGGCGCGACCCTGAAGAACCTCGGCATGGGCTGTTCGGCCCGCAAGGGCAAACTGCTCCAGCACAGCGACACGAAGCCGTTCGTGAAGGAGGACCTCTGCACCGCCTGCGGCGCCTGCGTCGAGCACTGCCCCACCGGGGCGCTGTCGCTCGAGGCCGGTGGGACCGCGCGCTTGGACGAGTCGGTCTGCACGGGCTGCGGCGAATGCCTCGCCCACTGCCGCTACGGCGCCATCGCCTTCCGCTGGAACGTTGCCCCCGCCATGCTGCAGGAGAAGATGGTCGAGCACGCTCTCGGCGCCGCCCGCGCGCTGAAGGGCCGCTTTGTCTGCCTGCTCGGCATCGTGAACCTGACCAGGCACTGCGACTGCTGGGGCGAGGGCTCGCCGCGCGTCGCCGCCGACGCCGGCTTCGCCCTGTCCACGGACCCGGTGGCGCTGGACCAGGCCGCCATGGACCTGGTCGAGCGCGCCGCGGGAAAGCGGCTGGACCAGCTGGCCTTCCCGGAGCTGGACGGACTGACGCAGCTCGCCTACGCCGAGAGCATCGGGCTGGGCCGGCGGGCCTACGAGCTGATCGAGGTGTAGCGACCGCTCCGGCGACGCCGGACTGCCGGGGAGCCGGGAATCAAGTGCCGCGCGGTCTTCCGTCCGCAGCCGAACGACCCGATCAGGGCCGGGACCCGGCGCCCTCCCCCGCGACCACCGCGCGCCGGAACAGGATGGCCAGCGTCCACGTGGAACCCGGGAAGGTCACGGCCCAGAGCGCCGCGATCCAGATCAGCCAGTGGACGTACATCTGGAGCGCGATGAAGGGCAGCAACAGGCCGTTCGCGATGAGGAACCAGCGCGCGACCCGCTCCAGGCCGCGGCCGGTGAAGACCCCGGCGGCGAAGAGGGTGGCCAGGCTCATGAAGCTGTACCCGAGGATGTCCACCGCGTAGAGGAACGAATCGAACGGCACGAAGAGGAACGATTCCATCCCCGCGACCCGCCCGGCGGCGAGCCGCGGCGTCACCCAGGCGAGCTGGACGAAGTAGTTGATGCTGATCAGCACGCAGTAGGCGGTCGCGAAGGCGGCCGCCGCGTGGCTCAAGACCTTCCGCTCGCGGGACGCGAGCTGGTGGACGCTCACCATCAGCACGAGGAAGGAGGATCCGAGGAAGAGCGACGGGGTGAGGAGCACGACCAGCCCGAGGGGCGTGCTGGAGTTCTCCGGCCCACCGCCCGAGCCCAGCCAGCCCAGCCATTCCGCGATCTGCCCGATGTCGTAGGTGATGCTGAACACGGTGGCGAGGACGGCGGACCAGAAACCGACCGTCTTCGTCGAACGCGGGATCTCAGGATTCACGGCGCACCTCCAGGTCCGATTCGCGAGACGCGGGTTGGGGCTACTCGGCCGCCTCTCCTCCGCCCCGCCCCCCCACAACCACGCTACCGCGGCGAGAAGAGGAGATGTGCCCCGATCGTGTATGCGGTGGAGCGCTGCCCGGCGTCGTCCTCCCACATGAGGTAGCGGTAGGTCGCGTCGAGGCCGAGCTTCATCGTGGCCGTGGCCCGGACGTCGAAGCCGACGCCGCCGATGTAGCCGAACTGCCAGTCGGTGTCGTCCGCGGCCTGCCCCATCAGCTCGAGATGGTGCCTGAGGTAGTAGTAGGCCACGCCGGCACGCAGCCAGGGCACGACCGGGCCGCGGACCGGAGCGACCACCCTCCCATAGCCCGCGACCTCGAAAGTGCCCAGGCTCCACTTCGTACCGGTGATCGTCCTGCCGCTCAGGCGGCTGAGCCACGCGTCGAACTCCGCTTCGGCGTCCGACGCGCCCGGCCAGTGGTGGTAGCCGAGGTCCAACCCGACGCCGGCGACAGGGTTGTGCATGAAGGTGGCCGTCAGGCCGCCGCCGACACCGGGGGCATACGTGTCCCCGGCGGAACCAGTCGGTACGGAGAGCGCCAGCTGAGGTCCCAGCTCGAGGCCCCACGCCGGCAGGCTCATCGCGGTCAAGAGACAGGCCAACACCAGCAGCAACGCCAGGACGTCCGACCTCATGCGGCCTCCGCGGGCGGAGCGGGTGGCCCCCCGCTCAGTCCTTCAGGAAGTAGTCCACCGTGCTGACCACGCGCAGGGTCTTCTGCAGCTGGCTGTTCTCCATGATGCCGGGCGCCTGGTCGCGCGGCAGGATCTCGAAGACGCCCTGCGAGGCGCGGCGGATGCTGCCGACCTTGCTGCGGGACTCCTTCGCGAACTGCTCCGCTGCCTTGCGGGCGTTGGCGTTGGCCTCGGCCAGCATCGCGGGCTTGAGGTCGTTCAGGCGGGTGAACAGGTACGTGGGACCGCTGCCGTAGCCGTCGCCGCTCGACAGCACGACGCCGGCCGCCACCAGCTCGCCGATGTCCTGGCTGGCGGCGCGGATCTTCTCCGGCTCGCCGGTGCGCACCATCAGGGTCATGCGCACGATGAAGCGGCTGGCGGCGCGCGCCTGCTGGTACTCGTTGGCCTGCGTGTCCACCACCTCGAGCCGCTGCAGCTCGGTCTGGGTCGAGTCCAGCCCGTGACGCGCGAGGAAGGCGACCACGGCGCGACGGTCGGTCTCGACCTTGCGCTGGGCGACGTCCAGGGCGTCGGCCGTGGACACCCAGCGCAGCGGCCACAGTCCGACGTCGGCGGTGACGGTGCGCTCGGCCACGCCCTTCACCGAGACGTAGCGCTCGGCCATGCGGAAGGTGACGAGGCCGCGGCCCACGAGTCCGCCGGCCAGCACGACGGCGAACGCGAGCAGGATGGTGCGCAAGACCGGTCGGTCGTTCATGGCGATCCCTCCCCCGGGTACGCGCGCACGGTAGGACAGACGCGCGCGGGGCTCAAGACAGCGGGCTCGGGGCAGGGTTCCGGCGGAGTCCTGCGGCGCTAGCGCGCCAGCGTCACCAGCTTGCGCACGAGCGTGCCCGAGGAGCCGGCGAGCCGCACGAAGTACACGCCGGCGCCAGCTCCCGACCCGCGCGGCGACCAGCGCAGCTCGTGTCGCCCGGCAGCCCGCTGACCGTCGGCCAGCAGCGCCACGCGACGCCCGGTCACGTCCAGGACCTCGACGCGGGCCGGGCCCGCCGCGGGCAGGGTGAGGGCGATGCTCGCCTCGGCGACCACGGGATCGGGGACGACGTCGAGGCGCAGTCCCGAGGGGACCGGCGGCGGGGGCACGTCCGCCGCCGAGCGCCACGTCAGGCTCAGCCCGATGCTGTCGGCGAGCGCCCAACAGTTCTGGCCCGACGTGCCGGTGAAGACCATGGTGACCACGGCGGCGCGCGCGCCGGCCGGCAGTGTGCCCGTCACGGCGCGCGGCAGCAGGCCGGTCCGGCCGCCGCGCTCCCCCGCCGTCACCGGCCCGAGGACCGCCGCTCCCAGCGGGGCTCCGCCCGCGTCCAGGAAGCGCAGGCGCAGAGCCACGTTGTCCTCGGAGCTGCTGATGCCGCCGAGATACGCCGCCGCGTCGAAGTCCACCGCGCCCGCGTCGGTGAGAGCCGCCAGCGCGGAGAGGTCCACGGCCTGCCAGAGCGAGTCCACGGGCACCTGCGGGCCACCCGTGAAAAAGGCGCTGCCGCGCTCCACGGGACCGGGATCGTCCACCGTGGGCCAGCGTCCCGGCTTCGTCGCGTAGTCCGCCACGGTCACGTCGCCCGCGCGAGTCCACCCGGGGATGGCGGCTACGAGGTCGCTGTCCGCCGCGGCGAAGGCGCCGTCCTCGGCACCGGGGTTGGCGATGAGGTTCCCGCCGAGCGCCAGGACCGACGCCGTGCGGAGGAAGACCGGGCCGTCCGCAGGAGCGGACTCTGCCGACGCACGATTCGCCCCCACCGCAAGCACGAGTGCCAGGACCAGCGGGGCGGCGACCGGCAGCCGGCCCGCACGACGGGGGATCCGGCTACGCGCAGCCGTGCAGCTTCTTGCGTCGTCCGAACCCGAGGGGGGGCTCATGACGCCAGCTCCTTGTGCGGCCTGGGGAGGGGACCCAGTGTTCTCGCCTACCCGGATTGCTGCAGGGGCCGTGCCAGCGGACCGGGCCTTCCGCCCATGACGGAGCGCCCCGGGGGGTCTCCCGGGGCGCTCCTTGCCGCCAGTTGCCGGACCTCAGGCGGCCTTGCGCTCCTCCTTGTCCTCCGAGCCGTTCCGGGCGATCGAGATGGCGCTCCGCACCCGTGCGCTCGCCTCGCGCTCGGTCCGCAGGGCGTCCATAGTCGCCTCGGCCTGCTTGATGGCGAACTGGAGCGAGCCGACGCGCTCGACCGCCTCGTCCACCATCGCCTTGCGTCCCTCGAGGGCTTCGAGGCTCGACTGCACGTCGCCCAGCACGGCCTCGGCCCGGGCGAGCCGCTCCTCCGCGCGGGCCAGCTGCCGCTCGCGCTCCTCCAGCGCCCCCGCCGTGTCCCGCGCCTGCCGCAGCTGACCGTGCACCTGCGCGAGCAGCTCCCGGCCCGCCTCCACCTCCTCGTGCGCCGCGGTGATCTCGCGCGCGCCCCGGATCGTCTCGTCCACCATGGCGAACATGCGGTCGAGATCCGCCTTCAGGCTCTCGACCGTGCGCTGCCGCGCCGCGAACGCCTCCAGTGAGCGCAGCACGTTGCCCTCGACCGGCTCCCAGCCGGCGATGCGCTCATCGAAGTCCTCCAGCCGCCGCTCCACCCCTGCCAGGCCGGCGGCGCGGTCCTCGAGGCGCGCCGCGAGCGCGTCCACCTCGGCCGCCCGCGCCTCGGCCGCGGTCACCGACTCCTCCAGCCCGTGCGCCAGGCCCTCGAGCTTCTGCGCGGCCGCGGCCGCCTCGCCGCGGAGCCGGCCGGCCTTCTGCAGGTCCTTCGTCGCCTCGGCGACCGCCCGCTCACGCTGCTCGATCTGCGGCTGCAGCACACGGACCCGCTCCGCCACCTCCTCGACCGAGTCGCAGCGGGCGGCGATGCCGGTCATCTCCGCGTGGATCCCCGCCGCCCGCCGCTCCGCCTCCACGAGGCCCGAGGCGACCGCAGCCAACGTGGCGGCGATGCGCTCGGCCTCCTCGGAACGGCTCTCCAGCCCGACGAAGCGCT
The DNA here is from genome assembly GCA_034678345.1 of Candidatus Eiseniibacteriota bacterium. GTDB lineage: Bacteria > Eisenbacteria > RBG-16-71-46 > RBG-16-71-46 > RBG-16-71-46 > JANXPZ01. Next base: position 8,911 of record JAXDBZ010000068.1, read on the forward strand.
CCTCGGCGGAGCCCATCCGGGCCTGGAGCTGCCGGCCGCGCTCGTCCAGTCCACCGCTCAGCGCCCCGAGCTCGGCCAGGCGCCGCTGCAGCTCGTCCGCCTGCGCCCGCCGCGCCTCGATGGCCTCCATCGTCTCCGCCAGGCGGCCCGCCTGGCGCTCGGCCACTTCGATGACCGGCGCCGCGCGCACCACCGTATCCGCTCGCGCCTCGATGTCGCGGAGGGCCCGGTCCGTCTCCTCGAGCCGACCCCGGGTCTCCGCCTGGGCATCGCGCAGCCGCGCGATGCCGCCCTCGGCCAGGTCCACCTGCTCGAGCGCGTCCCGCACCCTGGCGTCGGCCCCTGCCAGCGCCTCCAGGTCGCGCAGCGCCCCGTAGAGCGCCGGGCGCGCCTCCTCGATGCGCGCCAGGCGCGCGCCGATCT
>JAXDBZ010000069.1:0-4314 GCA_034678345.1 Candidatus Eiseniibacteriota bacterium
AGCGCGTCGGTGATGCACACGCCGGCGAAGCCGAGCGTGCCCCGCAGCAGCTCGCGCAGGATCGCGGGGGAGAAGGTGGCCGGCCGCTCCGGGTCGAGGGCGGGATAGACGACGTGCGCGGTCATCACCGCGCCGGCCCCGGCCGCCATGCCGGCGCGGAAGGGCCCGAGGTCGCGGGCCAGCAGGGTGGCCCGGTCCGCGTCGCAGACCGGCAGCACCACGTGCGAATCGAGCGTGGTCGAGCCGTGCCCGGGGAAGTGCTTGAGGCAGCAGGCCACGCCGGCCGCGCCGAACCCGCGCGCCGCCGCCGCCACCCCGACCGCGGCGGCCGCGGCGTCGGTGCCGTAGGCGCGCGGGCCGATGACCGGGTTGGCGGGCAGGGCGTTCACGTCCGCCACCGGGGCGAAGGCCCAGTCCACGCCCAGCGCGCGCAGCCGCCCGCCGGTGACGCGTGCCACCCACTCGACCTCGTCCGCCGCCGCGCCCCGCGCCAGCAGGGCCGCGTCCGGCGGCACGACGAGGTGGCCGCGCAGCTGCGAGACGAAGCCGCCCTCCTCGTCGGCGGCGACGAGCAGCCGGTGCGGGCGCGCCAGGGCGCGCAGGTGCGCGGTGAGGCGGCGCAGGTCGGCGAGGTCGCGGAAGTCGCGGCGGAAGACGATCACCCCGGCGGGCGGGTGGGCGGCGAAGTCCCGCTCCCAGTCCGCGGTGGGACCGCCGGGCGGCAGGCCGACGACGAGGTGGCGCGCGATGGCGCGCTCGGCATCCATGCGCGGCACGGTGGCCGAGCCCGGCGCCGATGTCAATCGGCGGCACCGCGGCGCGGTCGCGCTTCACGACGCCTTGACGGCCCGCTTCCCTTTTCGGCCGCGTCGCGAGAGACTGGAAGCCACGGCGGGACGGGCGCGCACACGCGGCCCCCGGGCGCCCGCCGCTCCCGAGAGGATCCTCCCGATGACGTTCCTGCGCGGCAGACGAACCGGTCCCCTGGTCGTGGCCATGGTGCTGGCACTGCTGCTGGGCTTCGGCCTGGCGCGGGGCCTCCACGCGACCGACGAGCTCAAGGTGCACCTCCTCCTCTTCGGCGAGGTGCTCAACGCCGTGCAGCGGAACTACGTCGAGGAGCCCGACAACGAGAAGCTCATGCGCGGCGCCATCGACGGCATGCTCAAGACCCTCGACCCGCACTCGGTGTACGTGCCGCCGGAGCGCGCTGAGCGCATGGACGAGAACTTCCGCGGCGAGTACTCGGGCATCGGCATCCAGTTCGAGCTGCGCGACAACGCCATCGTCGTCATCTCGCCGCTCGAGGGCACGCCCGCCTTCCGTCTGGGCCTGCGCGCCGGGGACCGCATCACCGAGGTGGACGGCGTGCCGCTGGCGCGCGGCATCACCAACGACGACGTCTTCAAGCTGCTGCGCGGTCCGGCCGGCACCGAGGTCGAGGTCACGATCGTGCGCGAGGGCGAGCCGGCGCCGCTGCGGGTGACGATCGAGCGCGCCGCCATCCCCATCGAGAGCATCCCCTACGCCTATATGATCCGGCCCGGCGTGGGCTACGTGCGCATCATCCGCTTCTCGAGCACCACCGGGGCCGAGCTCGAGCGCGCGCTGGCCACGCTGCACGCGCAGGGCATGCGCTCGCTGCTGCTCGACCTGCGCTCGAACTCGGGCGGGCTGCTCAACCAGGCGGTCGAGGTGCTCGACCAGCTGGTGCCCGCCAACCAGCTGCTCGTCTACACCAAGGGGCGCATCCCCTCCGCCAACGCCCCGTACCGCAGCACGAACCGGCCGCGGGTGACGACCGACGAGCCGCTCGTCGTCCTCCTCGACCACGGCAGCGCCTCGGCCTCGGAGATCGTGGCCGGCGCGGTCCAGGACCTCGACCGCGGACTGGTGGCGGGCATGAACTCGTTCGGCAAGGGGCTGGTGCAGAACCAGATCCCGCTGGGTCCCGGCGGCACGCAGGGCAAGCTGCTGCTCACCATTGCCCGTTACTACACGCCGAGCGGCCGGCTCATCCAGCGCGACTACGCCGGCAAGGACCGGGCCGAGTACGCGGAGGAGGCCTACGAGGGTGACGTGCCGCCCGATTCGGTGCTGGCCAAGCGCCCGCAGTTCAAGACCGCGGCGGGACGCACGGTATACGGCGGCGGCGGCATCTACCCCGACGTCGTCCTCGAGGGCGGCCCGCTGCTCACGCGGCCGCAGATCGACATGATCCAGAAGCGGGCGTTCTTCCCCTTCGCCGCGCGCTACGTGACCGTGACCCACAAGGATCGCGCCTGGAAGGAGGCCGACTTCGGCCGGGGCTTCACGCTCGACGACGAGGAGTGGAAGCAGCTGCGGTCCTCGATGGCCGAGGCGGGCGTGGCGGTGAGCGACTCGGTCTGGCAGGCGGACCGGGACTTCATCCTGTGGGAGCTGCGCATGGACTTGGCCACCGCGGCCAGCCTGGGCCAGGCGGCCCGCTACCGCATCCTGGTCGAGGACGACGTGCAGCTGAACGCGGCGCTCGATCTGTTCCCGCGGGCGGCGAAGCTCATGAGCCTGGCGCAGGACGGCGGGGAGAAGCCGGCGCGGAAGAACGCGAAGCGCCGCTGAGACGCGATCCCCGACGGAGAGGCCCCGGCCGCCGCGGCGACCGGGGCCTCGTTGCGTTCAGTGGCCGGCCGGCTCCTCGGGCTCCCCGGCGCTGCCGGCGCGGCGCACGGTCACGCGGTCGTGCTCGCCGATGCCCAGCCGGGTGGCGCAGTCGCCGCCGACCTGGGCGATCTCGAGGCGTCCGCTCGAGCCCACGACCGCCACCACCGTGCCGCGCTCGTGCGCGCCGTAGGCCGGCGCCAGGCCGCGGATCGTGTGGCCGAGCACCTGTACCTCGAGCCCCGCCTCGGGCAGGCCGGGGAAGGCGCGGGCCAGATCGCGGGCCTCGATGTTGGTCAGGGCGTTGCCGAAGTGGTCCACGAACATGACGCAGCCGGTGACGCGGGCCTCGCCGACCTCGGGCATGGCGTGCGGCAGGCGCACCGGGTCGTGCACCTCGGGGCCGAGGCGCTCGGGCGCGACGCCGCCGGCCAGGCTCGCCGCCACCGGCGCGAAGACGTCGCGCGCGTGGAAGGTGCGGGAGACCGGGTGGCGGAACCAGCGCTCCTCGACCACGGCGAAGCAGCGCGCCGCCGGGTCGCGCAGCGCCCACTCGAGGATGCCGTTGTCGGGGCCGACGAAGCTCTGCCCGCGCGCCGCCACCACCAGGGCGCGCCGCCCGGTGCCCACGCCCGGGTCCACCACGGCGAGGTGGACCGTGCCGAGCGGGAAGTCGGGCGCGGCGGCCTCGAGCAGGAACGCCGCCCGGGCGACGTTGCCGGGCGGCACGTCGTGGGTGAGGTCCACGACGTGCGCCTCCGGGCAGACCTGGTAGAGGGCGCCGTGCACCACCCCGACGAACCAGTCCTGATGGCCGAAGTCCGAGGTGAAGGTGATGATGGGTCGCGGCATGGTCAACGCCTCCGTGCGGCCGCGGGGCCCGCCGCACGTTCGAGCCGCGCCAGCGCCGCCTTCGCCTCGGCCAGCTCGGGCTGGCCGGGGTCGGCGTCCCGCCAGATCCGCAGGAAGGCGCGGTAGTCGGCCGTCGCCTCGCCCGCGCGGCCGAGCCGCTCGAACGTCTGGGCGCGGTAGAAGTGCAGCAGCACCGCGCGGTGGGGCGGCAGGATCGGGCAGCGGAGGAGCGAGTCGAGCGTGGCGAGCGCCTCGCCGTCGCGGCGCAACCCCATCAGGATGCGCGCGCGCTCCAGGGCGAGCGCGGCCCGCCGCATCTCCGTCCACGCCGGCCAGTTGGCCTTGCGGGACTGATCGAGCGCCTCCGCGTAGCGGCCCTCGGTGCGCAGCAGGACGGCACGCGGGAAGGCCAGCGGCTCCACCTGCAGGGCCAGGTCCGCCGGCATGGCCTCCTCGGCGAGCGCCAGCTCGCGGCGCGCCTCCGGCAGGCGCCCCATCTCGATCCAGGCGACCCCGCGCATCATCCTCCGGTAGACCGCCTGTGGGAGGGGGGCGGTCTCTCCCACGCGGCCGGCGATGCTGTCGGCGAAGGCCATCGCGGCCGTGGCGTCTCCCGCGCGCGAGGCGGCGAAGTAGCCCTCGGCCCAGGGGATGCTGGCATCGCTGGGCAGAGTCACCCCGGCCGCGAGTCGCCAGGCGCGCGCGGCCAGCCGCACCGCTTCGCGGAAACGCCCGCGCCGGAGCGCCACCAGGTAGTCGGTCCCGAGGCGGGCCTGCTCGCGCACGGCGGGGTCGGTGCCGGGGCCGCTCAACAGCGCGGGC
>JAXDBZ010000070.1:0-2730 GCA_034678345.1 Candidatus Eiseniibacteriota bacterium
CGCCGCCGGGCCGTGCTCCTCTTCGGCGCGCGCACGCGCGGGCTCCTCGTCGGGCTGGACGAGGCACACCGCCGCCTCCGGCGCCACGGCGGCCGGCTGCACGTCTGCACCGACGACGGCAGCCTCGGCCCGCGCGGCGACGTCGTGGGCCTGCTCGACCGCGTCGCCCCGCACCTGGCCGCCCCGCTCGTGCTGCACGCCTGCGGCCCGCACGCCATGCTCGGCGCGGTGGCGCGCTGGGCGCTGGCGCGCGGCGTGCCCGCCTTCGTGGCGATGGAGTCCACCATGGCCTGCGGCACGGGCGTGTGCCGCGGCTGCGCCCTGCCGTGCAGCGAGACACGGGCCGGCACCCACGTCCCGGCCGGATGCGCCGCGGCGGGCCCGTCCGCGCCGCCGGGCAACCCCGAGTGGGCGATGTGCTGCACCGAGGGCCCGGTCTTCGCCGCCGGCGACCTCGACTGGGAGCGCATCCCGTGAGCGCGCGTGCGCGCCGTCCCGCCCCGGCGGCCGTGGACCTGTCCGTGCGCCTCGGGCCGCTGCGGCTCGCCAACCCGGTGCTCACCGCCTCGGGCACCTTCGGCTACGGCGACGAGTACGCCCACGCCGTGGACGTGCGCGCGCTGGGCGGCATCGTCGGCAAGACCATCACGCTCGCGCCGCGCCCCGGCAACCCGCCGCCGCGGCTGGTGGAGACGGCGAGCGGGCTGCTGAACTCGATCGGCCTCGAGAACGTCGGGCTCGCGTGCTTCCGCCGCGAGAAGCTGCCGCACCTGCGCGCGCTGGGCGCGACCCTGATCGTCTCGCTCGGCGGCGGCACCGTGGGCGAGCTGCGGAGCCTGCTCGAGGCCCTCGGGCACGAGCGGGGCATCGCCGGCTTCGAGCTCAACTTCTCCTGCCCGAACGTGAGCCGCGGCGGCGCGCGCAGCTGGGCGGCGCCGCGGCGGCTCGAACGCGCGCTGGCCGCGCTGCGGCCGCTCACCCGCCGGGCGCTCATCGCCAAGCTGCCCCCCGACGTGACCTCGATCGCCGACCTGGCGCGCGCCTGCGAGCAGGGCGGCGCCGACGCCCTCACCGCGGTGAACACCTTCGTCGGCATGGCCGTGGACCTCGAGAACATGCGCTCGCGCCTCGGGCGGGCCACCGGCGGGCTCTCGGGGCCGGCCATCAAGCCGCAGGCGCTGGCGCGCTGCCACGCCGTGGCCGCGGCGGTGCGCATCCCGGTCATCGGCTCGGGCGGCATCCTCGACGCGCGCGACGCGCTCGAGTACCTGGCGGTCGGCGCCAGCGCCGTGCAGGTGGGCACCGCGACCTTCCTGCGGCCCGACGCCGCGCTCGACGTGGTGCGCGGGCTGCGCGCGGAGCTGGCGCGCCGCGGGGTGCGGCGCGTGCGCGACTGGACGGGCGTGCTGTGCGGCGAACCGCTGGGCGAGCCGCCATGGAGGGGACACCGGTGAGCGAGCTGGCCATCGCCTTCGACGTCGCGACCCTGGACGAGGCCCTGGCGCTGGACGCGCGGTTGGGCGAGGGGCCCGAGCTGGCCAAGGTCGGCCTGCAGCTCTTCGCCGCCGCCGGTCCCGACGCGGTGCGCGCGCTGGTGGACCGCGGGCGGCGCGTCTTCCTCGACCTCAAGCTGCACGACATCCCCAACACCGTGCGCGGCGCGGCGGCCGCGGCGGGCGCGACCGGGGCCGAGCTGCTGACCGTGCACGCCACCGGCGGCGAGGCCATGCTGCGCGCCGCGGTCGAGGGCGCGGCCGCGGCAGGCCGGGGCACGCGCATCGTCGCTGTCACCCTGCTCACCAGCCTCGACGCGGCGGCCATGCCGCCCGGCTTCGCGCGGCCCTTCGACCTGGGCGGCACGGTGGCCGCGCTGCTCGAGACCGCCGAGCGCGCCGGGGCGCGGGGCATCGTCTGCTCGGCGGCCGACCTGGCCGGCCTGCGCGCGCGCCGCGGCGGCCGCCCGTTCTACGCCGTGACCCCGGGCATCCGCCCGGCCGGGGGCGACGCCCAGGACCAGAAACGCGTCGCCACCATCACCGAGGCCGTCCGCGGCGGCGCCGGCCTGCTCGTGCTGGGGCGCGCGATGACGGCGGCGCCGGACCTGCGGGCGGCGCTGGAGAGTGCCCGGGCCGAGCGCGACGCCGCGCTGCGCTTGTAGGGACCCGATGGCTTCGTTGCGCGGCCAGCTCCTCGCTGCGATGTGGCCTGAAGGCCACGATCTCGCTCGTCGCTGGCCGCGACGCCTTGCCCTCGGGTCCCTACAGGCGCAGCCGTGCCGGCGGAGCGTGTGTCGGCCCGCCCGCCCAAGCCCGCCGGCCGCAATCCCTTGACTTCGCCCGGCCCGTGGCGTAGCGGTCAGGGGAATGAACACGCCCGCAGAGCGTAGTCCCGTCATGGAGCCGGGCCGCGAGGCGGCCCTGGTGCGGGCGGCCCAGGGGGGCGACCAGGCCGCCTTCGCCGACATCGTGCGCCACCACCAGCGGGCGGTCTTCCGCGTGGCGTACGCGCTCACGCGCAACGCGGCCGACGCGGACGACCTCGCCCAGGAGACCTTCGTGCGGGCATACCAGGCGATCGGGACGTTCCGCGTGGGAGAGCCGCTCCGACCCTGGCTGGCGCGCATCGCCGTGAACCTGGCCTACTCGCTCTGGCGGCAGCGCAAGCGCCGCCCCGAGACCTCCATCGAGCCGCTGATCGAGGCCGGCCGGCAGTGGGCGGCCGGCGGCGACG
>JAXDBZ010000071.1:0-5194 GCA_034678345.1 Candidatus Eiseniibacteriota bacterium
CTCCTCGCCGACGGGCTGTCCGTGTACCTGTTCGACGAGGCGGTGCCGTATCCCGAGGTGACCTTCGCCATCCCCCACCTGCACGCCGACGTCGGCATCTTCATCTCGGCGAGCCACAACGACTACCGCTACAACGGCTTCAAGATGTCGGGCCCCAACGGGGCGCAGATCTCCTACAAGGACCGCGACACGATCCTCAAGGGCTACATCCTGAAGCTCTCGCTGGCCGACATCGCGCCGGTGGACCTGGCCACGGCCCCGCCCGACGTGCGCGCGCGGCTCACCTGGCTGGGCGGCAAGAGCCCGCTGCCGGGCCAGGACTACTTCGGCCGCGAGTCGAGCCTGCTCGACGTCCACTCGGCGCACATCGCCCAGGTGCGCTCGTTCCTGCTCGCTCCCGAGCTGCTGGCCCCGGGCAGCCCGGCGCCGCTCAAGGTCGCCTACGCCGCCTTCAACGGCGCCGGCCGGCGCGCGGTGCCGCGCATCCTCGGCGAGCTGGGGGTGACGGACCTGCACTCCATCCGCCGGCTCGACCCGCTCGACGGGCTCTTTCCGGCGTTCCGCGACACGCCCGGCTTCGAGCAGCAGCCCGACCCCGGTGATCCGCGCTCGGCCGCCATCGCCCTGAAGGAGCTGAAGGCCGACGGCGCCGACTGGGCCGCCTCCGACCTGCTCATCGGCACCGACCCCGACGCCGACCGCTGCGGCGTGGTCGTGCACCCGCCGCGCGGCAAGGAGCCGCTGTTCGCGGCGCAGCCCTCGCTGCGCTACAGCGCCGACCACTACCTCATGCCGGCCGACGACCTGTGGACGCTGCTCATCTGGTACCGGCTGCAGCACGAGATCGAGACGTACGGGAAGGTGCGCGACCCGCACACGAAGTTCGTGGCGCTCAGCCACACCACCAGCGACGCGGTGCCGAAGCTGGCGCTCAAGCACGGCATCGGGTTCCTCAAGACCTGGGTCGGCTTCGGCTGGCTCTCGACCGGTGTCTCCGAGGCGTGGAAGTGGGCCGAGGGCGACGTGCCCCGCGTGGCGCGCGGCCGGCGCTCGCCTGCCGACCACAAGTGCGACCTGGTCTTCTTCGACACCACGGCGATGAAGACCTCGCACAAGCTCAACCTGGCCACCTTCGAGCAGAGCAACGGGTTCTCCATCCTGGGCGGGCCGCCCGCGGGCTACCCGGCGACGGACCTCGGCCTCGGCGCCGGCGGCCACGTGCGCGACAAGGACGGCACGTTCGCGGCCCTGCTCACCGCCGAGCTGGCGGCCTACGCCAAGTCGAAGGGCACGACCCTGACCGGCCTGCTGGCGAAGCACATCTACGCCGACCCGGCGGTCGGCGTGTTCGCCAACTACTACGAGCCCGACCCGCTCGACGGCGAGTACGCCGGCATCGAGGGCGACGCCAAGAAGCGCTCGGTGGTCGAGAAGGCGCTCGAGCTGCACCGGCTCACCGCCTCGGGCGGGACCAAGATCGGCGGGCGGAAGGTCACCGACAGCGAGATCTACTACACCGGCAAGTACGACCGCCCCGACTGGACCGACTTCCCCGACGAGGGCGTGCGCTTCTACCTCGGCTCGGAGCTGGACTACGTCACCGTGCGGCCGTCCGGCACCACGAACTCCCTGCGCTTCCACGTGCAGCTGCACGGCGGCGGTGTCCCCGAGGACCGCGCCTGGGAGACGCGCCTGAAGCTGGAGGACGAGGGGCGCGCGCTGGTGGAGGACCTGCGCCGACTCCTGGGCGCCCCGCGCCGCGAGGGTGAGGACTACTAGCCGGGACTACGCCTTCGCCGACTCCGGGCTCGGTACGGACCCGGCCTCGTGCCGGGCCTCCGCCTCCTCGCGCCGCCGCTGGCCGAAGGCCGCCGGCGTCATCGCCACCACCAGCCGGGCGGTGCCCGGCCCGGCGTTGCGGATGGTGTGCGGCGTGCGGCCGTCGTAGTGGCAGGAGTCGCCGGCCTCCAGCGTGTGCGACTGGTCCCCCTGGCGCAGGACCACGCGGCCCTCGAGGCAGAGGACGCACTCCTCGCCGTCGTAGGAGTGGGCGCGCTCGGCGCCCGTCTGGCCCGGCTCGAGCTCGAGCAGCAGCAGCTCGAGGTTGCGCCGGGGCAGCGCGGAGAGGACCTGGACCCGCGCGTTCTCGTCGCCGATGTCGAGCAGCGGGCGCTCGGCGGCGCGCACGACGTGCGGCGTGGGCTCGTCGTCGGCGACCAGGTAGGAGACCGAGGTGCGCAGCGCCCCGGCCAGCTCCTGCAGGGTGTTCAGCGACGGGCTGGTGCGGTCGTTCTCGACCTGGCTGACGAATCCCTTCGAGAGCCGGCTCGCGTCCGCGAGCTGCTGCACCGTCATGCCTCGACGGAGGCGAAGGTCCCGGATCTTCCTGCCGAGTTGCATGGTCGGGGTTTCCGCGGGGGGATGGGTCTGGAGAATCGCGGCCAGAGGAAGAGGCTACAGGGGATCGGGCGGCTCGGCAACGCTTTCTCGCGGGGTCGGGGGTCCTGGCACCCCCGCCGGTCGCGAGAATCCCCGCATCAGGCCTCCGCCGACGCCTCCGGGCCGGGTGTGCGCAGGCTGCGCTCGCCCAGGTACTGGAGCTGGTAGAGCCGCGCGTAGATGCCGCCGCGGGCCAGCAGCTCGGCGTGCGTGCCGGTCTCGCGCACGCGGCCGTGGTGCAGCACGACGATGCGGTCCACGTCCTGGATGGTCGAGAGCCGGTGGGCGATGACCAGCGAGGTCCTCCCGCGCATGAGCCGGCGCAGGCCGTCCTGGATGAGGGCCTCGGTCTGCGTGTCCACCGACGAGGTGGCCTCGTCCAGCACCAGCACGCGCGGGTCCCCGGCCAGGGCGCGCGCGAAGGCGAGCAGCTGGCGCTCGCCGGCCGAGAAGGTGGCGCCACGCTCGTGCACCTCGGCGTCGTAGCCGCCGGGCAGGCGCTCGACGAAGCGGTCGGCGTGCACCTCGCGCGCGGCGCTCACCAGCGCCTCGCGCGGCAGGTCCGGGTCGGCCAGCGCCAGGTTGCCGGCGATGGTGCCCGAGAAGAGGAACGGGTCCTGCAGCACGAGGCCGACGCGGCGGCGCAGCTCGTGCATGTCCCACTCGGCGAGCGGGCGGCCGTCCACGCGGATCACCCCGCCCTGCGGCTGGTAGAAGCCCAGCAGCAGGCTCACGGTCGTGGTCTTGCCCGAGCCGGTGGCCCCGACCAGCGCCACCTTCTCGCCCGGCTCGACGGTGAACGAGACGTCGTCGAGCACGCGGGTCCGGCCGTCGTAGCTGAAGGTGACGCCGTCGAACTCGATGCGCCCGCGGAAGGCCGTGCCGTCCGCCGCGGCCGCCGCCGGCGCGCCGCGGGCGGGCAGGGCCGCCGCCGGGTCGGCCGGCGTGTCGAGCAGGTCGAAGATGCGCTCGCCCGAGGCCATCGCCTGCTGCAGGATGTTGTACTTCTCGCTCAGGTCCGAGATGGGACGGAAGAAGCGCTGCGTGTACTGGATGAAGGCGACCAGCGTGCCCAGGGTGATGCCGGTCCACATGACCTGGCGGCCGCCGTACCAGACGATGAGCGACACGGCCAGCGCGCTGACCAGTTCGAGCACCGGGAAGAAGATGGCGTGGTAGAAGTTGGCCTGCAGGTTGGCGTCGCGGTGCCCGGCGTTGATGGCGCGGAACTCGGCGTGGTTGCGCTCCTGGCGGTTCAGGAGCTGCACGGTGGCCATGCCAGTGAGGTTCTCGTTGAGGAACGCGTTCATGCGCGCCAGCCGCGTGCGCACGTCGCGGAACGAGCGGCGCACCTTGACGCGGAAGGTCAGGGTGACGATGAAGATGAGCGGCACCACCGAGAAGGCCACGCCGAGCAGCTCGGCGTTCAGGCGCCACATGGCGATCAAGATGCCGACGAGCGCGAACACGTCGGCGAACAGCGCCAGCACGCCCGAGGTGACCAGCTCGTTCAGCACGTCCACGTCGGTCGTGACCCGGGTCATCAGGCGGCCCACCGGGTTGCGGTCGAAGAACGCCAGCGGCAACCGCTGCAGGTGGCGGAAGATCGCCAGGCGCAGGTCCATCATCACGTGCTGGCCGACCCGCTGCATGATCTGGTTCTGCGCGTAGCCGAGGCCGAAGCTCACCAGCAGCACGACCAGGTAGAGCACCGCCACCTGGTCGAGGCGCACGAGGTCGTGGCGGCGGATGCCGCGGTCGATGGCCTCCTTGGTCAGGAGCGGGGCGGCGAGCTGGGCGAGGGCGTCGAGCAGCACGACCACGCCGGCCAGCCACACCTGGGCCCGGTAGGGGCGCAGGTAGCCGAGCAGGCGCCGCATGAGCCGGTGGTCGTACGACCGGCCGGCCGCCTCCTCCTCGTGCCAGGCGCTCACGACGCCTCCAACTCCTCTTCCAGCTGCTGGCGGCGGTGCAGCTCGGCGTAGCGGCCGCCCAGCGCCAGCAGCCGCTCGTGCGTGCCGCGCTCGGCCACCGCGCCGTCCTCGAGCACGACGATCTCGTCGGCGTCGCGCACGGTGCTGACGCGGTGCGAGACGATGAGCGTCGTGCGGTCCCGACGGACCCCCTGCAGGCCGTGCAGCACGGCCTCCTCGGTGTGGGTGTCCACGCTCGAGAGGCAGTCGTCCAGCACCAGCACCGGCGCGTCGCGCAGCACGGCCCGCGCGATGGCCACGCGCTGCCGCTGCCCGCCCGACAGGGTGATGCCGCGCTCGCCCACGAGCGTGTCGTAGCCGGTCGGGAAGCCGCGCACGTCCTCGTCGAGGTGGGCGATGCCGGCGACGCGCTCGACCTCGGCGCGCTCCTCGCGCGGCACGCCGTAGGCGATGTTCTCCGCCACCGTGGTCGAGAACAGGAAGGTGTCCTGCGGCGCCACCGCCAGCCGCTCGCGCAGCGCGTGCAGATCGAGGTCGCGCACGTCGGCGCCGTCGAGGAACACGGTCCCCGGCGGCGGCTCGAAGGTGCGGGCGAGCAGGGCGAGCAGCGTGCTCTTGCCGCAGCCGGTGTGCCCGACCAGCGCCACGGTGCGGCCGGCCGGGACGCAGAAGCTCACGTCGCTGAGGGCCGGCCGGCCGGCGCCGGGGTAGGTGAAGCTCAGGTGCCGGAACTCGACCTCGCCGCGCCCGCCGCCCGGCGCCGCCGCCGGCGCGTCGCGGCCGCCGGCGGCGACCGTCGGCGCGTCGAGCACCTCGACGAT
>JAXDBZ010000072.1:0-7105 GCA_034678345.1 Candidatus Eiseniibacteriota bacterium
TGCGCGGCCGATCCGGAACTCGGGGCGCGACACGCGGTGGCCGAGGCGGCGCGGAACGTGGCCTGCGCGGGAGCGCGCCCGTGGGCGCTGACCGACTGCCTGAACTTCGGGCACCCCACGGAGCCGCTGGTGATGGGCGACTTGGAGGCCACGCTCGACGGCCTGGCGGCGGCGGCCGCGGCGCTGGGCGGCCTGGCGGCGCACGGCACGCCGCTGCCCTACGTGAGCGGGAACGTCAGCCTGCACAACCAGAGCGGGGAGCGGGCGGTGCCGCCCTCGCCCATGGTGCTGTGCGCCGGCGTGCTGCCCGACGTGGAGGCGGCCGTGGGGCTGGGGGTGCTGGAGGCGGGGGACTTCCTGGTGCTGGTCGGCGAGCCCCGCGACGAGCTGGGGGGCTCGGCCTACGTGCGCGAGGTGCTGGGCGAGGACGCGGGTGCGCCCCCGGCGCTCGACCTGGACCGCGAGGCGCGGCTGCAGCACCTGGCGGTGGCGGCGGCCGAGGGCCGCTGGGTGCGGGCGGCGCACGACGTCTCCGGCGGCGGGCTGGCGGTGGCGCTGGCCGAGATGATGCTGGCGGCACCCGCGGGCCGCGGCCTGGGGATCGAGGCCGACCTCTCCGTGCTGGAGGCGGAGAGTGCCCCGGCGCTGTTCTCGGAGCGCGCCGGGATCGTCTTCGAGGTGAGCCCCGAGCGTGCCCCGCGCCTGTTCCAGGGCGCGCGCGAGCGCTCGCTGCTGGCCTGGCCGATCGGGGTGGTGCGGACCGGCGCCGGCCTGCGGGTGCGGCTGCCCGACGGGATCGCCGAGTGGACGGCGGAGGAGCTGCGGGGCGCGGGGGCGCGGCCGCTCGAGCGGCTCTGGAACGAGGAGACGGGCTCGTGACGGCGAGGGTGGCGGTGCTGCAGTTCCCGGGCGTGAACTGCGAAGCGGAGGCGCTGCGAGCGGTGGAGCGCGCGGGGCTGCGGGGCGAGTTGTTCCGCTGGACGCGCCCGGCGGCCGAGCTGCGCGGCTTCCAGGCCTACGTGCTGCCGGGGGGCTTCTCCTGGCAGGACCGCGTGCGGGCCGGGGCGCTGGCGGCGAAGCACGTGCTGACCGGGGCGCTGGCGGAACAGGTGGAGGAGCGGGGCACGCCGGTGCTGGGCATCTGCAACGGCGCGCAGGTGCTGGTGGAGAGCGGCCTGGTGCCCGGCGGCGGGCGGGTGGATGTGGCGCTGGCGCGCAACCGCATGCCCGACCGGGGCGGGTACTACGCCGCCTGGGTGTACGTGCGGGTCGAGGCCTCGCCCTGCGTGTTTACCCGCACGCTCGCTCCGGGCACGGTGCTGCCGCTGCCGGTGGCCCACGCGCAGGGACGGTTCACGTCGCGGCGTCCCGGGCGCCTGAGCGACCTGCTCGCGCACGGGCAGGTGCCGCTGCGCTACGCCACGGTCGCCGGCGACGCGGCGACCGCCTTCCCGGACGACCCGAACGGATCCGACGCCGCCGCGGCTGGGGTCTGCAACGCCGCCGGCACGGTGCTGGCGCTCATGCCCCACCCCGAGCGGGCCCTCGATCTCGGCCAGCTCGCCCGCGCGGTGGGCGGACCGTGGGCCGAGCGCCGCGAGCGGGCCCGCGAGGCGGGCGGGAGCGGATCGGGGCCGGGCCTCGGCCTGTTCGAGGGCCTGGCGCGCCACCTGGAGGAGATGTGAGCTCCCGCGGCGCGGCCCAGCTGTGGGTCCGCCTGCGCGCGGACGACCCCGAGGCGGTCTCGGCCCTGGCGGTGGCGCGCACCATGGACGACGGGCGCGGTGCGCCCGTCTCGCTGCGGCGCTTCCGGCTGGTCGAGCTGCGCGGGCCGCTGCCGCCGCGGGCGGAGCTCGAAGCGCTGCTGGCCCGCTCGATCCAGTTCTACAACCCGCAGAAGGAGGCCGTGCGGCTGCGGCTGGCTGCGGGGGAGCCGGCGCCGCTGGAGGCCGGGGAGCGGGCGGTGCTGGTGGTGGAGCGCGGCGCGGTCCGGCGGCCGGCGGCCGAGCGCTGGTGGGCGGCGGTGACCGGCCGCGCGGTGGAGGTGCGGGAGGGCGTGGTCTGGGCGTTGCGCTTCGCGCCCGGGACGGCGGCGGCGCGGGCCGCGGCGCGGCTGGCGGTGCTGCGGGACCGCCGCCGGGGTCTGCTCTGCAACCCGCACGCGGAGGCGCATCGCCTGGCGGGCGAGGCGGTGCCGATGCCCTGGCTGACGTTGACGCGCGCGGCGCGGGGAGGGAAGCCATGAGCGGCTGGCGGGAGGAGTGCGGCATCTTCGCCGCGGCCGGCGTGCCCAATGCCGCCGAGGTGACGATCCTGGGGTTGTACGCACTGCAGCACCGCGGGCAGGAGTCCACCGGGCTCGCCACCTGCGATGACGAGGGTGGCTTCCACGCCCACAAGGGGCTCGGCCTGGTCGCTGACGTGTTCCGCGGCCTCGATCTCGCCCGCCTGCCTGGCCGGTTCGCCATCGGCCACGACCGG
This sequence comes from Candidatus Eiseniibacteriota bacterium, assembly GCA_034678345.1. Lineage (GTDB taxonomy): Bacteria > Eisenbacteria > RBG-16-71-46 > RBG-16-71-46 > RBG-16-71-46 > JANXPZ01. The sequence goes on from JAXDBZ010000072.1 coordinate 2,482, forward strand.
TACTCGACCGCCGGCCGGGTCACGATCGAGAACACGCAGCCGCTGGGCGTGGTCTACCGCGGCGGCTCGCTGGCGCTGGCCCACAACGGCAACCTGGTCAACGCGCGCACCCTGCGCGAGCGGCTGGAGGCGACGGGGTCCATCTTCCAGACCACCCTCGACAGCGAGGTGTTCCTGCACCTGATCGCCCGCTCGACGACGGACGGGGCCGGCGCGGCCCTGGCCGAGGCGGTGGCGACGGTGCGCGGCGCCTACGCCCTCCTCCTGCTCACGCCGCGGGGGGTGTACGCGCTGCGCGACCCGCATGGCTTCCGGCCGCTGTGCCTGGGACGCCTGGACGGGGGGTACGTGGTGGCCAGCGAGACCTGCGCGCTCGACCTGGTAAGCGCCGAGTACGTGCGCGACGTGGAGCCGGGGGAGCTGCTGCACCTGGACGGGAACGAGGTGAGCAGCCGGCGTCTGGCGCCGGCGGGCGGGCCGCTGCACCAGTGCATCTTCGAGCACATCTACTTCTCGCGGCCGGACAGCCGTGTCTTCGGCGTGGACGTGGAGCGGGTGCGCCGTGCCATCGGGCGTCGCCTGGCCGCCGAGTGCCCCGTCGAGGCCGACGTGGTCATCTCGGTGCCCGACTCGAGCAACTCGATCGCGCTCGGCTACAGCGAGGGCTCGGGGCTGCCCTACGAGTTCGGGCTGATCCGCAACCACTACGTGGGCCGGACGTTCATCCAGCCGGCCGACCGCGACCTCGGCGTGCGCATCAAGTTCAATCCGGTGCGGGCGGTGCTGGCGGGGCGGCGGGTGGTGGTGGTAGACGACTCGATCGTGCGCGGCACGACGCTGCGGCGGCTGGTCGGGCGGCTGCGCCGCGCCGGGGCGCGTGAGGTCCACGTGCGCGTGGGCTCGCCGCCGATCACGCACGCCTGCTACTACGGCATCGACACCCCGCGCCGGCGGGAGCTCATCGCGGCGCTGCGCACCGCGACGGAGATCCGGGACTTCCTCGGGGCCGCATCGCTTGGGTACCTGTCGCTCGAGGGCCTGCTGGCCTGCGAGGAGGCGCCGGCGGACTTCTGCCGGTCCTGCTTCACCGGGTCCTACCCGCTCGAGATCGAGGCGGAGGCGGGCAAGCTGGCGCTGGAGGAGCTGCACGGCCCGACGCGATGCGGCGGGAGCGAGCGGCCGCCGGCCCCGCGCCCCTGACGCCCCGGGGTCGGCTCGCGGACCCGGCCCTCGGCTTGCGGTGCGGGAAGAGTCCGGGCTAGAGTCGGCCGGTTTCGGCATCCACGCCCGAGAGGCCCGTCGGGAACCCGGAGACCGCCATGTCCCTGCACGAGTTGATGCGCCAACGGGAGGAGAAGCTCGCGCGGTGGCGCGCCCTGGGGGTCGAGCCGTACGCCTACCGCTACGAGCCGACCCACCACGCCGCCGACATCCTGGCCCTGGGCGACGCCGTGACCCCCGAGCCGGGCGAGCGCGTCCGGGTGGCCGGCCGCATCCTGACCCTGCGCGGGCACGGCAAGGCCGGCTTCGCCCACCTGCTCGACGGCAGCGGACGCATCCAGCTCTACTTCCGGGCGGACGCCATGGGGGGGCACTTCCCGCGCTACGAGCTACTGGACGTCGGGGACTGGATCGGCGCGGAGGGGGCCGTCTTCCGCACCCGCACCGGCGAGATCACCGTGCGGGTCGAGCGCGTGGAGCTGCTGGCCAAGGCGCTGCGGCCGCTGCCGGAGAAGTGGCACGGCCTGCGCGACCCGGAGACCCGCTTCCGCCAGCGCTACGCCGACCTGTTCATGAACCTGGAGGTGCGGGAGGTCTTCCGCCGCCGGGCCCGCATGATCACGGCGATCCGCTCGTTCCTCGACGGGCGGGGCTACCTCGAGGTCGAGACCCCGGTCCTGCAGCCGCTCTACGGCGGCGCCTTCGCGCGCCCGTTCGTCACCGACCATCACGCCCTGGGGATGCCGCTCTACCTGCGCATCTCGGACGAGCTCTACCTGAAGCGCCTGGTCGTCGGCGGGCTGGAGCGGGTCTACGAGTTCTCGCGCGACTTCCGCAACGAGGGGATGGACCGCGCGCACAACCCCGAGTTCACGCTGCTCGAGTTCTACCAGGCCTTCGCCGACGTCCACGAGATGATGGACGTGACCGAGGAACTCGTCGGCACGGCGGTGCGCGCCGCCACCGGCGGTCTCGTGGCCGGCTGGCAGGGCCGGGAGCTGGACTTCACGCCGCCGTGGCCGCGCCTGTCCATGCTGGACGAGGTCGGGCGGGCGGTCGGGGAGGACGTCTCGGCGCTGGACGAGGCCCGGCTCGGCCGTCTCGCCGCCGCGCGCGGGCTCGAGACGCGCCCGGGCGCCGGCGCCGGCGGGCTGCTGGACGCGCTGTTCAGCGAGCTGGTGCAGCCGGGGCTCGTGCGGCCTTGCTTCGTCGTGGACTTCCCGGCGGAGACCTCGCCGCTGGCCCGCGCCAGCCGGACGCGGCCGGGGGTGGTGGAGCGCTTCGAGGTCTACGCCGCCGGCATGGAGCTGGCGAACGCCTTCTCCGAGCAGAACGACCCGGCGGCGCAGCGGGCGGCCTTCGAGGCGCAGATGGCGCGCCGCGCCCGCGGCGACGAGGAGGCGCAGATGATGGATCACGACTACGTCCGCGCCCTCGAGTACGGGATGCCGCCCACCGGCGGCGTCGGGATCGGCGTGGACCGGCTGGTCATGCTGGCGACCGACTCGCGCTCGATCCGGGACGTGATCCTGTTCCCGCAGCTCGGCCCGGAGGAGGGCCTGGGCGAGCCGGACGGGGCGGAGGGCGGGGGAGCGGCCGGGGAAGGAGACGCCGCCCGGTGACGCTGCCGCTGTGGATCGCGGCCCGCTACCTGCGCACGCGCCGGCAGAGCGGGTTCATCACGCTGCTCACCGGGATCTCCGTCGGGGGCGTGGCGGTCGGGGTGACCGCGCTGCTCACGGTGCTCGCGGTCATGAACGGCTTCGAGAACGAGGTGCAGAGCCGCATCGCCGGCACGGACGCCCACGTGATCCTCCTGGGGGAGACGGCGGCCGGGGTGACGGGCGCCGACTCGCTCGCGGCGGTCGTGGCGGCGCAGCCCGGGGTCGCGGGGGTCGCGCCCTTCACCTACGCGAAGGGGATCGTCTTCCACGAAGGGCTGACCGAGGGTCTCGTCGTCAAGGGCGTGGACCTGCGCGCCGAGGGCGGCGTCACCAGCGTGGGGCGGAACCTGTCGCCGCCGCTGGACTCCATCCCCTCGCGCGGCGCGGACGGCCTGCCGGGGATCGTGCTGGGCAGCGAGCTCGCCGCCCGGCTGGCGGCGCGCGTCGGGGACCGGGTCGTGCTGGCGTCGGTGAGCGAGAGCGGCAGCTCGGCCTTCGGCTTCGCCCCGCGCCTGCGGGAGTTCCGGCTGGTGAGCGTGTTCACGTCGGGCCTCTACACCTACGATTCGAGCCTCGGCTTCACCTCGATCGCCGCCTCGCAGGACTTCTTCCAGCTCGGCGACGCGGTGACGGGGCTGGCGGTCCGCATCAGCGACATGTTCGCCGCGCCGCGGGTCGCGCGCGAGCTGCTCGCCGCGCTGCCCGGACGCGGCCTGCGCGCCAACGACTGGATCGAGCTGAACCGCAACCTGTTCACCTGGATGAAGCTCGAGAAAACCGTCATGTTCCTGATCCTCGCCCTCATCGTGCTGGTGGCGGCGTTCAACATCGTCAGCACGCTGTTCATGGTGGTGATGGAGAAGCGCCGCGACATCGGCGTGCTGCGCTCTTTGGGGGCGCGGCGCCGGACCATCCTGCAGGTGTTCCTCGCCGAGGGCCTGCTCATCGGCGGGCTGGGCACCGGCCTGGGTGTGGCGCTGGGCTCGCTCCTCATCGCCGTGCTGCGGCGCTACCCGTTCGTCCGGCTCCCCGGGGACGTCTACTTCATCGAACGGTTGCCGGTCCGCCCGGAGGCGGGCGACTTCGCAGCGGTCGCGGGGGCGGCGCTGGTGCTGTGTCTGGTGGCGGCGCTCTACCCGGCCTGGCGGGCCTCGCTGCTGGACCCGGTCGAGGCCATCCGGCGCCAGGGTTGAGAGGGCACATGAACGAAGGGCTCGATGCGTCTGTGACGGAACGCGATGGGGCCGCGCCGGTGCTGGTGGCCCGGGGCATCGAGAAGGCCTACGCTGGTCCCCGCGGCCGTCTCGACGTGCTGAGGGGCGTGGACCTCGAGGTGGCGGATGGCACGATTCTGGCGATCCTGGGGGCGTCGGGCTCCGGGAAGAGCACGTTGCTGAACATCCTCGGGACACTCGACCGGGCGGACCGGGGCACCCTGCAGGTTCGGGGCCGGCGGGTGGAGGGACTGTCGGACGACCAGCTGTCGGACTTCCGGGCCCGGCGTCTGGGGTTCGTGTTCCAGTTCCACCACCTGCTGCCGGAGTTCAGCGCCGAGGAGAACGTGATGCTGCCGCTGCGGATCGCCGGGGCGGCCGCGGGCGAGGCCCGGGACCGGGCGCGGGCGGCGCTGGCCGAGGTCGGTCTGGCGGAGCGGTCGGACCACCGGCCGGGGCAGCTCTCGGGGGGCGAGGCGCAGCGGGTGGCGGTGGCGCGAGCGCTGGTGGCGGAGCCGGAGCTGG
>JAXDBZ010000073.1:0-4340 GCA_034678345.1 Candidatus Eiseniibacteriota bacterium
CGTGCCGGTGCGCTCCGCGACCACGGCGGCCGCGCCCACCGCGCCGGCAATCTTGTGGAGGGTGTAGAGCGGCCCGCCCAGCGGGGCCGGCTGCTGTCCGGCCACCGCGCACACGGCCTCGCCGGCCTCCAGCCGCGCCAGCGCGGCGAGCGAGCGCTCCGAGGCGCCGAGCCGGCGGTGGTACTTGGCCAGCTCGCGGGCCAGGTCCGCGCCGAGCCGGGCGCGTTTCGTCTCCGCGAGCCGGCGCAGGGCGTCGGTGTCGCTCCAGCGCGAGGCGAAGCGCTCGCGCGCGAGCGGCCCGTCCGTCACCAGGTCCTGCGTGACGCGGTCGAAGAGCAGGTCGTACGGGGACTCGGGCCGCGGCGCGACGCGCGCGCGCACCACCGCCGGGAGGCGGGCCGGTTCGGAGGGGCGACCGGGGTCGCCCGGGAACGGGTGGACCATGGGCGCGGGCATCGTAGCCCGGGCCATTCGTGAACCGCAAACCGAGGATGCGCGATGGCCCGGGCCGCGCGGCCGACTGCGCGACGCTCGATCGCGCCGCTCCGCCTTGACGCTGCGCGGGACCGGCGACAGTATCGGTGGCGGCGCCCCGGCCGGGTCCACGTCGGCCGTGCCGCCGAACCGCCCGGCGAAGCCCGGGCGGTCCGCTCCGCGACGCGGGAGACGCTCCCCATGATGCCGACCCAGCTGTCCCCGGAAGAGGCCCGCCAGGCCGCGGTGCAGGCGATCTGGACCTTCCCGTCCATCCTGGGCAGCGCCTTCGTGGTCGCCTGGGGCGCCGAGGCGGCGCAGTTCTACGTCTCCCAGGGGCTGGCCCTGGCGCTGCTCGCCTGGCTGCAGACCCTCCCCGAGTTCGCGGTCGAGGCCGTGATCGCCTGGCACCAGGACGTGCCGCTCATGACCGCCAACTTCACCGGGGCGCTGCGCCTGCTCACCGGCGTCGGCTGGCCCATGATCTGGACCGTGTTCGCCATCACCTCGTGGCAGCGGGGCGGCCGGGAGCGCTGGCCGGTCATCCGGCTCGACGAGGAGCATGCGGCCGAGATCGCCGGGCTGGTGCCGCCGTTGCTCTACTTCGCCTGGGTCATCCACAAGGGCACGCTCGACCTGCTCGACGCCGGCGTGCTCATCGCCCTTTACCTCGCCTACCTCGTGCTGCTGAACCGCCTGCCGCCCAAGGACCACGAGGATGTCGAGGACGTGGCGCTCGTGGCGCGCGCCGTCGTCGGCATGCCGCCCCTCCGCCGCAAGCTGACCATCGCCGGGTTGTTCCTGCTCGGCGGGGCGGCCCTCTACCTGGTGGCGGCGCCGTTCCTCGACAGCATGAAGGGGCTGGCCATCGCCCTCGGCGTGACCCCCTTCGTCTTCGTGCAGTGGGTGGCCCCGTTCCTCTCGGAGTTCCCGGAGAAGACGAGCGCCTTCTACTGGGCGCGCAGCCGCGGCAAGGCGGGCATGGCGCTCATGAACATGGTGTCCTCGAACATCAACCAGTGGACGGTGCTGGCGGCGATGATCCCCATCGTCTACTCGATCTCGGTGGGCCATCCCGCCGCCGTGCCGGTCGGCGAGCACCGTGTGGAGCTGCTGCTGACGCTGCTGCAGAGCATGCTCGGCATGGTGCTGCTGGCCAACCTCAGTTTCCATGGCTACGAGGCGATCGGCCTGTTCGCGCTCTGGTTCGCGCAATTCGTGCGGCCCGACTGGCGCGAGGAGGCCTGCTTCTTCTACGCCATCTGGCTGGCGGTGGAGATCGCCTCGGCCACGTGGCGGGCGGAGCGCCTGCGGGCGTTCTTCCTCCTCCCGAAGCTGTGGAAGTCGTCCCGCCGGTCCCGCTGACCGGGCGGCTCAGCGGCCGGTGAGCCGCCGCACGGCCGAGCGCGCCAGCGATTCGACCGTGGCCAGCTCGCGGACGCGGAACAGCCGCATCAGCGCCCAGGACGAGCCCAGCATGAGCGCGCTGCCGGCCGCCACGACCACGGCCTCGACGCCGATGCCGCGGTGCCAGGACTCCCCCGCCAGCGCGAGGGCCCCGGCGCAGACCAGGCCCGCCAGCACGGAGGCCGCCCCGGCGCGCAGCGCGCTGTCGAGCACGCGCCGCCCGCCGAAGCGGCCGACCCGGCGGCGGATGTAGACGAGCAGCTGCAGCAGGTTGACCATCGCCGCCACCGAGGTGGAGAGCGCCAGGGCCCGGTGGCCCAGCCCGAGGAACGCCAGCGGACCGACGAAGATCAGGTTCAGCGTCACGTTCACGAGTACCGAGACCACGCTCGCCCGCACGGCCAGCCACGGCGCGTCGAGCGCGTAGAAGGCGCCGACCATGACGTTCACGCCGGCGGCGGCGGGCACGCCCAGGGCGTACATCGTCAGTGCCCCGGCGGTCTGCACCGTGTCGCCGGGGCCGAAGCGGCCGTGCTCGAAGAGCAGTGCCACGATGGGCTGCGACAGCGCGATGAGCCAGACCATCGCCGGCAGGGTGGCCACGATCATGAGCCGCAGGGTGGACTCCAGCGTCTCCTTGAAGCGCGCCACGTCGTCGGCCGCCATGGCGTGCGCCTGCTTGGTCATGGCCACCATCCCGAAGGAGACGCCCAGCACGCCCACCGGGAGCTGCTGCAGCCGCAGCGCGTAGTAGAGCCAGGAGACGCTGCCCTGCGCCAGGTGGCTGGCGATGAGCGTGTTCACGACCGTGTTGATCTGCCAGCCGGCGCTGCTCACCGTCGCCGGGACCATGAGCAGGGCCACCCGGCGCACGCCCTCGTGCCGGCGCGGCCGTTCCAGGCGCAGGCGGAAACCCATGCGGTGGAGCGGCGGCACCTGGTAGGCGAACTGCAGGACGCCGCCCACCAGCACCCCGATGGCCATGGCGAGGATCGCCGGCTGACCGAACGCCCGCACCACCGGGATGAGGGCCAGGCCCACGGCCACCATGGTGACGTTGAGCACCGCCGAGGCCAGCTGCGACACGCCGTAGCGCTCGCGCGCGTTCAGCATCCCCATCGCCACCGCCGCCAGCACGACCGCCGGCAGGAACGGCAGCATGACGCGGGTGAGCAGGTTCGTGAGCGCCAGCTTGCCGTAGCCGTCGAGGGTCTCGGGCACCTTCTCGAAGCCGCCGGCCATGAGCCGCACGATCCCGGGCGTGAACAGCCAGCCGAGCAGGCAGACGCCGGCGAGGACGACGAGCAGGACCATCATCAGCTGGCGCCCCAGCTCCCAGGCCTCCTCCGTCCCCCGCTTGTGTTCGACGTCGGTGAAGGTGCGCACCAGCGAGCGCGACATCGAGCCCTCGGCGAGCAGATCGCGCAGCAGGTTGGGGATGCGGAAGGCGACGTTGAAGGCGTCGGTGGCGAAGCCGGCACCGAAGAACACGGCCATCACCTGGTCGCGCACCAGCCCGGTGATGCGCGAAATGAGGATGGCGACGCCGGAGGCCCCGGCCCCGCGCGCCACGCTGCGCTCGGTGCTCGCTCCGCCGCCGGCGGGCCTGGTCACGCGCGGCCCCCCGTGCTAGCGTGCGCCGCCATGATCGCCGCCGCGCTGGGCCCCGTCGCCGGGGCCGACCTCACGCCCTGGCAGGCGGCCCTGCTGGGCGCCCTGCAGGGCGTCACCGAGTTCCTGCCCATCTCGAGCAGCGCCCATCTGTACATCGTGCCGGAGATGCTGGGCTGGCGGTACCAGGGGCTCGCCTTCGACGTCGCGCTGCACTGGGGCACGCTGCTGGCGCTCGTCGTCGCCTTCTGGCGGGACTGGCTCGCCCTCGCCGCCGGGGCGCTGCGGCGCGACGCCGAGGGCGCCCGGGCCCGCGCGTGGCTGGCGCGGCTCGTCGTCGCCAGCGTCCCGGCGGCGCTGGCCGGCCTCCTGCTCGAGGACGCGGCCGGGCGGTACCTGCGTTCGCCCCTGCTGCAGGCCGCGATGCTGGCGCTCTTCGGCCTGCTACTCTGGCTCGCCGATCGCGTCCCGCGCGGCCGCGTCGCCGCCGCGGACGGTGCCGGCCGCCCGCCGGGCTGGGGCACGAGCCTGTTCGTGGGCGCCGCCCAGGCGGTGGCGCTGGTGCCGGGGGTCTCGCGCTCGGGGGTCACGATGACCGCGGGCCGTGCGGCCGGGCTCGACCGGGTCGCGGCGGCGCGCTTCTCGTTCCTGCTCGCCACCCCCATCACCTTCGGCGCCGGGCTGCTCGAGCTGCGCCACCTGTCCAACGACGTCCCGGCGGCCTCCCTCGCCGCCGGGGTCGTTTCCGCCGCGGTGGTCGGCCTGCTGGCGATCCGCGGGCTGCTGCGCTGGCTCGCGCGCGCCGGCTTCGGCGCCTTCTTCGCGTACCGCGTGGCCGTGGCCGCGCT
>JAXDBZ010000074.1:0-5822 GCA_034678345.1 Candidatus Eiseniibacteriota bacterium
CTGGCCCTCCCGCAGGATCTGGATCATCTGCTCGACGGTGAATCGGCTCTTGCGCATCGGTCCTCCTCGCCATCAGACTACCGGAGGACTGAACCTCACGCTGCGCGCTTTTCCGGGGAGCCGGTCACCGAGCCGAACCACAGGCAGCATGCGGCCAGTCCCATCACACAAGTCCGAACTCCCCGGCTGGTCGCGTTCATGGCTCCTCCCGTGTCGTCCAGCAGGTCACGACGAGCCCCTGCGGCGTCAGGCGGAACTGGTAGACGTCACCGTTGCTGTTGATCAGGAAGTGGCCCTTGCCTGACATCAAGGCAGACAGGGGGCGCGAGGGGACCTCCACCGAGGCTAGGAGGGCTCCTTCAGGAGAGTAGCGTTGGAGGACTGCTCCCCCGGGCTCGCGACGCGGTGACCTCAGGTACACATTGGCGAGCGAGTCGGTCCCCAGGAAGGCGCCGGGCGTGGTGATGGCATGCGGTTGACCGACACCTTCGATCACCGTCTGGTGGCCTTCGACGCGAACTCTCCGACCTCCCGGGGCAATCCATCCGGCCGGCACCTGATAGCGGCGGGTCTTCGGGAGAACTCCGTTGCTGTCGGCAATCACCACGGCGGGGTTGGAGCGACGGTCATGGTCACACAACTCAATCTGCCCATGCGGATTGAGGTTGAGCCCGATGCCCCCGACGACCGGCAACCGGTGGCCCGCTGTCGTCCTCCAGCCCATGTCCGCATCGTCCGGCGGATCCGCCGTGCGCCAGGACGTGTCCGCCGCGGTCCGATAGAAGATCTGGTATCGGTCGCGGGCCGCGCCGCTGTCCCACAGGAGGTACACGGTCCCGTCCGCGGTCGCGACGCCATCACGCACCCAGGTCGAGCGCGGACCGCCGGTCATCACGCGGGTGATCGCATGAGTGCTCAGGGACATGACCCCAAGCGCGCCATGGGCGAGGTCGTAGATGTACGCGTTGCCGTCTGGCCCGAGGAAGGCGAACGCACTGCAGAAGTCGCCGCCGGCCCCGCAGTCCGTCACCAAGGGCGCCGTCCCGGGAAGGGCCTGGATTGTCGCCACCGGCAACTCGTGGAACTGCGACCCCACGGCGCTGCCGGTGGGCTCGTGTGCGCCTGGGAGTAGTTGCACCGCCACAACGAGCATCATCAGCGACGCGATGCCGACGTCCTGTCTCATGCGGTGCCCCCGGCTGGTCTGGTAACGAACGGCCTTGCTTGAACTCCCGCAGACAGCCTATACGCCGCCGCTTGGTCGTATGCAACAGGAATATGGCCGACAGCCGCGCACCGTGGAGACACGGGCGCTCGCGCGAGGCCGGCACTCGATCAGCACCGCGAGCAACTGCCCGTAGGGTTCCAGCAGGTATCGCGGCTCGGGCCATAGTCTTGTGTCTTCTGATTCGCCGCGTCACGAGCGCGCGGCGTGATGTGACATGCAGAAGGCGCACTGCCAGAATGATAACGGTTACATTCAAGTAGTGCGCTGTCGCCGCATGGTTTGACAAGTCGGCGTCAGCCTCACCGGCCGGCTCCGCCGCGCGATCCGAGCGGCGCGTCAGGTCTGCGGCGGGCGCGACCGGGCCAGCGAACGCCCGAGAGGACTATCGCCGCGCGTGGGCGCCGGCGGAGACGTGCGCGCCCGGCGGCGCGGCGTCGCCGCTCCAGCGGTAGACCGCCAGCCCCGCCCACCAGGCGACGGGCAGGCCGGCCAGCGCCAGGCCCGCGAGCACGTAGGGATCGGCGAAGGCCGCCAGGTGGGGCAGCTCCACCGGGCCTCCGGGCAGCCGCAGCAGGCTCGAGACCGCCGGGCCCGACAGCAGTTGCCAGCCGGACGTCGCGACGCGGACCAGCAGGGGGTACTGCCAGAGCACGAGTGCCGCCAGCGTCGTGGCGAGGATCGCGGTCGGTTCGAGGAGCGCGCGCACCCACCAGGGCAGCGCGTCGGGCTCCATCCAGACGGCCAGGCGCGCCGAGCGGGCGCGGGCGACGCGCTGCATGACGCGGTCGGCGAAACCGTCGGGCGCGGCGGCCAGGGCGCGCTCGAGCGCCCGGTCGAGGGCACGGGCCTCCGCCAGCGCCGTGGCGCAGGCGGCGCAGCCGGCGGCGTGCGCCTCGTGCGCGGCCGCGCCGTCGGCCGGCATCCCGTCGTCGAGCCAGCGCGCGAACCGGGCGCAGTCCGTCATGCCTCCTCCCGCTCCCAGGCCGCGCGCAGGGCGGCGCGCGCCCGTGACAGGTGTGTCTTCACCGTGTTCTCCGGCATGCCCAGGATCCCCGCCACCTGCTCCACCGAACGGTCCTCGTAGTAGTACAGCGTCACCGCGGCCCGCTGCGCCGCGGGCAGGGCGCTCACCATCCGCTCCAGGCGGCGGGCCCGCGTCGAGGCCTCGTGATCCACCGCCCCGGACCCGGCCGTGCCCGCCATCCGCGCCGCCAGGTCCACGGCCTCCTCGCCCCCCACCTCGCGTCCGCGCCGCGACCGGAGCCTCTCCAGCCGGTCGAAGGCGCGGCGCGCCACGATCCGGTACAGCCAGGTCCCGAAGCTCGCCTCGCCCCGGAAGCGCGCCAGCGCGAGCCACGCCCGCACGAACGCGTCCTGGGCGACCTCCTCCGCGTCGGCGCTCGAGCGCGTGATGCGCAGGGCGAGCCCGTAGGCCTGATCCTGGTGCAGCACGACCAACTCGCGGAACGCGGTCTGGTCCCCGCCCCGCGAGCGCTCGAGCAGGGAGCGGATGCGCGCCTCCCGGGCGTCCCGCGACTCGGGGTCCATCACCCCCTTGGACCGGCCCTGCGGCTCGTCCGGTTTCAAGCTCGGCGCCCCCCCGGGGTGGGCGTTTCCGTGAAACCCGCCGGCCGGCCGGCCCGGTCCAAGCGGATGAGAAGGTAGGAACGGGCCGGCCCACCCGGCCCCGACACTATAGACCAGAAGGGAGGTCCCACGACCATGCTCATCGGTGAAATCGGACCCGACGTCGTCGCCCCGATCCTCGTCTTCTCCATCCCCATCATCGCCATCGTCGGCGGCATCACCGCCGGGATCGTGAAGACCATCAGCCGCCACCGCATCGTCGAGATGGCGCAGCGCGAGCGCATCGCCATGATCGAGCGCGGCCTCGACCCCTCCAAGTTCCCGCCCCTGCAGCTGAACGAGATCGCCGACGAGACCCCCATGCTGTCGCCGGCCGACGCCGCGCGGCGCCGGGCACAGGGCCTCCTGATCGGCGGGCTCGTCACCCTGGCGGTGGGTCTGTCGCTGGGCGTGATGCTCTACTACATCGCCGGTGAGCCGGGCGTGTGGTCGGTGGGGCTCATCCCGGTCGCCATCGGCATCGCGCTGCTCATCAGTGCCGCCCTCATCCGCCCCCAGGGCGGCGGCAACTAGGAGCCGCCCATGTGCTGGACCGAGGAGGTCTTGTTCGGGCCGCTCCTGGTCTTCGCGGTCCCCATGGTGGCGGTGGCGGGCGCGATCCTGGCGGGCATCGTCCGCACCATCAGCGCCCACCGCCTGATCGAGGCGGCGGTGCGCGAACGCATGGCGCTGATGGCCCGGGGCGTGGACCCGTCGCGCATCCCGGGCATCCGGGCGCTGGGTGTCCTGGGGATGGACGCCGCCGCCTACGACCGGCACCGCGCGCAGGGCCTGCTCGTCTGGGGGTTCGCGCTGCTCATGGGCGGCGTCACCTTCGCCCTGGTCGCCGGCAACCTCGACGCGTGGACCGAGGGCGACTGGCCGGTCGGCGTCGTCGCCGCGGCCATCGGCGCGGCGCTGCTGCTGGGCGGCGCCATCGTCTGGCCGAAGGGGAAGCGCTAGCGAGCCGCGCCGGAACGGGAGCGGCCCGGCCCCGATCTCCCGGGGCCGGGCCGCGCGCGCTCAGGCCGTCCGGCTCTCCGCCGAGCGCAGCTCGAGCCACTGCACGCCCGCCGCCCACACGTCGGGGTCGAGGCCCGACAGGTGCTCGTGGCGGTGGCGGTGGCAGGTCATGACGATGACCTGGTGCTCCCGCGCCAGCTGCTCGACCAGCAACCGCATGCCGGCGCGGGCGCGCTCGTCGTCGCTGTTGGCGAAGACGTCGTCGCACAGCAGCGGCAGCGGATCGCCCGGCTTCGACAGGAACTCGCTCAGCCCCAGCCGCACCGCGAAGTGGAGCTGATCGCGCGCGCCGGCCGAGAGCTGCAGCAGCGCCTTGCCGCGCGCGGCCTGCTGTCCGCCCGGCAGGCGCAGCGAGAAGTCGAGGTCCTCGCCGAAGCGCACCTGGTCCACCTGCGCACCCATCGCGGCGAGTAGCTCGCCCACGCGGCGGTTGAGGAAGTCGGCCCAGCGCCGGTGGGTCTCGAGCGCGACCTCCTGGATGGTCGTGACCGCCAGCTCGACGCTGCGCTTGAAGCGCCGCGCCCGCTCGAGCGCCTGCTCGACGCGCGCCTGCTCGGCCAGCAGCTCGGGCTCCCGCGTGGCGGCGCGGCGCACGACCTCGTCCACCTGCTGGCGCAGGTCGCCGCGCTTGCGCTGCACCAGCTCCACGATCTCGCGCTGGCGGCGGACCTCGCGGTCCAGCTCGAGCAGGGGCCGCGGGGCGGACCCCGCTCCCTCCGCCACCGGTCCGGCACCCTCGGCCTCCAGCGCCGCCAGCTGCGCCTCCAGGTCGGCGACCTCGGCCTCCGGCGCCAGCCGCTGCGCCGCCTGCGGGATCAGCTCGTCGGTGAGCAGCGCCAGGCGCGTGCGCGACCGCGAGCGCTCGGCCAGCGCGCGGACGTCGTCGGCCCACGGCGCGGACGGGTCGTGGACCAGCCCGGCCTGCCGGAGGAGGCCCGCCGCCCGCTCCTCGAGTCCGGCCACCGCGGCCTCGTCGGCGCGCTTCTCCTCGTCCACCCACGACCAGCTGCGCTCCAGCTCGTCCAGGCTCTGGCCCAGCGCCACGCGGTGCCGGATGCCCGCCGCGACCGTCTCGAGGTGCGCCGGCTCCAGCGGTCCGCCGCCGGCGCGCTCCAGCCGCCCGCGCGCCTCGTCCAGCACGGCGTCGCGCCGGCTCGCGAGCTGGTCCACCTGCTCCTGCGCGCGCTCCACCGGGTCGGACTCGTCCTCCAGCCGCCGGTACTCGTTCCAGTCGCGCATCAGGTCCACGGCGCCGCGGTAGCCCATCGTCTTCGCCAGCTCCTCGAGGCCGAGTTCGCTCTCGGCCCGCTGCGTGCGCAGCGTGTTGAGCTGGCGGTTCGCCTCGCTGAGCTGCCGCAGCGCCTGCTCGCGGTCGTCGCCCCGCGTCCGCTCGCCGAGCGCCACCAGCGCGATGCCGAGCAGGCCGAGCACCAGGCCGCCGCCGACGAGCCCGGCGCCGACCAGCCGCTCGCCGCCCAGGCCGAGCACCACGCCGCCCGCGACCACCGCGGCCACGCCGAGCGCCGCGAGGAACCACCCCGGCAGCTTGCGGGCCGCGCGCACGGCGTCGATCTGCCGCAGCACCTCGGTGTTCACGGTGCGCGCCTGCTCGAGCTCGGCGATCTGCGTCTGGAACGCCAGCGCCAGCGCCGACTGGCCACCCAGCAGCCCCTGCGCCGCCTCGTCGAGGGCGCCGAAGCGCCGGCCGAGATCCTCGACGCGCGCCGGCTCGTAGCCGCGCGCGCCCAGGGCGTCGCGCAGCGCGGCGAGCGACGCGCGCGCCTGCGCCTCCTCGTCGGCCAGCCGTCGCAACTCGGCGGCCAGCGCCACCAGGCGGTCGGCGTCCTCGACCGCGCAGCCGGCGTACGCCTCCAGGCTGGCCAAGGCCGCCTCCAGCTCGCCGCGGCGGCGGGACTGCTCCTCGCGACGGCGGGCCTCGCGCGCC
>JAXDBZ010000075.1:0-5463 GCA_034678345.1 Candidatus Eiseniibacteriota bacterium
CGAGCATGATCAGGTTCGTGGCCACGATTTCGGTCATGTAGCGCCGCTGGCCCTGCTGATCGTCCCACTGGCGGCTCTGGATGCGGCCCTCGATGTAGACCTGCCTGCCCTTCTTCAAGTATTGCCCGCAGATCTCGGCGAGCTTGCTCCACGCCACGATGCGATGCCATTCCGTGCGCGTCTGCTTGTTGCCGCTTTTGTCGGTGAACGTCTCGTTGGTCGCCAGGCGGAAATTCGCGACGGGCGTGCCCCCCGGCGTGTGGCGGATTTCCGGGTCGCTTCCGAGATTGCCGATCAACAGTACCTTGTTGAGCGATCGCATCGTTCTCTCTTCCTCCTGTTTGGCGTTTCGAGTCCTTCCGGCCGCCTGGCTCGCCCGGCTCGGGTGCGCGAATCGGGTCTCTCTTCGGGATACCGCTTCGCCCGACGAGCGTCCTTGACCCGCTCCGCGCCCGCCCGCTACCCTTCTCGCGCCTGTCCGTCACGGGGTGTGGCGCAGTCCGGTAGCGCACCTGCTTTGGGAGCAGGGAGTCGGAGGTTCAAATCCTCTCGCCCCGACTTGCTTGGCCCCCCGAGGCGGCGCTTCGGGGGGCCCGGAGGGCTCCCGCCGGGACCACGGACCGGGCCGGCCCCAACGAGCGGAATCGTCCTGCGCCTGTAGCTCAGTCGGATAGAGCAACGGATTTCTAATCCGTCGGTCGGGGGTTCGATTCCCTCCAGGCGCGCCAGTACGCAGCCGCCTGTACGCCTCGTGTTCGAACGGTGGTGGATGTAGCTCAGCTGGTAGAGCACCGGACTGTGGCTCCGGGTGTCGTGGGTTCGAACCCCATCATCCACCCCAACCCCCTTCGCCGCCGCGGCGCGGCGACAGCCGCGCATCGCGGGGCGGCCTCACACCCGTCGCTTCGGAGGCCCGCCGCATGACGCCCACTTCCCCCGGTCCCGCCGCGCCCCGGGTCAAGATCATCGCCTCGCTGGGACCCGCCACCGCCGAGCCGGCGACCCTCCGCGCCCTGGTGGAGGCCGGCATGGACGCCGCGCGCCTGAACCTCTCGCACGGCACGCACGACTGGCACCGCGCCTGGTACGGCCACGTGCGCGCCGCCGCGGACGCGGCCGGCCGGGCCGTCGGGGTGATGGCCGACCTGGCCGGGCCCAAGATCCGCCTCGGCGCCTTCCCCGGGGGACCGGTCACGCTCGTTCCCGGCGCGGAGTTCACGATCACGACCGAGCCCGGGCCGGGCGACGCGCGCGCGGCCTCCACCACCTACGCCGGGCTCGCGCGTGACGTGCGCCCGGGCGACACGCTGCTGCTCGACGACGGCCTGGTGCGGCTCGAGGCGCTGGCCAGCGACGGCGTGCGCGTCACCTGCCGCGTCATCGAGGGCGGCGTGCTCTCCGATCACAAGGGCATCAACCTGCCCGACGTGCGGGTCACCGCGCCGCCGCTGACGCCCAAGGACCTCGACGACCTGCGCTTCGTGCTGGCGCTGGGGGTGGACATGGTGGCGCTGTCGTTCGTGCGCGACGCGACGGCCGCCGCCGCGGTGCGGGCGGCGATGGACGAGGCGGGGCGCCGCGTGCCGGTCTTCGCCAAGATCGAGAAGCCCGAGGCGGTGCGGCACCTGGCGGAGATCGCCGCCGCCTTCGACGGCCTGCTGGTGGCGCGCGGCGACCTCGGGGTGGAGCTGCCGCTCGAGGAGGTGCCGCTGGTGCAGAAGCGCGCCGTGCGGCTGGCCCGCCGGCTGGCCAAGCCGGTCATCGTCGCCACGCAGATGCTCGACTCCATGGTCTCCCGCCCGCGGCCCACCCGCGCCGAGGTCTCGGACGTGGCCAACGCGGTGCTCGACGGCGCCGACGCGCTCCGGCTCACCGGCGAGACCGCGATCGGGCGTCACCCGGTCGCGGTGGTCGAGACGATGCGGCGCATCGTCGTGGCGAGCGAGACCGAGGGCGTGCCGCCCGTCCCGCCGCCGGACGACGGGACCACGGTGCAGGAGGCCATCGCCCGCGCCGCCGCCGCCGCGGCGCGCGACCTCGGCGCCCGGGCACTGGTCGCCTTCACCCGCACCGGCTCCACCGTGCGGCAGCTGGCCTCGCACCGCGAGCCGGTGCCGCTCTACGCCTTCACCAGCGAGCCCTGCGTGCGCGGCCAGCTGTCGGTGGTGTGGGGCGCGGAGACGTTCGTGGTGCCCGAGGTGCGCACCACCGACGAGATGGTCGCGGCGGTGGACCGCGCCATGCTCGAGCTGGGCCACGGCGCGGCGGGCGAGCTGGTCGTGCTGGTGGCGGGCACGCCGCCCGGCGTGGCGGGCTCGACCAACGCGCTGCGCGTGCACCGGCTGGGGTCGGTCTAGCCTCCGGCCAGCTCCGGCAGCGCGGCCGCCAGCTGCGCCGCCAGCGCGCGCACGGCCCGCGCGCGGTGCGAGACGGCGTTCTTCTCGGCCTCGCCCATCTCGGCCATGGTGCGGCCCGTGTCCTCGACCTCGAAGAGCGGGTCGTAGCCGAAGCCACCCCTCCCGCGCGGCGCGTCGGTGATGCGCCCCTCGAGCACGCCCTCGGCCGCGAGCTCGCGGCCGTCGGGCAGGCAGGCGACGCAGACGCAGCGGAAGCGCGCCGTGCGCCGCGCCGGCTCGACCCGGGCCAGCTCGCCCAGCAGGCGGCAGCGGTTCACCGCGTAGGATGCCCCCCGACCGGCGAAGCGCGCGGCGTGCAGGCCGGGCCGGCCGTCGAGCGCGTCCACCTCGAGCCCCGTGTCGTCGGCCAGCGCCGGCCGGCCGGTGAAGGCCCGCGCGGCGCGCGCCTTGATGAGCGCGTTCTCGAGCAGGGTGGCGCCGTCCTCCGCCGGCGCGCTCGCACCGGGCACGTCGGCGAGCGCCGTGAGGGTCAGGCCCGGCAGCGCCAGCAGGGCCGACAGCTCGCGCAGCTTGTCGCGGTTGAAGGTGGCGAGGACGAACTCCATGCTCCCCCGGGGCGCCGTCAGCGCGGCAGCAGGCCCGAGTCCCCGAGCAGCCGCCGCTGGTAGGCGGTGACGCGGCGCACGCCGCGGCGGGCCAGCGCCAGCAGCTCGCGCAGCTCGGCCCCGTCGAAGGTCGCGCCCTCGCCGGTCCCCTGCACCTCGACGAACCGCCCGGTGCCGGTCATCACCACGTTCATGTCCACCTCGGCGCGCGAGTCCTCGGCGTAGCACAGGTCGAGGCAGGCGATGCCGTCCACCCGCCCCACCGACACGGCGGCCACGGTGTCGCGTAGCGGCGGCCGGAGGAGCCGGCCGGCGTTCGAGAGGCCGAGGAGCGCGTCGTGCAGCGCGACGAACGCGCCGTTGATGGCGGCGGTGCGCGTGCCGGCGTCGGCCTCGAGCACGTCGCAGTCGAGGATGATCGTGCGCTCGCCGAAGGCCCGGAGGTCGGTCACCGCGCGCAGCGAGCGCCCGACCAGGCGCTGGATCTCGTGCGTGCGGCCGCCGGCCTGCGCCGAGCGCGGCGTGCGCTCGGTGGTGGCGCGGGGCAGCATGCCGTACTCGGCGGTCACCCAGCCGCCGCCCTTGCCGCGCAGCCAACCCGGCAGCCGCTCCTCCACCGTGGCGGCGCACAGCACGCGCGTGCGGCCCAGGGTGACGAGGGCCGAGCCCTCGGCGGCCGGCAGCACGCCGCGCTCGATCTTCAGCGGGCGCAGGGCGCGCGGACCGCGGCCGTCGGGGCGGGCCGGGATCGCGGGCGGAGGCGGAACCTGGCTCATCGCGTTCTCCTCTCGGGGGGCGCGGCGCTCCCGCTCAACGCGGGATGGAGCGCTCGTACCACGGCAGGTCGGTCTGGTCCACGATCGAGGTGGGCGGCAGCTCGCGGCCCAGGAACGTGCGGGCCACGTGGGCGAAGCTCAGGCGCTCGTCGCTCAGGTAGAAGTGGTGCGCGGGGCCACTCTCCCCGGCCGGGGCGGCCAGCATCCCGTGGCGGCGCAGCAGGCCCGCGGTCGCCAGCGCCGCCTCGGCGCCCGAGTCCACCAACCGGACCTGCGGGCCGAGCAGTCCGGCCAGCAGCGGCGCGATCAGCGGATAGTGCGTGCAGGCGAGGATGAGGCTGTCCGGCGGCTCGCGCCGCAGCTCGGCCAGGTACTCCTCGGCCACGCCGCGGGTGACGGGATGGTCGAGCCAGCCCTCCTCGATGAGCGGCACGAACAGCGGGCAGGCACACGAGACCACCTGCGTGCCGGGCGCCAGGCGCGTCAGGGCCGCGGCGTAGGCGCCGCTGGCGATGGTGGCCTGCGTGCCGATGACGCCGACGCGGCGGCCCCGGGGCCGCGGCGGACCGGCGGTGACGGCGACGCCCACCGCCGGGTCGATCACCCCCACCACCGGGATGTCGAGCCGCTGCTTGAGCGTCTCGAGCGCGTACGACGAGGCCGTGTTGCACGCCACCAGCAGGCACTTGATGTCCTGGCGCAGCAGGAAACGCGCGATCTCGAGGCTGAAGCGCGTCACCGTCTCGCGCGACTTGCTGCCGTAGGGCACGCGCGCGGTGTCGCCGAAATAGACCACGCGCTCGTCCGGCAGCACGCGGAACAGCTCGCGCACGGCGGTCAGGCCACCGAGGCCCGAATCGAACACCCCGATGGGCCGGGGATCCACGTTCTCGCTCACGCCGCTCCCCTCCGGATCCGTTCCGCGACGCTCACGGCCAGTCCGCCGGATCGAGCGGCCGGTCGAGCGGCAGGTGACCGGCCAGACCGGCGAGCGGCGTCCCCTCGCACACGATCAGCACCCGCCTCACCTCCGGCAGCCCGTCCGCCAGCGTGCGCACCAGCGCGGCCACCGCCAGCTCCTCCGCGCCCGCGCCGCCGCGGAAGCCCGAACGGAAGGCCGCCGACAGGTCGAGCGTCAGCCGTCCGCCCTCGTCCAGATACACGTGCCGCACCGTGGTGCCCGGCGGCAGCAGCGTGAGGTGCCCCTGCGCCGAGCCGCGCGCCAGCTCGCCCACCAGCACCGCCACGCGCTCGTGCAGGTCGGTCTGCTCGATGACCTCGCGCGGCTCGCTCACCAGCGAGTCGCCGGAGCGCGCCACGAACCACAGCCGCACCGAGCGGAAGCCCGACTCGGTGGAGTCGGCGGCCGCCGGCACCGGCGCCCCCGGTGGGCCGGCGGGACGGCTCCAGCGCCACACCGCCCACGCTAGCACGGCCAGAACGAGGCCGCCAAGGACGACCCAGCGCGCGCGCCTCATCCGCCCCTCGCCCAGCGCGCGACCCCCTCGGCGATCGCCGCCGCCAGGTCGCGCAGTCCGCGCGCGCCGGTCACCCGCGCGCGGTCCGCCGGCGCGCTGAGCGTCGCGCAGTCGAGCATCACGCCGGCCGCGTCCACGCCCAGGAGCGGCACCATGAGCCGCTCGCGCAGCCGCACCGGGCCCAGCCCGGCGCGGTCGAGCGCGTCGAGGATGGCCTCCGCCGCGGCCCGTGCCGGGACGGCGCGCC
>JAXDBZ010000076.1:0-4761 GCA_034678345.1 Candidatus Eiseniibacteriota bacterium
CCGCGGCGCGCACGGGGCCCAGCAGCGCCTCGCCCGCGTGCGCCACGCCGCCGCCGATGACCACCACCTCCGGGTCGAGCAGCTGCACCGCGGCGCCGATGAGCGCGCCGAGCCGGTCGGTCATGCGCGCGACGAGCCGTACGGCCCGCTCGTCGCCGGCGGCGGCCGCCGCGAACACCGCCTCGGCGTCGGCCACGTCGAGGCCCGCCTCGCGGGCGCGCGCCGTCAGGCCGCCGCCCGAGGCCTCGGGCTCGACACAGCCCGGCACGCCGCAGCGGCAGGGGTAGCGGCCGTCGAGCGGCCGGTGGCCGATCTCGCCCGCGCCGCCGTGGGCGCCGCGCACCAGGCCGTGCTCGCCGACGATGCCGCAGCCCACGCCGGTGCCGACGGTGACGGTGAGCGACACCCGCGCCCCGCGCGCCGCCCCGGCGCGGTGCTCAGCCAGCGCCGCCAGGTTGGCGTCGTTCTCGACCGTCACCTCCAGGCCGAGCCGCTCCCGCAGCCGCTCGCGCAGCGGCACCGAGTCCCAGTGCGGCAGGTTCGGCGTCCGGCCGACGAGGGCGCCGCTCGCCGGGTCGATGACGCCCGGGCAGCCCAGGCCCACCGCGCACAGCGGGCCGCCGGCCTCGCGCCCGAGCTCCAGCGCGGCGGTGGCCATGACCTCCAGCGGCGCCTCGGCGCTCTCGCCGGCCCGCGACGGCCAGCTGCGGAAGCCCGTCAGCGCCCCATCCGGCCCCACCAGGGCGGCCTTGAGGTCGGTGCCGCCGAGGTCCAGCCCGAGGGCGAACCCGGCCGCGGCGTCCCGCCGGCCCCGGCGAGCGCTCACCACGCCGCCACCTCGCGGATGGCGTCGAGCAGGTCGGCCTTCTGCGGCAGGATGCGGTCCTCCAACCGCGGCGCATAGCCCACCGGCGTGTCGAGGGCCGCCACCCGCCTCGGCGGCGCGTCCAGATCGGCGAAGCAGTGCTGGGCGATGAGCGCCGCCACCTCACCGCCGAAGCCGGCGGTGAGCACGTCCTCGTGGGCGACGACGGCGCGCCCGGTCTTCGCCACCGAGCGGGCGACCGATTCGAAGTCGAGCGGCTGGATGGTGCGCAGGTCGAGGACCTCGGTCTCGATGCCCTCCTCGGACGCCTCCTGCGCGGCCAGCAGTCCGCGCTGCACGAGGGCCCCCCAGGTGACGAGCGTCACGTGCCGCCCGGGCCGCGCCAGCCGCGCCCGGCCGAAGGGCACGGTGTAATCGGGCCCCGGGTAGGGTTCCTTGGCGTAGGGCTGCCGGTAGAGGTGCTTGTGCTCGAGGAAGAGCACGGGGTCCTCGCCGCGGATGGCGGTGCGCAGCAGGCCGGCCGCGTCGGAGGCCACGCTGGGGATGACCACCCGCAGGCCCGGGCAGTGGGCGAAGATGCTCTCGCCGCACTGGCTGTGGTAGGGCGCCCCGCCCTGCAGGTAGCCCCCGTAGGCCGCCCGCACCACGACCGGCGCCGCGAAGGCGTTGTTGGACCGCCAGCGCAGCATGGCCAGCTCGTCGCGCAGCTGCATCATCGCCGTCCAGATGTAGTCGAAGAACTGGATCTCCACCACCGGGCGCCAGCCCAGGGTGGCCAGGCCGATCGCCCGCCCCACGATGTTGGCCTCGGCCAGCGGCGAATTGTACACGCGCTCGCGGCCGAAGCGCTTCTGCAGCCCCCAGGTGACCCCGAACACGCCGCCCTTGCCCTGCACCTCGGCGAGCAGCTCCTCGTGCGAGGAGTCGGCCACGTCCTCGCCGAAGACGAGGACGCGCGGGTCGCGCGCCATCTCGTCGCGCAGGCAGTAGTTGATGCTCTGCAGCAGGGTCTCGGTCCGGCCGGGCTGCGGCGGGGCCGGGGCCACGGCGAAGCGATCGTCGCCGGGGTCCACGGCGGGCGAGTAGACGAACCGTGTCGCCGTCTCCGGCTCCGGCTGCGCCGCGGCCCGCGCCGCCTCGCTCGCCGCGGCGATCCCCGCCAGCACCTCGTCGTGCAGGCGCTCGCGCGCCTCGGCGTCGAGGACGCCCTCGGCCTCGAGGGTGCGGGCGAAGGCACCGAGGCAGTCGCGCCGCGCCTCGGCCTCGCGCACCGCCTGCGACTTGTACTTGCTCTCGTCGTCCGACATCGAGTGCGAGTAGGGACGCGTCACCCGGGCCCGCACGAAGGCCGGCCCCCGCCGCTCGCGACAGTGGCGGATGGCCTGCGCGAGCACCTCGTGGCAGGCCACCGGCGAGTTCCCGTCCACGTCGCCCGCCCAGAACAGGTGCGGGAAGCCGCGCACCAGCGGGGCCACGTCGCCGCCGGCGGTCTGCACGTCCACCGGCACCGAGATGGCGTAGCCGTTGTCCTCGATCAGGAACAGCACCGGCAGCTTCAGGTTGCAGGCGCTGTTGAGCGCCTCCCAGAACTCGCCCTGGCTGGTCGTGCCCTCCCCCGAGCTGACGTAGACGACCTCGTCGCCGTGGACGCGGCCCGCCAGCGACGGGTGCTCGCCCTCGAGCGTCCGGTACTTGACCAGCGCCTCGGCCGCCCCCACCGCCTGTAGGAACTGGGTGCCGGTCGGGCTGCTCTGCGAGACGATGTGGATCCCACGGTGACCCCAGTGGCTGGGCATCTGGCGGCCGCCCGAGGCCGGGTCCTCGGCCGCGGCCACCGCGGAGAGCAGCATCTCGCGCGGCGTCACGCCCAGCCCCAGGCACAGCGCCCGGTCGCGGTAGTAGGGGTAGAACCAGTCGTGGCCCGGGCGCAGCAGCCGTGCCGCCGCCGCCAGCACCGCCTCGTGCCCGGCTCCCGAGATCTGGAAGAAGGTCAGGTTGAGCTTCTTGAGCCGGATCTCCTCGTCGTCCAGCCGCCGCGAGGTGACCATCGTGCGGTACATGGCGACGAGGTCGGCGGGGGCCAGTCCGCCGTGGCGCGGCGCTCCGCCGGGAGTCGTCTCAGTAGCCCTGGGCACAGCCGTCCTTTCGCTTCTCGGTCGCGCCGGCGTAGCCGCCGTCCGGGTCCCGCCAGATGGCCTGGTAGCCGCCGTAGGCGCCCACCGGCTCCGGCGCGAGCACGTGCCCGCGGCGCCGCAGCTCCTCGAGCACGCCCGCCGGCAGGCCGTCCTCGATGTGCAGCACGCCGCCGTCGGTCATCACCGTGCCGGTCGGCTCGCTCGAGCCCTCGTGGTGGAAGCGGATGGCGTCCCCGGCCTCCTGCAGATTCATCCCGAAGTCCCGGAGGTTCACGATGACCTGCGCGTGGCCCTGCGGTTGCATGTCGCCGCCCATGAGCCCGAAGGCCATGAGCGGCTCGCCGTCCCGGGTCACGAAGGCCGGGATGATGGTCTGGAACGGTCGCTTGCCCGGCACGAGGGAGTTCCGGTGTCGCGGGTCGAGCGAGAACAGCCCGCCGCGGTCCTGGATCCCGAAGCCCAGCGCCGGCACCACGTAGCCGGAGCCGAAGCCGGTGTAGTTGCTCTGGATGAGGGAGACCATCATGCCACCCGCGTCGGCCGCGCACAGGTACGTCGTCTCCCGACGGCTGAGGGCCACGGGGTCCCCGGCGCTGTCGGTGAGCGCCGCGCGGGTCATGTCCACCAGCGCCGCGCGCCGCTTCGCGTACTCCTTGGACAGCAGGGGCGCCACCGGCACGTCGGCGAAGGCCGGATCGGCGTAGTAGCGGGCGCGGTCGGCGAAGACCAGCTTCTTGGCCTCGGCCATGACGTGCCAGAAGTCGGCGGACTCGCGGCCCATGGACTTCAGGTCGAAGTTCTCGAGCACGTTCAGCAGTTGGAGGGCGGCGATGCCCTGGCCGTTGGGCGGCAGCTCCCAGACCGTCCAGCCGCGGTAGTCGGTGGCGACCGGCTCGCCCCAGGTCGAGTGGTGCCGCGCGAAGTCCTCCGGCGCGAAGAAGCCGCCGTGCTCGCGCGAATAGCGCACCAGTTCCTCGGCGATCTCTCCACGGTAGAAGGCGTCGCGGCCCTTCGCGGCGAGCAGCCGCAGGGTCCGTGCCAGCGCCGGATTGCGGAAGGTCTCCCCCTCGCGCGGGGCGCGACGCTCCCCGCCGGAGAGGGGCATGAAGACCTCGGCGAAGCCCGGCTTGTCCCTGAACCGCGCCGCCCCGCGCGCCCAGTCGGAGGCGATCACCGGCGAGAGCGGGAAGCCCTCCTCGGCGTAGCGGATGGCCGGCTCGAGCACGCGCCGCATCGGCAGCTTCCCGTAGCGACCGTGCAGCTCGAACCAACCGTCGGCGCATCCGGGCACGGTCCAGGCGTAGGGCGAGAAGAGGGGGATGGTGCCGTCCGGCTCGGGCGGGACCTTCGCGATGGTGAGCGCCAGGGGAGCGCGGCCCGAGGCGTTCAGCCCGGCGAGCTTCCCGGCCTTCGGGTCCCAGACGATGGCGAAGAGGTCGCCGCCCAGACCGCAGGCGGTGGGTTCCATGAGCGCCAGGCACGCGTTCACCGCGATGGCGGCGTCCACCGCGCTGCCGCCGTCGCGCAGGACGTCCACGCCGGCCTGCACGGCCAGCGGCTGCGCGGCGCAGACCATGCCGTGGGGGGCGCGGACGACCGAGCGGCTGGCCGTGCCGCGCTCGGCCGCCGCGTCGCCGGGCGGCAGGACGAGGCTCATGACTGCGGCGAGCGCGACGGACGCGACGGGCGGGAAGCAGCGCAGGGACATGGCGGGCACTCCGGGAAGGAGGAGGGGCACGGCATGCCCCGCAGCCTAGCGAGGGCGGGGCGCCACCGCAATCGAGGGGCCCGACGCGGAGC
>JAXDBZ010000077.1:0-11275 GCA_034678345.1 Candidatus Eiseniibacteriota bacterium
GGCGCGAAGTGGGCGCGGTGGGCCCGGACCGCGACCATCAGGTGGCCGCCGGTGTAGGGGTAGCGGTTCAGCATGAGGAAGGCGTGGGGCCGCCGTGCCAGCACCAGATGGGTCCGGTCGGCGCGCCCGGCGGCCACGCGGCAGAAGAGGCACCCGCCCGGCGCCCCCACCCGGCCCAGATAGGCCACCCGCCAGGGCGCCCAGAGCCGCTCCAGGGCCCCGCGCCTGGCGGTCGGCTTCCCGCGTCGCACGCTCATCGTCCCTCCTCCGCCGCGTCCAGCTCGGCCCGGACGCGCGCGGCCTCGGCCAGCTGCTCCACCGTGTTGATGCCCAGCAGCTCCCGGTGGTCGTCGGCACACACCACGGCGGCACCGAGCCCGTCGCGGACCAGCTGCGCCACCGTGTCGGTCAGGTAGTACTCGCCCTGCGCATTGTGGGCGGTGAGCGACGCCAGCGCCCCCGCCAGCGCCGGGTAGTCGAAAGCGTACACGCCGGAGTTCACCTCGGCGATCCGTCGTTGCTCCGCCGTGGCATCGCGCTCCTCGACGATGGCCGACAGGCCGCCGGCCGCGTCGCGCAGGATGCGCCCGTAGCCCCGCGGCTCCGGGACCCGCATCGAGAGCACGGTCACCGCGGCCCCGCGCGCCCGGTGCCCCTCCAGCAGGGCGTGAAGGGTGGCGGCGCGCAGCAGCGGCGTGTCGCCGCACACCACCAGCAGCGTGCCGTCGAAGCCGGCCAGCGCCGGCTCCGCCATGCGCACCGCGTGGCCGGTGCCGCACTGCTCCGCCTGCACCACCCACTCCGTCCCGGCCCCGGCGAAGGCGGCCATCACGCGCTCGCGCTGGTGCCCGACCACGGTGAGCACCCGGTCCACGCCCAGCGCGTGCACGGTGTCGAGCACCCAGGCCAGCAGCGGCCGGCCCGCCATGGGGTGGAGCACCTTGGCCAGGTCGCTCTTCATGCGCGTGCCCTGTCCGGCGGCCAGGACGAGGGCGGCGGTGCCCGGATGGCGGTAGCGCGTCATCGCCGGCCCCACTCGAGGTTGTCGATCAACCGCGCCGGCCCCACCCGGGCCGCGACCGCCACCAGTACGCGGCGCGCCGTCCGCACGTCCCGCAGCGGCTCGAGCGTCGCCGCGTCCACCACCGCCACGTAGTCCGCGCGCACCAGCGGGAAGCGCCGCCACACCTCGCGCACCGCCCGCGCCACGCGCGCGCCCGAGCGCTCGCCCTTCGCCAGCGCCGCCCGGGCCGCCCGCAGCCCGCGCGACAGCGCCACGGCCTGCGCCCGCTCCGCCGGCGACAGGTAGACGTTGCGCGAGGACATCGCCAGCCCGTCCGCCTCGCGCACGGTGGGCGCGCGGCGCACGCGCACCGGCAGCCGCAGATCCCGCACCATCCGCTCGATCACCAGCGCCTGCTGGGCGTCCTTCTGCCCCAGCCACAGCACGTCCGGCGCCACCGCCTCGAGCAGGATCGCCACCACCGTGGTCACGCCGGTGAAGTGCCCCGGGCGCGAGGCGCCCTCGAGCACGTCGGTCAGGCCCTCGACGGCGACGCGGGTGCGGTGCCCGGGCGGATAGACGTCCTCGCGGCGCGGCTCCCACAGCAGGTCGGCGCCCGCCGCGGCCAGCAGCGCGCGGTCGCGCCGGATGGGCCGCGGGTAGCGCGACAGGTCCTCCTGCGGGCCGAACTGCAGCGGGTTGACGAAGATGCTGGCCACCACGCGGTCGGCGCCCGCGCGGGCGCGCCGCACCAGGCTCAGGTGCCCCTCGTGGATGGCACCCATGGTGGGGACGAACGCCACCTGCAGGCCGTCGCGTTTCCATCCCTGCACCACGGCGTGGACGCGCCCGGGGCCGGTGACGCGGCGCATCGCGGAGGCACGCGGCCGGGTGCGGGAGGCGCTCAATACGACTCCTCGTCCGCGGGGAAGCGCCGCGCCTTCACGTCGGCCACGTAGCGGGCGAAGGCGTCGCGCATCGTCCCCGCCACGTCGGCGTAGCGGCGCACGAACTTCGGCACGTGTCCCTGCGTCAGCCCGAGCAGGTCGTGGCTCACCAGCACCTGGCCGTCGCAGGCCGGGCCGGCGCCGATGCCGATGGTGGGGATGCCGACGGCGCGCGTCACCGCCTCGCCCAGCGCCGCCGGTATGCCCTCGAGCACCATCGAGAAGCAGCCGCACTCCTCCAAGCGCCGGGCCTCGGCCAGCAGGCGCTCGGCGTCGGCCGGGCTCCGGCCCTGCACCCGGTAGCCGCCGAAGGCGAGGACCGACTGCGGGGTGAGCCCCAGGTGACCCATCACCGGGATGCCGATCTCGACGATGCGGCGGATGGCCGGCGCCACGCGCTCGCCGCCCTCCAGCTTGACCGCGTCGGCGCCGGCCTCCTGCACGAAGCGGCCGGCGTTGCGCACCGCCTCCTCGACACTGGCCTGGTAGGACAGGAAGGGCATGTCGGCGACGACCAGGGCCCGCGGCCGCGCCCGGGTCACGGCCTTCACGTGGTGCAGCATGTCGTCCATCGTCACCGGCAGCGTGCTGTCGTAGCCCAGCACGACGGTGCCGAGGCTGTCGCCCACCAGCACGATCTCGGCCCCCGCCTCGTCGGCCAGCCGGGCCATCGGGTGGTCGTAGGCGGTCAGCACGGCGACCGGCTCGCCGCGGCGCTTGAGCTCGACGATGGCGGGCGCCGTCCAGCGTCCGCGGTCCGCGGGCCCACCCGTCGCGGCGCTCATGACCCGGCCGCCGGCCGCTCGAGCGGCGCGTAGTAGACCGTGCCCTGCCGGTGCGACACGATGCGGTGCAGCAGGTCCTCGAAGTCGTCCGGGTTGTTCACGAAGTCGATGGCGTTCGTGTTCACCACCAGCAGCGGCGCGTCCACGTAGTGGAAGAAGAAGTGGTTGTAGGCCTCGTTGAGCTGCTTGATGTACTCGCGGTCCATGTCCTTCTCGAAGGGCCGGCCCCGCCTCCCGATGCGCTCCATCAGGGTCTCGGGGCTGGCCTGCAGGTAGACCGCCACGTCGGGCTTGACGACGTCCAGCTCGAGCCAGCCGACCAGGCGCTCGTAGAGCCCCAGCTCCCGGTCCGAGAGGTTCAGGCCGGCGAAGATGCGGTCCTTCTGGAACAGGTAATCCGCCACCAGGCGGTCGCTGAACAGCTCCGTCTGCCGCAGGCCGCGCTGCTGCTGGTAGCGGCTGAACAGGAAGTGCATCTGGGTCTGGAAGGCGTAGCGTGCCCGGTCGCGGTAGAAGTCCTTGAGGAAGGGGTTCTCCTCGACCTCCTCGAGCACGAGCTGCGCCTTCAGGCGCTCCGACAGCATCTTGGCGAGGCTGGTCTTGCCGACGCCGATCACGCCCTCGACGACGATGTAGCGGTTCTCGGTCATGGGCCGCTCAGTTCCACAGCCGGCTGCCCCGTTTCACCGGCGGCCGCGTGCTGTGGAGACGGGACAGGTGCGCGAGCAGGGTCTCCCCCGTCTCGGGATGGACGACGAGCGGGTCCAGCTCGACCAGGGGCACGAGCACGAACGAACGGCGGAGCAGCTCGGGGTGCGGAACGCGGAGGCCGGGCTCGTCCACCACCTCGCTGCCGTAGAGCAGCAGGTCGAGGTCGATGGCGCGCGGCCCCCAGCGCCGCGTGCGCACGCGCCCCAGCCGCTTCTCGATGAGCAGCAGGTTCCACAGCAGCTGCCGGGCGGTGAGCTGCGTCTGGAGCTCCGCCACGGCGTTGAGGAAGTTGGGCTGCTCGGTGTCCCCGACCGGCTCGGTGTCGTAGAGCGACGAGGCGCGCTCCAGCGTCGTGTCGGGCAGCCGTGCCAGCTCCTCGAGGGCCGCGCGGATCATGGCCTCGCGCTCTCCGAGGTTCGAGCCCAGCCCGACGAAGGCCCTCACGGGTGGCGCTCCCGGGTCACCTCGACGACGGCGCGGCCGCCGGTGGTCCAGCCCAGGTTCTGCTTGGCGATGCGCACGCGGAGGCGGCGGGCGCCGAAGCGGGCCAGCAGCTCGTCCGCGATGGTCGCGGCCAGGGCTTCGAGCAGATGGAAGCTGCGGCCCTCGGCGATCTCGCGCACGGTGCGGTAGATGGCGTCGTAGTCGGTGGCGTCGGCGAGGCGGTCGCTGTGCTCGGCGCGGTCGTCGGCGGGCTCGATCTCGACGTCCACCTCGAGCCGCTGCCCGGCCTCCTTCTCGAAGGGACGGGCGCCGTGGTGACCGAACACCGACAGTCCTTCGAGACGGACGATGGCCAAGCACGCCTCCACGATGCGGGCGGCCGGCCGCCCGGGAGCGCGGCACGCCGTGCCGGACGTCCAGGTCGGGTTCGGGTCGCCTCGGGAACCGCCAGTGACTTGCGGTATCGCAGTCTAGGAGGGCGTCCGGGGGCGGTCAAGCCGGCGTCAGACCGGCACGCCGTACTCCCGCAGCGCGTCGTTGAGTGAGGTCTTGCGGTCGGTGGACTCGCGCCGCCGGCCGATGATCAGCGCGCAGGGCACGCCGAAGCTGCCGGCCGGGAACCGCTTCGGCAGCGAGCCGGGGATGACCACGGCGCGGGGCGGGACGTGGCCGCGCGTGATGGCCGGCGCCGCGCCGGTCACGTCCACGATCGGCGTCGAGGCGGTGAGCACCACGCCGGCGCCGAGCACGGCCCCCTCCTCGACCCACACGCCCTCGACGACGATGGCGCGCGAGCCGACGAAGCAGTCGTCCTCGACGATGACCGGCCGGCTCTGCGGCGGCTCGAGCACGCCGCCGATGCCGACGCCGCCGGACAGGTGCACGCGGGCGCCGATCTGCGCGCACGAGCCCACCGTGGCCCAGGTGTCCACCAGCGTGCCGGCGCCGACCCGCGCGCCTATGTTCACGTAGCCGGGCATGAGGATGACGCCGGGCTCGAGGAACGAGCCGTAGCGCGCCACCCCGGGGGGCACGACGCGCACGCCCGCCGCCTCGAGGCCGCGCTTGAGCGGCACCTTGTCGTGGTATTCGAAGGGCCCGACCTCCAGGGTGCGCGAGATCCGCAGCCGGAAGAAGAGGGCCAGCGCCTGCTGCAGCCAGCCGTGCGTGACCCACTCGGCGCCGCGCCTCTCGGCCACGCGCAGCCGGCCGGCGTCCAGCGCCGCCACCGCTCCCTCCACCGCTTCGCGCACCTCGCCGTCCTCGAGCGGCCGGCGGTCCTCGTAGGCGTCCCCGACCACCGCCATCCAGCGTTCGACCTGCCCCCCGTTCATCCCGACACCTCCGTGAGGAAGTCCGCCAGCACCTCCCGGGCCCGCAGCAGGTTGGGGATCGGGCAGTACTCGTCGGCCGTGTGGCTCACGTCCGGCAGGCCGGGCCCGAAGTTGAGCGCCGGCACCCCCAGCGCCGAGAAGCGCGCCACGTCGGTCCAGCCCTGCTTGCCGGCGGCGGGCCGCCCGGTGCGCTCCACCAGCTCGCGCACGAGGGGGCGGTCCAGGCTCACGCGCCCCGGCTCGGCGGCGTCCACCACCCGGACGCCGAACTCCGGCGGGACCAGCGCGCGCACCCTTGCCTCGGCCTCCGCCGCCGTGCGATCGGGCGGGAAGCGGTGATTCAGGTTCACCACCAGCTCGTCGGGCACGACGTTGCGCGCCCGCCCGGCGGCCAGCGTGGTCACCTGCAGGGTCTCGCGAAACTCGAGGCCCTGAACCCGCACCGGCGTGACCGGGAAGCGCACGATCTGCGCGAGCCACGGCGCCCCGCGCTCCACGGCGTTCGCACCGGTCCAGGGGCGCGCGGCGTGCGCACTGCGCCCGGGGACGCGCACCTCGACGTTCAGCACGCCGTTGCAGCCCATCTCGACGGCGGTGTCGGTGGGCTCGAGCAGCACCGCCAGCTCCGCCCCGCCCAGCCAGGGCATCGTCGCCAGCACGCGGCCCAGCCCGTCGGCCTCCTGCGGTCCCTCCTCGGCGTCGTAGAAGACCGCGGCCAGGTCGAAGCGCAGGCTTGCCGGATCGAGCGTCTCGAGCAGCGCGAGCATCACCGCCAGACCGCCCTTCATGTCGCTCGCGCCGAGGCCGTAGAGCCGGTCCCCGGCGAGCCGGGCCTTCTCGTCGCCCTGGGCCGGCACGGTGTCGAGGTGCCCGGCCAGCACGACCAGCGGGCGGTCGCGGCGCGGCCCGCGCCAGACCACGGCCTCGCCCGAGCGCAGGCACTCGCCGGTGCCGAGGCGGTCGAGGCGCGCGGCGACGAAGCGGGCGATGGCTGCCTCGCTTCCCGTCGGGCTGGGGATGTCCACCAGGGTCGCGAGCAGGCCGGTGAGTGTCTCAGGGTCCATGCGGAGCCTCGCGTGACGTGGGAACGCGACGCCGCAATCTAGCACCCGGTGGGCGCTTGCGCTACCGCCGCGCCGGTCCCGCGCCCATCCGCCGCGCCATGGCGCGGATCTCCTCGTCGGCGTCGGGCAGGCGCGCGGCGCGCTCGAGCCAGAGGCGGCCACCCACGGAGTCGCCCGCCGCCACCGCGGCGAGGCCGGCGTAATAGACGTAGTTGGCGGAGTCGGGGAACGTCTCGGCCAGCTTCGCGTACTCGGCCGCCGCCCGCGCCCAGTCCTCGCCACGCGACAGGGTGACGGCGAGCCGCTCGTGGTCCTCGCGCCAGAGCGGGTTGGCGGCACGGGCCGCCGCCACGTCCTCGCGGCCCGGCCGGATCTCGACCCAGCCGGCCGTGCTGTCGTAGCGCAAGAACCTGTCGGGACCCGGCGCCGCCGGCCCCTCCCGCACGCGGTAGTCCGAGAAGAGCCGGCCGCTCAGGGTCGGGTTGCCGTACCAGAGGCGCAGCGCCGGACCGTCGCCCTGCAGGAACCCCACGGCGCTGGGCACGCCCATGAAGTAGAGACGCGTGTGCAGCGCCGGGGCCGGCACCTTCGCCTGCAGATCGAGGCGCATGACCTGGAGGAACTCCGCGGCGCGCTTCTGGTAGGCCTCGTCGCCCCAGTCGTGCGAGGCGGTGGCCGCGTGCAGGCCGCGCAGCAGGGCCAGCGCCGCCACCACCGCCAGCGCCGCCGAGCGCCGTCGCGCCAGCAGGGCGCCGAGCGCGGTCCAGGCGCCCAGCATGCCGAAGAGGCCGTAGTAGGCGTGCCAGCCGAGCCCGGGCGCGAAGAGCGGCAGCCAGCCCGCGGCGGCCCACGCGGCCGCCAGCAGCGCCAGTCCCCCCGCGCGGACGCGGGGCGTGCGCGCCACGTCGGGCCGCTCCCCGCCGGCGTCCCAGGTGACGGCCACCAGCGCGATCAGGCACAGCGCCCCGGCGGCGCCCACGGCGAGCGGGCCGACCCAGCCGAACTCGGGCCTCGGCACCGCGTGCAGGTTCAGCGTGGCGAGCAGGGTGCTCCCCAGCGCGCCGGCCGGCCCGGGCCCGGGCACCGGTGTCCGGGCGGCCGCCCAGCCCCACAGCCGTCCGCCGAGCTGCGGGTGCAGCAGGGCGTACGCCGCGGCGACGAGCAGGGCCGGCGCCAGCCGGCGCAGGGCCGCACGCGGTCCCTCCCGCCCCGCCACCACCAGGAGGGCGAGGGCCACCGCCGGCACCAGCAGCGCCGTCTCCTTGCTGAGCAGCGCCAGACCGAAGGCCAGCGTCGCCCAGCGGTCCGCCCCGCGCGCGAAGAGGAGCAGCGCGGCGAGCGCGAAGAGGAGCATCCACAGCTCCTGCGCGCCGGCCACCCACACCACCGGCATGCCCCAGGCGGCCAGCGCCGCCACGGCGGCGGTCGCCACGCCGGCCGCCCGGGTGCCGGCCAGCCGGCGCACCAGCGCGAAGTGGAGCAGCAGGACGCCGAGCCACAGCGCGAAGCTCGCGAGGTGGAAGGCGGCCTCGTTCGCGCCGAAGAGGCGCTGGAGCACCCAGTAGTGCAGCTCGCGCGACCAGGGGCGGTAGTAGAGCCCGACCCAGTGGCCGTGCCAGGCCCACAGGTCGGGGAACCGCATGGCCCGGGTCTGCTCGAGGAAGGTGAAGTCGTCGTTGATGAACGGCACCCGCCACGCGTAGCCGTACTGCGTGACGAGGAACGCGACCAGCGCCGCTGGCACCGCCCAGGGCCGCCACCGCGTCGGGCGGCGCGGCGCCGAGCCTGCGCTCACGGGCGCTTCCCGAGCGTGACCGGCACGACCACCAGGCCCTCCTTGCGGCGGACGGTCAGCCGCACCTCCTGCCCGGGCTTCCGCGAGCGCAGCGCGTAGGCGTAGTCGTACAGGTTGTCCACCTTCACGTCGTCGAACCTCACGATGACGTCGCCCGCCACGAGCCCCGCCCGCGCCGCCGGGCTGCCCTCGCGCGCGCCGGAGATGAGCACGCCCCCCTCGGTCTGCGAGAAGTCGGGGATGGTGCCGAGGTAGGCCCCGTAGCCGCTGCCGCCGGCGATGCGGCCCATGGCGCTGTCGGCCTTGGCCTTCACGTAGGTGACGCGCGGCCGCGCGTCGAGCGACTCGACCAGCGCGGTGGCGAAGCCGGTCACGCGCCACAGGCCGGGCCCGTCGATCCGGTCCCAGGTGTCGCGCGGGCTGTGGTAGTCGGTATGGGCGCCGGTGAAGAGCATGAGCACCGGCACCTGCCGCTTGTAGAACGAGGTGTGGTCGCTCGGGCCGTAGCCGTCGCCGGTCGTCCTGAGGTCGAAGCCGCCGGCGGCGCGGTTCACGTTCGCCACCAGGTCGGGGAACTCGGCCGCGGTGCCCGTGCCCATGACCATGAGCTTGTCGTCGCGCAGGCGGCCGACCATGTCCATGTTGAGCATGGCTTCGACGCGCTCGAGCGGCCGCGGCGGGTGGTCCACGAAGTGCGCCGAGCCGACGATGCCCATCTCCTCGCCGGTGAAGGCGGCGAACAGCACGTCGTGCTCCGGCCGCCAACCCTGCCGGGCGCGCGCGGCCAGACGGCGCGCCACGTCCAGCAGCGCGGCGGTGCCCGAGGCGTTGTCGTCGGCGCCGGGGTGCGGGACGTGCTGGTCGGGGCTGAGCGAGCGCTCGCCGCCGTAGCCGAGGTGGTCGAAGTGCGCGCCCACGACCAGTACGCGGCTGCTGTCGCGCCCGGGCAGGCGCCCGACGACGTTGCGGATGCGCGCCCGCGTGCGGGTGAGCGTCACGGTCAGCGTCACCGAGTCGGCGAGGGCGAAGCTGCGCGGCCGGCCGGTGCTGTCGATGGCCCACTGGGCGGCGGCCAGCGTCGGGGTACCCGCGCCAGGCGCGGGTCGGGCGCCGCGCAGCAGGGCCTCGCCGAGCGAATCGGAGACCCAGCCGGCCGCCAGCCCGCTGGTCATGTAGCCCTGCCCGTCGGCGCGCGGCGCGCGCACCGGCTCGCCGGCGTGGTGGCGCGGGCCGTTCACCACCAGCAGCCCGGCCGCGCCGTGCTCGCGCGCGTTGATGGCCTTGGTGCGTAGCTCGGCGAAGGGCGTGTTCACCGTGCCGTCGAAGCGGCTGGTCGAGTCCAGCTCGCCGGGCTCGTTCGTCAGCACCAGCACGATGCGCCCGCGCGCGTCGAGCCCGGCGTAGTCGTCGTAGTCGTAGCCCGGCGCGGTGATGCCGTAGCCGGCGAAGACCACCGGCGCGGTGAGCGTGCCGCTGGTCGAGTAGCCCAGCGGCTGGAAGTCCCGCCCCGCCCCGAGCACGCCGCCGCCCAGCGCCAGCGAGGTCGGCTGGGCCACCTCGGCGCCGGTGGTGACCTCGAACCACTGGCTCCAGCCGCCGTCGTCGCCGGCGGGCACCAGGCCGAGCGAGCGCATCCAGCCCGCGATGAGGTCCGCGGCCCGCTCGATTCCGGCGGTGCCCACGCCGCGGCCCTCGAGCTGCGGATCGGCCAGGGTGCGCACGACCTCCATCTGCCAGGCGCTGTCGGGCGGCGCGGCGGGAGGACCGGCCTGGCCCACGGCCAGCGCTGCGACCGGCAGCGAGACGGCCACCAGGCAGGCGACCCGCAGGCCGAACGGCGGGAGCCTCACTTGCACACCTCCCACAGCAATCGCATCCCCTTGAGCGTGAGCGCCTCGTCCACGGCCTGGACGGTCTCGCACTCCGGCGCCACCACCTTGGCCCAGCCGCCGGTGGCGATCACCTTCGGCCGGCCCTTCATCTCCCCGGCCAGGCACCGCACCAGCGCGTCCACCTGCCCGGCCGCGCCCCACAGCACGCCCGCGCGCAGCGACTCCTCTGTGGTGCGGCCCAGCGCCCGCTCGGGCCGCCGCAGCTCGACCCGCGGCACGCGCGCCGCGCGGCGGAACAGCTCCTCGGCCGAGGTGCCGACGCCGGGGGCGATGGCCCCGCCGAGGTAGGCACCGTCCGCCGAGACGCAGTCGAAGGTGGTGGCGGTGCCCAGGTCCACGACGATGGCCGGCGTGCCGTACAGCTCGCGCGCGGCGAGCGCGTTGGCGATGCGGTCGGCGCCGACCGCGCCCGGGTCGTGGTAGCGGATGGGCAGCAGCTCGCGCACCAGCCCCGCCGTCACCTCGAGCGGGGCACGGCCGGTCGCGCGCTCGAGCGCCTCGCTCCAGGCGGGCGTGAGCCGCGGCACGACCGAGCAGAGCACGGCGCCGGACGCGGACCCGCGCGCGGCGCGTCCCCGCTCGCGCGGAAGGCCGCCCAGCGCGTGCGCGAGCAGCATCATGGCCTCGTCCGCGGTGAGCCGCCCGCTGGTCAGGCGCCAGAAGCCGGCCAGCCGGGCGCCGCGGAAGAGCCCCACCACCGTGTCGCTGTTGCCGATGTCCACGGTCAGCAGCCCGCTGCCGCCCGTCCGCCGGCGTGCGCGTCGCTCAGGCACCTTCGCGCTCCTCCTCGATGCGGGCGTGCGACTCGTCCGGTGCGACCGGCTCGGGCGAGGCCCGGGACCGGCGTCGCGCCACCAGCCAGGAGAGTCCCACGCTCAGGAAATAGAGACCCATCATGGGCACGCCCATGATGAGCTGGGCGATCACCACGTCGCCCGGGGTGATGATGGCCGTCACCAGGAAGACGGCGACGACCGCGTAGCGCCATTGCCGCAGCAGGCTGCCCGGGCTCACGAAGCCCAGCGCGGTGAGCAGCATGGTGACCAGCGGCAGCTGGAACACCAAACCGCAGGACAGCGAGAGGTTGTAGAGGAACGAGAGCAACTCGCCGACGCGGATCTGCTGCACCATGCCGGGCAGCAGGAAGCCGGCCATCACGTGTGCCACCAGCGGCGTCACGTAGAAGTACGAGGCCGCCACCCCGATCAGGAACAGCGTCATCGAGAGCAGCGCCACCGGCAGGACCATCCGGCGTTCGCGCTTGAACAACCCGGGCACGACGAAACCCCAGATCTGCACG
>JAXDBZ010000078.1:0-13511 GCA_034678345.1 Candidatus Eiseniibacteriota bacterium
ATGAGCTTGTGGTTGGCGAGCCAGTTGTAGCGCCACACCGACCAGCGCCCGCAGGGCAGCCGGCCCGCGAAGCCCGCGCTCATGCGCCCCCCTCCCGCTCCCGCAGCATCGCGTGCAGGCGCGCGTCGGTCAGGAACACCGCCCCGTCGCCGCAGAGCCGTCCCAGCAGGTCGCGCAGGGCGGCCCGGCCGGCCTCGGACCAGGCCGGGTCGAGGTGGGCGTAGTTGAGCCGGTGGGTGCTGATGACCGCCGGCTGCCCCAGCCGCCAGGCGGCGCGCGCGGCGGCGTGCACGCGGGCCGCGCCGAGGCGCCCTCGCGGCGAGGCGTCGCCGCGCGGCTCGAAGGCGATGCGCGGCGGCATGTAGAGCCGTCCGTCGCGCAGGTCGGGCCAGCGCCACAGGTGCAGCCAGCGGCTCAGGCGCGGCCAGCGCCGGTCGTGACCCGCCACGCCCTGCAGCACGCGCAGGTCCAGCCGCCGTACGTCCTCGTCCAGGTCGCGGTCCCAGCGGTAGTCGGGCGGGCAGAACGAGGCGGGCGCGCGCCCGAAGCGACGCGCGAAGATGGCGCAGGCGCGCTCGAGGTGCCGGGAGCGCGCCTCGCGCGGCTCGGATGGGTCGTACTCGCCGCTCGCCTCCACCGCCTCGCACACCAGGCACTGCTGCGTGAAGGCGAGCCGCGCGTCGGCGTCGCCGCGGGCCAGGGCGCCGAGCCAGGCCTGCTCGGGCAGGTGATGCAGGCCGTGCAGCTCGGGCCACCAGACGCCCGCGCCGATGGCGGCGTCCACCTGCTCGCTCAGCCCGGGGCGCGCCCAGCGCGAGGGCAGCTCGGGCGGCTCGCGCAGCGGCAGCTCGGCGTGCGACCAGCCCTCGCGGGCGATCCGCTCGAAGTCGGGCACGGCCATGATGGTGTTGGCCTGCCAGACGGGGGGCGCGCCGTCGGCGCCGCGGAAGGCCAGCAGGGTCTCGCGTAGGGCGCGCACGTCGGCCGCGCTCTCGAGGGTGGAGCGCCCGTAGGCGCGCCCGGGCGCGCTGCGGAACGCCGGGGTGCCGGACAGGGCGCGCCACGCCTCATCGTCCGCAGACCAGGCGCACAGGCCCCAGTCGTCGCTCTCGAGGACCACGGCCCGCAGCCGGGCCCAGTCGGTTCTCATGCGCGCGGTCCGTTCATGGCTGGGCCCGCACTATAGCATGGGGCTGACGGCGCCCGGCCGCGTCTCAGCCAGCCCGCAGATCGTCGAGCCCCTGCTCGAGGGCCCGGGCCAGCTCGCCCAGGCGCCGGTCGAAGAAGTGGCTCGCCCCTTCCACCGTCTCCCGCCGGCACGGCGGCGCCCACGTCGGCAGCACTTCCTCGAGGTCGGCGGGCGGACACACCTCGTCGCGGTCGCCCTGCACCACCAGCTTGGGCACCGAGAGCGTCCGCAGGAGCGAGAAGTCGTAGGCGGCGACGGGCGGCCCGACGAGCACGAGCGTGCCCACGGCGGGCGAGACGCCGGCGAGCCGGGCGGCCACCCACGCGCCGAAGGAGAAGCCGGCGAGCACGATGGGCACCCCGGGCACGCGCTCCCTGAGCCGGCGCAGCGCGGCGCGCGCGTCGGCCAGCTCGCCCTCGCCGCCATCGAAGCTCCCCGCGCTCCCGCCCACGCCGCGGAAGTTGAAGCGCAGGGTGGTCGCGCCCCGGGCGTGCAGCACGGCGGCGACGCGGTGCACGACCTTGTTGTGCATCGTGCCGCCGTGGAGCGGATGCGGGTGGCAGAGCAGCGCGGCGGCGCGCGCCGGCCCCCCGTCGCACTCCTGCAGGAGGGCCTCGAGCGGGCCGGCGGGCCCGGGCAGCTCGAGCGCGGCCAGCCGGGACGCGCCCGGGCAGCTCATCGCCGGCGCGCGGGCTTGAAGCGGGCCCGCAGGCGCGCGGCCAGGTCGGGATCGGGGGTGGCGAAGTTCAGCCCGTCGCCGTCCCCCATCGCCAGCAGGCAGCCCGCCTCGAGCATCCAGTCCTCGAGGCCCAGGGGCGTGGCCTCGCTGAAGTCGGCGAGGTCGCTGGTGATGCGCGCCGGGAAGCACTCGAACTCGTCGTTCCAGTCGGTGCAGAGGTAGACCTCGTCGAAGCCGTTGAAGAGGCCCACCGAGGCGAACTGGTCCAGCTCCCCGGGCGGCAGCAGGAGCACGCCGCGGTGCTCGACGCAGCGGATGCCCTCGGCCCGCAGCCGCCGCCGCACCGCGGGCCACTCGCCCGGACGGTCGGTGCTGTCGAGCACCGGGATGGCGGCCATCTCGAAGGTGGGGAGCATCTCGAGCCCGGCGTCGAGCACGTCGGACACGGTCCCCAGCAGGCAGCCGAAGTGGATCCGTTCGCTCACGGCGGCAGTGTACGTCGCGCCGCCGCGGCGGCCAAGCGAGCGCCGGCCGCGCGGGCCCCGGCTTGCGCCGCCGGCCGCCGCGCGTGCAAGCTGGCGCGTCCGCGCGAACCCTGACCGGAGGTTCCCGATGATCCGTGCTGCCCACACCGCACCGCCGCTCGCCGCACTCCCGCTCCTCGCGCTCCTCGTCGTCCCGCCACCTGCGCACGCCGCGCCACCGTCCTATCCGCCCACCCGCGTCGAGGTGGTGCGCGACACGCTCCACGGCGTCGTCCTCGAGGACCCGTATCGCTGGCTCGAGGACCAGGACGCGCCCGAGACGCGCGCCTGGATCGAGGCGCAGAACCGCCACCGCGAGTCGGTCATGGCGGACGTCCCCGGCCTCGGGAGCATCCGCGGGCGCCTCGTCGAGGTCATGGTGACGGGGAGCACGGAGACGCCCACGGAGCGCGGCGGGCGCTACTTCTTCCGCCGGCGCGCCGCCGACCAGGACCTGAACGTGCTCGTCGTGCGGCAGGGGCCGCGCGGCCGCGACCGGGTGCTGGCCGACCCGCACCCGCTCAGCCGCGACCACTCGACCTCGCTCGACTACACCGACATCTCCTCCGACGGCCGGCTCGTCGCCATCGGCCGGCGCGAGGGCGGCGCCGACGAGGAGGTCGTCTCCTTCCGCGAGGTGGAGAGCGGCCACGAGCTGCCCGATCGGCTGGGGCCCTGGAGCTTCTACTCCCTGGTCATCGCCCCCGATCTCGGCAGCGTGTTCTACTCGCGGTTCACGCCGCAGGGCCCGCGGGTGTACCGCCACGCGATGGGCACGGACGCAGCCTCGGACCCGGTGGTCTTCGGCGAGGGCTACGGGCCCGAGCAGCTCGTGGACCTGGCCCTCTCGGCGGACGACCGCCACCTGCTGGCCACGGTCAACTACGGCTCGGCGGGCGACCGCGGCGAGTTGTGGGTGAAGGACCTCGCCACGGACGGTCCCTTCCGCCCGGTCGTCCGCGACCTCCCCGCCTCCTTCCGGGGCGCCATCGCCGGCGACCAGCTCTTCGTGCTGACGAACTGGCGGGCGCCGCGCGGCCGCATCCTGCGCGTGGACCTGAGCGACCCGGCCCCCGAGCGCTGGGTCGAGGTCGTGCCCGAGGGCCGCGGCGTGATCGAGGACTTCGCGCCCGCCGGCGGCCGGCTCCTCGTCACGACGCTCGAGGACGTCGTCCCGCGCCTGCGCGCCTACGCGCCCGACGGCCGCGCGCTGGGCGAGATCACCTTCCCCGTGCCGGGCCGGGTGGGCACGGTGAGCGGCCGCTGGGACTCCGACGAGGCCTTCTTCACCTTCGAGTCCTTCGTCGTACCGGCGGCGGTCCACCGCTACGACGTCGCCACCGGGCGGCGCTCGGTCTGGTGGCGCCCCACGGCGCCCGTGCAGCCAGAGCGCTACGAGACGAAGCAGGTCTGGTACCCGTCGCGCGACGGGACGCGCGTGCCCATGTTCCTCGTGCACCGCAAGGGGCAGGTGCCGGACGGCCGGGCGCCGCTCTACCTCACCGGCTACGGCGGCTTCAACGTCAGCATGGTGCCCAGCTTCTCGCCCTTGGCCACGCTCTGGGTCGAGGCCGGCGGCGTCTTCGCCGTGCCCAGTCTGCGCGGCGGCGCCGAGTTCGGCGAGGAGTGGCACCGCGCCGGCATGCTCGAGCGCAAGCAGAACACCTTCGACGACTTCACCGCCGCGGCGGAGTGGCTCGTGGCCAACGGCTACGCCGACCCGGCGCGCATCGCCATCCGCGGCGGCAGCAACGGCGGGCTGCTCGTCGGCGCGGCGCTCACG
The DNA here is from genome assembly GCA_034678345.1 of Candidatus Eiseniibacteriota bacterium. GTDB lineage: Bacteria > Eisenbacteria > RBG-16-71-46 > RBG-16-71-46 > RBG-16-71-46 > JANXPZ01. The sequence goes on from JAXDBZ010000078.1 coordinate 4,176, forward strand.
CAGCGGCCGGGGCTGTTCCGGGCGGTGCTGTGCAAGTACCCGCTGCTCGACATGCTGCGCTACCACCGGTTCCGCATCGCGCGGCTGTGGGTGCCCGAGTACGGCTCGGCCGAGGACCCGGCCCAGTTCGAGGTGCTGCGGGCCTACTCCCCCTACCACCGCGTCGTGCCGGGCACCGATTACCCGGCCGTGCTGCTCGTCACCGGCGACGGCGACACGCGGGTGGACCCGCTCCACGCCCGCAAGATGACGGCGCTCCTGCAGGCCGCCACCGGCTCGGATCGCCCGGTGCTGCTGAACTACAGCCTCCAGGCGGGGCACTCGCAGGGCCGCTCCGTGCGCAGCGAAGCGGACGACCTGGCCGTGGACCTGCACTTCCTGTTCTGGCAGCTCGGCATCGAGGCCCCGTGGAAGGCGGGCGGCCGCTAGCGTCCCGGCGCCAAGACGGCGACCGCGGGTCCGGGAACGGCACCGGACCCGCGGCTCGGGGCTCCGTCGGCGGGAAGGGTCAGTCGCTCTTCGCCGGGGCCGGGTGCGCGCCGGCGCGCGGATCGTCGAAGCTCTGGGGCAGGGCGGCTCCGGCGTGCAGGCCGCTCGCCGCGAGCCAGCCGAGCCGGCCGGGACGCAGCGAGATCGCCAGGCGGTGCTGCCCGTCGCCCGCGCCCGGGATGACGTAGCCGTAGTCCAGCCACAGCCCGCGCAGCCCGGCGCCCAGGCCGAAGGCGGGCCCGGTCTCGGCCAGCTCCGCCGGCGCGTCCAGCTCCTTGCGGTAGCCGGCACGCAGCGCGATGAGACCGTGCCAGCGCCACTCGGCGCCGACCCGCACGTCGTTGTAGTAGGCGCGCGGGAAGTTCGCATCGAGCGCGAACCGCAGCCCGGTGAGCGGCACGTCCACCGCCGCGCCCACGCCGACGTTGGCGGGCATGTCGTAGCGGCGGCCCGAATAGTCCATGCGGCCGCCCACGTTGGTGACCGCCACACCGGCTCCGAACCACGCCACGCGGCACTGCGCGCCCGCGTCGAGGGCGTAGCCGGCGCCACTGACCTCGCCGAGCTTCTCCCCGACGTACTTGGCGCCGCCGCCGACGGTGACGAACGGCCCCAGCGGGTGCGCGAGGTGCAGCCCGAAGGCCATGCTCGAGACGTCGAAGCTGCCGGTCGCCTGGTTGAACTCGTCGCGCCCCTCGAAGCTGCCCTCGCTCTGGTAGAGGCCGTCGAGCGCCCAGCGCAGCGAGCCGCGCCCGAGCCGTCCGCCGATCCCGAACCACTCCTGCACCGCCTCGTCGGCGAGCCCGGCGTGCGCGATGGCGATCTGCGTCTCCCCCATCCAGCCCAGCGCCGCCGGATTCCAGGGCACGGCGTCGAGCTCGCCGCCCAGGGCGAGCGTGGCGCCGCCGCGGCCCAGCACGCCGGCGCCGGTGCCGATGCCGAGGAAGTTCGCCGCGGTCGTGCCGGCGGCGTCGCCGCCGGCGAGCGCGGGCGCCGCGAGCAGCAGGAGCATCCCGGCCGTCACGATCGCGGCCCGGAGGCGGTCCCGCGCGCTCATGGCACCCTCACCAGGCGCGTGCTCAGCCGCACGTCGCCCGCGACCAGCCAGCCGCGGTATGCGCCCGGCGCCACGATGCGCCCCGCTTCGTTCCTGCCGTCCCATTCGACCTCCTGATAGCCCGCGCCGAGCCGGCCCAGGTCGAGCCGGCGCACGAGGTGGCCGGCCGCGTCCACGAGGTCCACGCGCGCGCGGCCCGCGACCTCGAGGATCACCGGGATGACGACCGGCTGGTCCGTGCGGCTCGGATTCGGGTAGCCCGGGGCGATGTGCCAGGCGAGCGCCATGGCTCCGCCGGTCTCGAGGCCCGCCACCGCGGCGCTCTGCGGGCTCTCGTTGCCGCTCATGTCCGAGGCGGTGACGCGGTACCACAGCGCCGACGCGCCGGCCGGCAGGGCGTCGTCCTGGTACTCGGGCGCCGCGAGCAGCGCGGCGTTGAGCCGCGTGTAGGGCCCGGTGGGGGCGCCGGCGCCGGCGGAGCCGACCGCGCGGTAGACGGAGTAGCCGGCCAGGTCCGGGGCCGTGCTCGGGTCCCAGGAGAGGTGGACGCCGTCGCCGCTCAGGCCGGCGTTGAGCCCGCCCGGGACGGGCGGTGGCGTCTCGTCCAGCTCGCCGTCCCAGCGCACGATGTTCGACACGTCCGACCAGTTGCCGGCGTCGTCGCGCACCCGCAGGGCGAAGTAGTAGGTGGCGCCGGGCACGAGGCCGCGCACCACGCACGACTGCGCGGTGCCGCTCGCCGCCGGGGCCGGCAGGCCGCCGACCGCGGTGGCCGACGCCCAGTTCGCCGCGGTGATGGTCGCGTCCGACATGCGCAGGTCGTAGAGCGCCGCCCGGCCGACCGTGCCATCGTCGCCGGTCGCCGTCCAGCGCAGCGTCAGGCTGTCGGTCCCGGCCTCCTGGGCGTGCGCCAGCGCCGGCGTCAGCAGCAGCAGCCCGATCAGCCCGGCCGCCGGCAGCAGCCAGCGTCGCCAGCGGGCGTGGCGCCGGCGACGGCTCACGGGCGCACCCCGGCGAACGGCAGGGCCAGGTCGAGATGGAGCACGACCCCGACGAAGAGCGTCCGCAGATCGTTCACCTTGCCCGGCGCCATCGTGTCGGTGGTCGTGGCCGTGGGCACGTTCGAGAGCGCCGAGACGTTGCCGGCCTCGTCCACCGTGCGAAGGGCGAAGTAGTAGGTGACCTGGCGGCTCAGGCCGCGCACGACCACGCCCTGGGCGGTCCCGGGCGCGGCGGGCGCCGGCGGGGTGACCACGGTGGCGCTGGCGAAGTTCGCGAGGGTGATGGGCGCGGTCGAGTAGCGGATCTGGTACGAGGCGGCGGTGCCGGTCAGGCTGTCGTCGCCGACCGCGGTCCAGGCGAGGGTGGCGCTCGTGTCGGTCACGGTGCTCACCGCCAGGGCGGCCGGGGCGGGGCGCAGGGTGTCCGGGGCGGCGCTGGTGGCCCTCGAGACCACGTTGGAGATCAGCGCCCAGTTGCCGGCGTCGTCGCCGGCCTTGATGGCGAAGTAATACGTGGTCGCCGGCAGGAGCCCGGTCACCGTCACCGACTCGGTCGTGCCCGGCACCGCCGGGGCCGCCATGCCGGTGACCCGCGTGGCGCTCGCGAAGTTCGCGGCGTTGATCACCGCGGTCGAGTAGCGCAGGTCGTACTGCGCGGCCCGGCCGCTGAGGCTGTCGTCGCCGGGCGCGGTCCAGTTCAGAGTGAGGCTGTTCCAGCCGGTCTGCGCGTGCGCGCTCAGGGGCAACAGGGCGAGGAGCAGAAGGCAGAGGGCGGTTGCGAAGCGGCGGTGCGTCATCGGGTCCTCCGGCACACCCGTCGCGGAGCCCGTGGCTCCGGGGCGGGGCGCCTTCCGCGGTGCGGTGCGAAGGTGCTCGGTGCGGAGAAGGCGGAGGGCTCGGGGCCCGCACTTCCCGTTCGGCCGCCGCGCGCACGGGCTGACGTGCCCTTGGCGGCCGCGCGCGACTCAGCAGGGAATGTGCCCGGCGGGCCCGGGCCCCGGGGGTGCGCGGGGCGAGTCGGCGGACGCCGCCAAGGCGGCGGTCCGCATCGCGTTAGCCCGACCGTTGCATCTCGCGCGAGCGGGCTCGAGCGTGGCCGGGAACCGGAAACTGCATCCGCCTCCCGGACACGCAGCGCGTCCTGCAACGCGGCCTCGCCGCCGCTTCCGGCGAGGGCGTCGTCGGCCGGGGTCCGTGGCCGCGACGGCACCCGGCGTGGCCGGCCTCCCGGGGGGTGTCGGGATCTGGGTCGGTTTTCCCGACGGACCCCGTCAGGAGGAGCGACCCCGGGCTCGCCACGGCCGTTGACACCCGGCTCGCGAGCCTCCTATCCTCCGTTGTTGCTGGGTGTTCATCCATTCGGCCTCGAGGCCGAGAGGGGTTTCCGCGCGGGAGGAACGTTCCATGCGTCCTCCCTGGCGGGGGACCCGTGCCCGGCGCCGCCTCCAGGCTGACGACGGACGCGGGCCGTGTTCCATCGCGGCCCGGCACCATCCCCGTACGACCAGGACGAGGAACGCACCGCCCGTGACCGACCACTCTTCCCAGCCGCCGCAGCGGGACGCCCTGCTCCAGCAGGCCGTCGGCCTCGGCGCGTCCGACCTGATCATCACCGCCGGCCAGCCGGTGATGGTGACGGTGGCGGGCGTGCTCCAACCCCTGCCCGGCGGCGAGCCGCTGACCTCGATGGAGTCGCGGCGCCTGGCCGAGAGCTTCCTCACCCCCGCCCTGCGCGAGCGCTTCGAGCGCGACCTCGAGCTGGACACGCGCTACTTCCTGCCCGGCGTGGCGCACTTCCGCGTCAACCTCTTCATCCAGCGCGGCCACTGGGGCGCGGCGGTACGCATCATCCCGCTGCACATCCCGCTGCCGGCGGAGGTGGGACTGGCGCCGCACGTGGTGAGCCACGTGCTGGGGATCACCCGCGGCCTGGTGCTGGTGACCGGCCCGACCGGGGCCGGCAAGTCCACGACCATCGCCGCGCTGCTCGAGCAGCTCAACCAGCACGGGCCGCGGCGCCACGTCGTCACGGTCGAGGATCCGATCGAGTTCGTGTTCGAGCCGAAGAACGCGGTGTTCGAGCAGCGCGAGGTCGGCACGGACACCCGCAGCTACGCCCGCGGCCTGCGCGGGGCGCTGCGCCAGATGCCGAACGTCATCTTCGTCGGCGAGATGCGCGACCTCACCAGCATGGCCATCGCCCTGGCCGCCGCCGAGACGGGCAACCTGGTCATCTCGACGATGGCGACGCAGAACGCCGCCCAGACGGTGACGCGCATCGTGGATTCGTTCCCGCCGCACCAGCAGTCGCAGATCCGCTCGCAGCTCGCGCTGGCGCTGCGGGCGGTGATCTCGCAGGTGCTGCTGCCGCGGGCCGACGGCCGGGGCCGCGTCGCCGCGCGCGAGGTGCTGTTCATCAACCCGGCGATCGCCAACCTGATCCGCGAGGACAAGATCCACCAGGTCCCCAACGCCATCGCCACCGGCGCCCGCGAGGACATGGTCTCGCTCGACGACTCGCTCGCCGACCTGGTGGACCGCGGCACCGTGAGCTTCGAGACCGCCTATCCGTTCTTCGAGGACGCGGACAAGCGGGCCGCGCTGCAGCAGCGCTACTACCGGCTGGGGGCCGTCCCCGAGCCCGGCCTGCGGAGGGCCTGACATGAGCCTCTCGTTCCGTCTCTCGACGCGCCGCTTCGGCGAGCTGCTCATCGAGCGGGGCTGGGTCACGCCCGACCAGTTGGCCGACGCGCTGCGCGCACGCCAGGACCCGCGCGAGCGGCTGGGGCAGACGCTGGTGCGGCTCGGCGTGCTCAAGGAGCGCGACGTCACCGAGCTGCTCGGCGAGCAGTTCTCGCTCACCGTGGTGGACGCCCAGCACCTCGCCCAGGCGGACCCGGCGGCCGTGCAGCTCGTGCCCGAGCACCTGGCGCGCCAGGCCATGCTGCTGGCGCTCAAGCGCGAGGAGGACACGCTCGACGTGGCGGTGGGCGACCCGCTCGACGTGGTCTCGCTCGACCACCTGCGCGCCCTGACCGGCTGCACGCTGCGGGTCTGCCTCGCTCGGCCCACCGAGGTGCGCGAGGCGATCGACAACTTCTACCAGGACATCCGCGCCTCGGAGAACCTGGGCGAGATCCTCGACAAGATCGACCTGTCGGCCACCACCGAAGAGGAGGACGTGGACCTGGCGGCCCTGCGCCAGCAGGTCGAGGACGCGCCGGTCGTGCGCCTCGTCAACCTGATGCTGGCCGAGGCGATTGACGCCCGCGCCAGCGACATCCACGTCGAGCCGCTGCGCGACCGCATCACCGTGCGCTTCCGCATCGACGGGGCGCTGCACGAGGTGATGAAGCCGCCCAAGAACCTGCAGATGGCCATCGTCTCGCGCATCAAGGTGCTCGCCGACCTCGACATCGCCGTCCGCCTGCTGCCGCAGGACGGCCGCCTGACCGTGCACCTGCCCGACCGCGAGGTGGACATCCGCGTCTCGACCCTGCCCACCGCCTTCGGCGAGAAGGTGGTGCTGCGCCTCTTCGACAAGAAGGCCTTCACGCGCGAGATCGAGAACCTGGGGCTGGACGGCGCGGCGCTCGAGACCTTCCGCCGCGCCATCCACCTGCCCTACGGGATGATCCTGGTCTCCGGGCCGACCGGCAGCGGCAAGACGACGACCCTCTACTCGGCGCTGAGCGAGATCCGCGACGTCGCCAAGAACCTGATCTCGGTCGAGGACCCGATCGAGTACCACATCGAGGCCGTCAACCAGGTGCACGCGAACCACAAGGTCGGCATGACCTTCGCGCGCGCCCTGCGCTCGATCCTGCGCCAGGACCCCGACGTCATCATGGTCGGCGAGATCCGCGACGCCGAGACCGCCGACATCGCCGTGAAGAGCGCGCTCACCGGCCACCTCGTGCTCTCCAGCGTGCACGCCAACGACGCCCCCGGCACGGTGACCCGCCTGATCGACATGGGCGTGCCCCGTTACCTGGTGGGCTCGGCGGTGGCGCTGGTCATGGCGCAGCGCCTCGTGCGCCGGGTGTGCGAGCGCTGCAAGGAGAGCTACATCGCTGACCCCGAGCAGCTCGCCCCGCTGGGCGACGACGCCGCGCTGCTGACCGGCCGCCGCCTGTGGCGCGGCCGCGGCTGCCTCGCCTGCAAGCAGACCGGCTACATGGGCCGCACCGCCCTGTTCGAGGTGCTCGAGGTCGCGCGCGGCGTGCGCCGCCTCGTGCTCGACGGGCTCAACGAGGACCAGATCAAGCAGCACGCCGTGAGCGACGGGCTGGTGACGCTGCGCAAGAGCGGCATCCGCAAGGTCCTCGACGGCGTCACCACCATCGAGGAGGTCCGCCGCGCCACGCTGGCGGACCACGACTGATGCCCAGCTACTACTACCGCGCCCGCGACCTGGAGGGCCGCCCCCACGAGGGGGTCGAGGTGGCCACGTCCGAGGAGGACGTGCTCCGCATCCTCGAGGACGCGCGGCTGGTCCCGGTGTCCATCGAGGCGCGCTCGGGCGAGGTGAAGGCCGCCCCCGCGGCGGGCCTGGGGACGCAATGGCGCGTGCTGTCGCACCGCTGGCGCGGGTCGGTCAAGCCCGGCTCGGTCGCCATCTTCGCCCGCCAGCTCTCGACCATGGTGAGCGCGGGTCTGCCCCTGGTGCGCGCGCTGCGCTCGATCGCGCGCGACCACGAGGACCGCCGCCTGGCCGTCATCCTCGAGACCGTGGCCGACGACGTGCAGAAGGGCGACACCCTGGCGACCGCGCTGGCGCGCCACCCCCAGGTCTTCGACGACGTGTTCGTGAGCCTGGTGAACACCGGCGAGGTGAGCGGCACGCTCGACCAGATCCTCGAGCAGACCGCCTCCTACCTGGAGCGGGCCGAGGAGCTGCGCCTGAAGGTCGAGGCGGCGCTGCGCTACCCCACCTTCGTGCTCGTCTTCTCCGGACTCGTCATGCTGGGCATGCTGCTGTGGGTCATCCCGCGGTTCTCCGAGATCTATGCGCGGTTCAAGGTGCCGCTGCCCTGGCCGACGCAGCTGCTGCTGAACCTCAGCCAGGCGATCACCCAACACGCGCTGGTGGCGTTCCTCGGCGTGGTGGCGGTGGTCCTGGTCGCCTGGAACGCGGCCCGCACCGACGCCGGGCGGCTGTGGGTGGACCGGGCGAAGTTCGCCATGCCGATCTTCGGGCCGCTCGTCCGCATGTACTCGATCACCAAGCTGTCGCGGACGCTGGGGATGCTGACCTCGAGCGGCACGCAGATCCTGTACGCGCTCAAGGTGCTGCGCCCGGTGCCGGGCAACCGCGTGCTCGAGCTGGGCCTCGAACAGGTGCGGTCGCGGGTCGAGCAGGGCAGCTCGCTGTCGCACGCCATGACGGAGACCGGGGTCTTCCCCGAGATGCTCGTGCAGATGACGGCCACGGGCGAGGAGACGGGACAGCTGGACAACATGCTGAAGCGCACCGCCGACTTCTACGAGCAGCGCGTGTCGGCGGCGGTGCAGGGACTGAGCTCGCTGGTGGAGCCGATCGCGATCGTCATCCTCGGGGCGATCGTGGGCATCATGCTCATCGCGCTCTACCTGCCGGTGTTCAGCCTCGGCCAGGCCATGCGTCAGGGTCTGCTGGGGCAATAGGCGGCGCCGTTCGACGGAGCCGGCAACCAGGAGGAAGAAGGGTCATGCACAACGAGAAGGGCTTCACGCTGATGGAGTTGATGGTGGTCATCGTCATCGTGGCCATCCTCGCCGCGGTCGCGGTCCCGCTCTACATCAACTACGTCAACGACGCGCGCCGGACCGAGGCCAAGGCCGCCATCGGGGCCATCATCACCGCCGAGCAGGCCTACTACCTGCGCAGCCCGGACCTGCTCGGGACCGGAGTCCCGACCTACACTGCCGACGTTGCCGAGCTGCAGCGCGTGGGGCTGGACATCACCGACGCGGACCAGACCTGGGACTTCACCATCACCGGCGACGAGAACGGCTTCGCGGTCACGGCGACACTGACGTCCACCGCCAGCAGCAGCAATCCGATCTCGGTCGAGTACACGTACACCCGGGGCCAGAGCGGGCACTTCACGCCCTGAGGAAGATCGTGCGGGAGCCGATGGCGGGAGCCTGCGGGCCTGCCGGGCCCGGAGCGGGGCTCGCCGGCCGCGGCGAGCGGGGCGTGGGCCTGGTCGAGGTGATCGTCGCCACCGTCGTGGCGGTGGTCGCCATCCTGGCGTTGGCCTACACGTTCGGCACCGGCCGTGGGCTGGTGAACCGCTACGAGGCGGCCCGCGTCGCCCTGGCGACGGCGCAGCGGCGCATGGAGCGGCTGGCCGCCGGCGCGCCCTCCTCGCCCGACCTGCACCTGCCGACCCTGCCGAGCACCACGTACGGGCCGTTCCCGGTGGAGGTGGACGGCCGCACGGTGGCCTACGAATCGTGGACGGTCGAGGCCTACGACGACCGGGCGGACGGCAGCTACACCGGCACGGAACTGGACCTCAAGCGGGTCACCGTGAGCGTCACGTGGGGCGAGCGGGGCCCCGACGAGACCGTCGCCCTCACCCGCCTCTTCCCCCTCTACTGATGACCGCCATGGCACGCCGCGCGCGGGGCGTCACGCTGGTCGAGGTCACGATCGTGAGCGCGCTGGCCATGCTCGTGGTGCTGGGCATGGTCGGCTTCTACGTCAGCTCGCAGTCCTCGTGGCTGGACGGCTCCAGCCAGGCCCTCGCCCAGCGCGACGCCACCCTGCTGGTCGCGACGATCTCGCAGGGGGTGCGGAGC
>JAXDBZ010000079.1:0-3957 GCA_034678345.1 Candidatus Eiseniibacteriota bacterium
GCTCCGACCGCCGCCGCGGCCCCGGCCGCCGAGGTCTGGCCGAGCGTGGCGGACGGCGCCGCCACCGCCCCGACCGCCGTGCTCGAGGCCGAGCCGGAGTGCGGGCCCGAGACCGAGCGCTGCTGGCGCGAGACCGTGGCCGGGGTGAACGCGCGCAAGCGCATGCTGGGCGCGTTCCTCGAGGAGACGCGCTTCCTCGGGCTCGCCGCCGACGCCCTGGTGGTGGCCATGGACCACGTGCACACCATCGTCGTGCAGGAGAAGGAGAACCTCGCCATCATGACCGAGGAGGCCGGCCGTGTCTTCGGGCGCGCGCTGGCGCTGCGTTGCGTGCCGCTGGACGAGTCGCAGCGCCGCCGCCGGCCGACGGTGGAGGACGTGGCGCCGCTCGTCGAGCAGGCGATCGAGTTCTTCCAGGGCGAGCCGGTCGAGCCGAAGCCGCGCCGCGGCGAAAGGACGGAGGGATGAAGGGTCTGGGCGACATGTTGAAGCAGGCGCAGAAGCTCCAGAAACAGATGGCCGAGGTCCAGGAGCAGCTCGCCGCGGAGCGGTTCGAGGCCGCCGCGGGCGGTGGGCTGGTCCGGGCGGTGGTGGACGGCCGGCAGAAGCTGCTGGAGCTCACGATCAGCCCCGAGGCCCTGAAGGACGGCGACGCCACGCTGCTCGAGGACCTCGTCCTGACCGCGGTGGGCGAGGCCCAGCGCGCCTCCGAGGCGCGCATGCGCGAGACGCTGGGCGGCCTCACCGGCGGCCTCGGCCTGCCCTTCTAGCCCGGCGCCCCCGTCATGTACTCGTCCAAGTACCTCGAACAGCTGATCGAGGAGCTGGTCAAGCTCCCGAGCGTGGGCCAGAAGAGCGCGCAGCGGCTGGCGCTGCACCTGATGCGCGTGCCGCGCGAGGAGGCGTTGCGACTGGCCGAGGCCATCGCCGCCGTGCGCGAGAAGGTCGGCGTCTGCAGCGTCTGCGGCCTGTTCAGCGAGGAGGACCCCTGCCTGATCGACCGCGACCCGCAGCGCGACCCGCACCTGGTGTGCGTGGTCGAGCAGCCGGCCGACGTGCTGGCGCTCGAGCGCACCGGCTCCTTCCGCGGGCGCTACCACGTGCTGGGCGGCGTGCTCTCGCCGCTCGACGGCACGCGGCCCGAGGACCTGCGCATCCGCGAGCTGCTCGAGCGCCTGCGCAACGAGCCGATCCAGGAGATCATCCTCGCCACCAATCCCAACGTGGCCGGCGAAGCGACGGCGCTCTACCTGTCGAAGCTGCTGGCGCCGCTGGGCGTGAAGGTCACGCGCATCGCCCGCGGCGTGCCCATGGGCTCGGACCTCGAGTACTCCGACCAGGTGACGCTGGCCCGGGCGCTCGAGGGCCGGCGCGAGCTGGAGTAGGGACGGGGCCGGAGGCCCGACGATGAGCACCTACCTCGTCAGCGTGCTGCTGCTGCCGCTGGCGTTCGCCTTCATCGCGCTCAACGCGTTCTTCGTGGCGGCGGAGTTCGCGCTGGTGTCGGTGCGCTGGACGCGCATCGAGGAGCTGGTGAGCCACGGCCGCTTCGGCGCCAAGTCGGTGCAGCAGGCGCTCGAGCACCTCGACGACGCCATCGCCGCCACCCAGCTGGGCATCACCTTCGCGAGCCTCGCCCTGGGCTGGATCGGCGAGCCGGCCCTGGTCCACATCGTCGAGCCGCTCTTCCACGGCCTGCCGGACGTCTGGGGCATCGTGCTCAGCCACACGGTGGCGGTGGGGATCGCCTTCCTGCTGCTCACCTATCTGCACGTGGTGCTGGGCGAGCTGGCCCCCAAGGCGGTGGCGCTGCAGCGCGCCGAGGACATCGCCCTGCTCGTGACCCCGCCGCTGCTCGTCTTCGGCCGGGTGTTCCGGCCGTTCATCCGGGTCATGAACGGCTCCGGGAACCTGATCGTGCGGCTGCTGCGGCTGCCGCCCACCCGCGCCGAGCACGACGTCCACTCGGTCCAGGAGCTGGGCATGCTGGTGGAGGAGACGGCCGAGGCCGGCATCATGCCCACCGAGCAGGCGGAGTACGTGCGCAACGTGTTCCGCCTGAGCGGCAAGCGCGTGCGGGACGTGATGTTGCCGCGCGACCGGGTGGTGGCGCTGTCGCTCAACGCCTCGTCGGAGGAGGTGCTGGCCATCTGCCGCGAGACCGCCCACACCCGCATGCCGGTCTGGGAGGGCAACCCGGACAACATCGTCGGCATCGTCAACACCAAGAACCTCTTCCACCTGTTCAGCCAGTACCGGCTGGTGCTGGTCGAGGACGCGATGTACCCGCCCATCGTCGCCGATCCCGACCAGTCGGTCGGCTCGCTGCTGGGGGTCTTCCGCCGCGAGCGGCGCCCCATGGCGGTGGTGCGCGACGCCTCCGGGACCTTCCTCGGCATCGTGACCCTCGAGGACATCCTCGAGGAGATCGTCGGCGAGATCGAGGACGAGCACGACGTCCCGGTCCGCCCCGCCGTACCCGCGCCGCCGCCCGCGCCGATCCGACCGGGCTCGGCCCTGGCGACCGGCGCCCGCCCGCCAGCGGCTCCGGGCCCCGAGCCGAAGCGCTGAGCCGCCCCGCCGGAACGGCGCAGCGGCCGATTCCGGTTGCGGTTAGGGGGGCTCCCGTGGTACCTCTGGGCCTGGCCACACGGACGTGCCCGGAGTCTGGCCACAGAGACCCTCGAGTCTCGTTGGCGGGGGAGTTATGCCTCATTGGACTCTGTTCGAAAACGATTTTCGCGCCATTGATTCCGTTCTGAACGAGCTGCTGGAACGGACGAACGCCCTCTCGGTCCACCTCGTGGACCGCTCCGGCCACCTGATCCTCTCGGCCGGACGCTCGGGCGACTTCGATGCCACCGCCTTCGCCAGTCTGGTGGCGGCCGATTTCACGGCCAACGCCGAGCTGTCGCGTCTCCTGGGTGAGGACGGCCTCACCGCCGTCGTGAGCGAGGGGCACGACCGCTCGATCCACTCCTGCCTGCTGGCCGGGCGGGTCATCATGTGCGTGGTGTACGACCGGCGCAGCACGCTGGGGCTGGTGCGCTTCCGGGCGAACCGGGCGGCGCTGGCGCTGGCCGACATCTTCGCGGGCGTCTTCGAGAAGGTGGACCTGTTCGAGCCCGCCGCGCCGGGCGAGCCGCAGGCGGCCGCCACGGCGGAGCCGACGAGCGCGGAGTTCGCGCTGGCGGCCAGCCAAGAGGTGGACGCGCTGTTCGGAGACTAGCCCCGGCTCCGCGAACTCGCCGATGGCTGCGTTGCGCGACCGGCTCCTCGCTCCAATGTGGCCTGAAGGCCACGATTTCGCTCGTCGCTCGTCCGCACGCCTTGCCCTCGGCGAGTTGGCGAAGCCGTCCGAGCCAATCTGACCGGGTGACCCGCAGGGGGACCGCATGGCGCTCATCAACCACCGGGCGCGCGAGATCCACTTCAAGATCGTCTACTACGGCCCCGGGCTCGGCGGCAAGACGACCAACCTGCGCTTCCTGCACGACCGCCTGCCACCCGAGCGGCGCGGGCGGCTCATCTCCATCGCCACCGACCAGGAGCGCACGCTCTTCTTCGACTTCCTGCCCATCGACCTCGGGCAGGTGAACGGCTACCTGACGCGCTTCCACCTCTACACCGTGCCCGGGCAGGTCTACTACCGGCTCTCGCGCCGCGCCGTGCTGCAGGGCGCCGACGGGATCGTCTTCGTGGCCGACTCGCACCCGGCGCGCGAGCAGGCCAACGTGGACTCGCTCGCCGACCTGGCCGCGCACCTGGAGACGATCGGGCTCAGCGCGGCGCAGCTCGCGCGGCTGCCGCGCGTCTTCCAGTGGAACAAGCGCGACCTGCCGGCGGCGCTGCCGGTCGAGCGGCTGCGGGCCCGCCTCAATCCGCACGGTGCGCCCGAGTTCGAGGCGGTCGCGGTGCAGGGCCGCGGCGTGAACGAGACGCTCAAGACCATCTGCA
>JAXDBZ010000080.1:0-6054 GCA_034678345.1 Candidatus Eiseniibacteriota bacterium
GGCGCCGGCTGCGGCCTGCTCGCCGACCGCTCGGGCCGGCGCCAGGCGGCGTTGAGCCTCGCGCGGGGCGTCGCCGAGCAGGAGCTGGCCGTGGACCAGTCCGGCCGCTGGCGCGGCGAGGTCGCGCTCGGGCGGGCCGTGGGCGCGACGACCTTGGCCGCGTGCGTGCGCGGCGGATCGGCCGGCTTCCGCTCGCTGGCCGAGCCCCGGCGCAGCGGGCCGGCCCGCCTGCTCGCGGTCGAGCTGCGCGACGAAGCCGAGTGGAGGCGGTTCCACGCGCAGGGCGCGCTGTGGCGGTTCGGTCCGGGACGCGGCGGCGCGCGCGCCGCGCTCGAGGTGCGCCGTCGATTCGCCCGCCACGGATGCGTGATGGCGGGACTCGAGGAGCGGCACGGCACGCATCGCGAGACCGGCCGCATCCCGGGGTTCCGCCAGGGCGCGTGGGGAGAATGGCGGGGTGGCACGCCGGAGATCGGCCTCGTGCTGCGGCACGAGGTCCTCGGGGCGGAACGGCTCGGTCGCGCGGCCGTGCGCCTGGTGACCGCGGCGCGGCTCGAGCTGGAGGGGCCGGCGGGCAGCGCGCTGCGGGTCACGCATTGCGCCTACCGCGTGCGCTCGGGCGAGAGCCTGTACCTGATCGAGGAGGCGAGCGACCGCGTCGTGCTGCGCACGGTCACCGGCAGCGGCCGGCGCACGCGCCTCGAGCTGCGCTTGCCGGTCGCGGGCGGACGGCTGCACGGCACGCTCGAGCTGCCGGGGATCGCGGGGGCCGGGCACGGCGCCGCCGGCCGGCCGCGCTGGACGCTGGACTGGACACGTCGCGCGCGGACCCGCTCGTAGCGATCGTCCACGGCGTTGTCGCTCCTCGCCGCGCCGGCGCCCGTCCCGCGCCGCCGGCACGCTGGCACGCTTGCTGCGGTGGCACGCCGCGCCTCCACGCCCCCGGACCCGCGCTTCGGGCCCGCGCTTCGCGTGGGTACCCCGGCGCCCTGCGCCCCCGCGAGGTAACACCATGCACCTGGCCGTCACGTCTCTCGTCCTCGTCCTCACCGTCCTCTGCCCGCCGGTCGACTCGGGTTCCATCGCCGCGCCCGGCCTCGTCCTCAACGAGTTCCTCGCCGGTCCGGCCACCGACTGGGACGGCAGCGGCGCCGTCTCCACCCGCGACGACGAGTGGGTGGAGGTCTTCAACGGCGGTGCCGCCGCCGTGGACCTGTCGGGCTATCTGATCACCGACGCCGACCGCGTTCCCCGCATCGCGCTGAGCGGTACGCTCGAGCCGGGCGGCTGGCGGCTCGTCTTCGGCAGCGAGTCCTACGCCTGGGAGAAGGCGCAGGGCTACCCGGCCTACGGCTTCTCGCTCGGCAACAGCGGCGATGCGGTGATGCTCTGGCAGGTGGCGGGAGCCGAGACGCTGCTGGTGGACTCGTACACGTACAAGAGCCACGAGGCCGCCGCCGACCGCGCCGTCGGGCGCCGCGTGGATGGCGGCGACTGGGCGCTCTTCGACGCGCTGAACCCCTACACCGGCACCACGCCGCCGCTGGGGACCGGCTGCGCGCCGTCGCCGGGGACCACGAACCTGTGCGGCGACACGCCGGCGCTGCCGACGAGCTGGGGGAGGGTCAAGAGCCTGTACAAGTGACGCGGTGCCGGACTCGCGCGGGCCGTCGTGGCGCTGCCGCCACGGCGGCCCGCCCGCGTTCGCGGTGGGACGCCACGGCCCGGTGAATGCCGGGTCGGGCACGACCGATTCGGCGCATCCGCCCGGACCGTCGCGCATCGAATCGCGAACCTCCGGACCAGGGGTTGCGCTCCGGATGCAATGCAACGGGCGGGGCGATCGCCCCGCCGGACGACACAGGCCCGACGCACAACGATCGCAAGGGAGAACCGCCATGTTCCGCACCCCGCTCGTCCGCACCGTGGTCGCCGTCGCCGTCCTCGCCATGCTCGCCCTGCCCATCGCCGCGCAGGCGGCGCCGGGCGGCATGAAGGGACCGGCCAAGCCCGCCATCACCCAGGTCGCCAAGCAGGCAGGCACGTTCAACACCCTGCTGGCGGCGCTCGACGCCGCCGGCCTGTACGGCACGCTCACCGGTCAGGGTCCGTTCACGGTCTTCGCGCCGACCGACGAGGCCTTCGCCAAGCTGCCCCCGGGCACGGTCGAGTCGCTGCTCGCCGACCCGATGCAGCTGAAGCAGGTCCTGCTCTACCACGTGGTCGAGGGTGAGGTGCCGGCGAGCACGGTCGTGGGCCTGACGTCGGCCATGACCCTGAACGGGCAGTCGGTGGACATCTCGGTCATGGACGGCAAGGTGTACCTGAACGGGACGACGCTGGTCACCGCCACCGATGTGATGGCGCGGAACGGCATCATCCACGTCATCGATTCGGTGCTGCTGCCCCGCTAGAGCCGGGCCGGCAGTCTGACCACGGGACGGGTGGCCCCCCAGGGCTGCCCGTCCGCGTGCTCGTGGGGCGGACCCGCTCCTCCGCCCGGCACGACGAATCGGTGAGGCGGGATGCCGGCCCCGCCGTCGAGCCGGGGGAGGCTCGCGGGCCCCGGCCGGCGCCTGCCCCGCCGCGTCCGTTCGGGCTAGACTGCGGCGCATGGCCACCCTCGAGCCGTTCGACGCGACGCCCCGTCCCCCCGCGGCGCGGCGGTGGCTGCGCGCGGCCTGGGCGGTCACGTGGCGATTGTCCGCCTGGTTCGTCCTCACCGGGCTGCTGGCCGCGCCGGGCATCGTTGCGCTCCGAGTCGGTCTGCCGAACTGGGTCCGGCAGCATCCGCTGGGGACACAGATCTGCGGCGACTTCACGATGGCGTTCGCCCTGTTGCTGGCGAGCTGGCTCATGGCGCGCTTCGTGGACCATGCACCTGCCGCCGTGCTCGGCCTGTCGCCCCGCCGCGCGGTGCGTCTCGCGTGCGGCGGCATCCTGCTGGGCATGGCCTGGATCGCCGCCTCAGTCGGCACGGCCTGGCTGGCCGGCTGCCTCTCGTGGGGGCCGTCCGGCCACCTCGCGCTCCTTCCGTTGCTCGGCGTGTCCGTCTCGCTGGCCGCCAACGCGCTCGCCCAGCAACTGCTCCTCAACGGCTACGTCCTTCACGTCCTGCGCGACCGCGTCGGCCTGCCCGCGGCGGCCGTGCTCTCCGCCGCGCTGTTCTCGCTGTACCACGCGCCGGCCTTCCACGGGGCCTGGCTGCCGCCCCTGAACGTCTTCGCGGCGGGACTGCTCTTCATCCTCGCCCGATCCGCGAGCGGGAGCCTGTGGCTGCCGACCGGCATGCACGCGGCCTGGAACATCCTGCTCGGTCCGGGGCTCGGTCTGAGCGTGAGCGGCACGGAGGAACTCGCGCAGGGCTGGCGCGTGTTCGTCGTGCGCGGGCCGGACCTGTTGACCGGCGGGGCCTTCGGCCTCGAGGGCGGGTTGTTCGTCTCGCTGACGACCGGCGTCGCCGTGGCGGTCTTGGCCGCGCGGATGCGCCGCGCGGCGGGGAACGCCTAGGAAGGTGGGGGCTCGCCCATGCCCGACTACTACGCGGAGAAGCTCGCCGCCGAGCGCCTGCGCGCCTGCTACGAGGTGGCGCCGCAGCGCACGCTGCGCTATCTCGAGGCGGAGATCGCGCACGTGCTCGGGCACGTCCGCGCGGGCGACGCGGTCCTCGAGCTGGGCTGCGGCTACGGGCGCGTGCTGCGCCGGCTGGCGCCGGCGGCGCGCGCGGTGGTCGGCGTGGACACGGCGCTCGCGAGCCTCGCGCTGGCCCGCGACTTCGTGGCCGGCGGCGGCGACGTGCGCCTGGCCGCCATGGACGCGGCGCGCCTGGGCCTGCGCGACGGGACGTTCGATCTCACCCTCTGCATCCAGAACGGCCTCTCGGCCTTCCACCGCGACCCGTCCACGGTGGCACGGGAGGCGCTGCGCGTCACCCGCGCCGGCGGCACGGTGCTCTTCTCCAGCTACGCCGCGCGTTTCTGGGAGCACCGGCTGGCGTGGTTCGAGGCGCAGGCGGCCCGCGGCCTGATCGGCGAAATCGACCGCGAGGCGACCCGGGACGGCGTCATCGCCTGCCGGGACGGCTTCCGCGCCGTCACCTGGGACGAACCGGGCTTCCGAGCGCTGCTGGAGCCGCTGGGGCTGACGCCCCGGTTCGACGAGGTGGACGGCTCGAGCCTGTTCTGCGAGATCCGCGTCCCGTGAGACCGCCCCGGGCCCGGTGCGTCCCCGCCGCGTCCGGCGCGCCTCCCGGCCGCGTTGACGGTCGGCGGCCGGAGCCCCTATAGTCCCCCCTCGCCGTTGACGTGCGGAAGTGGCGGAACTGGCAGACGCACTAGATTCAGGGTCTAGCGCCCGCAAGGGTGTGGGGGTTCAAATCCCCCCTTCCGCACCAAGCTCCCATCCGAAGGGTGGGCGCCTTCCCGCCATCCGGGCGGGTCCAGGCGGTCGCCTCCGTCCCACCGCCGGACTCGCGGACGGTTCCTCTGCATGGCGCGTGACCTGACCCGACCCTCCTCCGAGCGCACCCGCGGGCCGTCGCCCCCGGACCGCCTCATCGCGCAGAACCGGCGGGCGAGCCACGACTACTTCATCCTCGAGACCTACGAGGCCGGCCTGGCGCTCCGGGGCACGGAGGTGAAGAGCCTGCGGCAGGGCAAGGCCAGCCTGGCCGAGGCCTACGCCACGGTCGAGGACGGCGAGGCCTGGATCCTGCAGATGCACATCCCGCCCTACGAGCAGGGCAACCGCTGGAACCTCGACCCGCTGCGCAAGCGCAAGCTCCTGCTGCACCGCGGCGAGATCGCGAAGCTCGAGGCCGCGGTGTCGCGCAAGGGCCAGACGCTGGTGCCGCTCAAGCTCTACTTCGCCCGTGGCCACGCCAAGCTGCTCGTCGGCGTCGGCAAGGGCAAGAAGACCTACGACAAGCGCCACGCGATCGCCGAGCGGGACGCGAAGCGCGAGATGGACCGCACCCGCGCCGCGCGCGGGCGCGGGGCGCACCCGTGAGACCGGCCGCGACGCTGGCCCTGCTCGCCCTGGTGGCGGCCGCCGTCCCGGCGCCACCGGTGCGGGCGAGGGCCGGGCTCGAGACCGCGCCGGTGCGGCGCATCGGCGGGGCGGACTACGTGGGCGCCAACGACCTGGCGCGGTTGCTCGAGGCCACGAAGTTCTGGCGCGCCGACGTGCGCAAGCTCGTGCTGCGCGCCGGCAGCCACCGCGTCACCCTCACCGTGGACCTGCCCTTCGCCGTGGTGGACGACCGCACGCTGTGGCTGCGCGCCCCGGTCGTCTCGCTGCGCGGCGAGCTGCAGGCGCCGGTGTCGCTGCTCGAGGGCCTGCCGCGCGACAGCACGATGGCGCGGCTGGTGTTCGAGCCGCGGCGCGGCGTCGTGGCGCGGGTGCCGCGCGGCGGCCTGGTGGGCAGCCCGCAGGTGAGCCCGGGCGACAGCGGCGCGCGCGTCGTCATCCCGGTCGAGCAGGTGGGCGACGTCGCGGTGGTGAGCCGCTCGCGCGGTCACTTCCGCCTGCGCCTCGGCGGGACCTTCGCCGGCGCCGTGCCCGAGTCGCTGCCGCGCGGCGCCCTGGTGCGCCGCCTCGTCGCGGTGCCGGCGGGGGCCGGGACCGCCCTCGAGCTGGACGTCGCGCCGGCGGTGGCCGGCTTCCGCCTCGCGCGCACCGGCACGCCGCGCTCGGGTGCGGTGGTCCTCGACCTGATGCGCCGGCGAGGGCCCGGACTCGAGGAGTTCGCGCTCGAGGCCCCGGCCGGGCCGGTGCGCGTCATCGTGCTCGACCCGGGCCACGGCGGACTCGACGCCGGCGTGACCGTGGAAGGCGCGGTCGAGAAGGACCTGACGCTGGCGCTGGCCCGCGCGCTGCGTGCCGAGCTGGCAAGCCGTCTCGCCGTGCAGATCGTGCTGCTGCGGGACGACGATCGCGCGCTGACGCAGGAGGAGCGCGCCGAGGCGGCGAACCGCGCCCGGGCCGACCTGGTGCTCTCGCTCCATTTCGACGCCGTGCCGGGCACGCCGCGCGCCGGCGCCACCGCCTGGTGCG
>JAXDBZ010000081.1:0-10698 GCA_034678345.1 Candidatus Eiseniibacteriota bacterium
CGCGCCGGCGACCGGCGCGGCGACCACCGGCTCGAACCGGTCACGCAGGCCTCGCTCGCCGCCGAGGCCGCGTGGCTCGAGACCTTCGCCCGGCGGCTGGCGGCCGTGCCGGAGGCGACCCTGACGCCCGCGCGCCGGGCCCGGCGCGATTCGCTCGTCGCCTGGACGCGCGGCGCGCAGGACGAACTCCTCGTCGCGCGGCGCTGGGAGCGCGACCCCGCCGCCTATCTCGAGCTGGTGGACGACGCCGTCCGCGCGCTGCTGCCGGGCCACGCCCGGGCGGCCTGTGACCGGACACGCGCCGCGTCGGCGCGCCTCGCGCGCGTGCCGGACGTGCTGCGTGCCGCGCGGGTGAACCTGCGCGAGCCGGCACGCGAGAGCCTGCAGGAGGCGCTGCCGGGCTTCGAGCGCGTGCTCGGCCTCTACCGGACCGAGCTGCCGGCCTTCGGCGCGCGCTGCCGCGAGCCGCGCACGCAGGCGGACCTCGCAGAGGCCGACACGCTGGCCGTGCGGGCGGTGGAGGACTTCCTGCGCTACCTGCGCGAGGACCTCCTGCCGCGGGCCGTCGCGCGATGAGCCGGCGGTTCCTCGTTGACGCGACGGCGCACACGCGGCTAAAGTGCCGCCGCAGTCCGACCCGATACCAAGGATGGTCTGGGCCCTGCGCCCTCGGGGCATCAGGAGGTTCCATGCTGGTCCGCGCCCTGCGCCGCTGGGGAGCGCTGCTCCTCATCTTCTCGCTGGCGTGTCCGGCCACGATGGCCGACGCCGCCACTCCCAAGACGACCCGGACGAAGGCGAAGAGCACGTCCGCCGCCCCGTCGCGCTCCGGCTCGAGCACCGCGAAGGCCAAGGTCACCCGCAAGAGCACCGCCGGGACGAAGGTCACGAGCAAGAGCAAGCGGCGGAGCCCGGCGGCGAGCCGGCGCAAGAGCAAGCGGCGGCGCGCGCCGGCGCCCCCGCCCGGCGGCGTGTACGCCCGCAACGCGGTGGTGATCGACCCCGCGACCGACCGCGTGCTGTTCGAGAAGAAGTCCGACCAGACCGTGCCGATCGCCAGCATCACCAAGCTGATGACCGCCCTGGTCTTCCTCGAGCAGCAGCCCGACCTGCGCCGGCGCGTCGAGGTGACGCGCGAGGAGATCCGCGGCGGCGGCCACACCCAGCTGTGGAACCGCGAGCGCGTGGCCCTCTACGACCTGCTGCACATGAGCCTGATGAACTCCGACAACGTGGCCACGCGGGTGCTGGCGCGCGAGTCCGGGCTCGACCGGGCCGAGTTCGTCGAGCGCATGAACGACAAGGCCCGCAGCCTCGGCCTCGGCAACACGCGCTTCGCCGAGACCACTGGCCTCGACAACCGCAACGTCTCGACCGCGGTGGACGTGGCGAAGCTGCTGCGCGCGGCCGCCGACCACTACCTGATCCGCGAGGTGACGACCACGCCGGACTACGTGTTCCTCGGCGAGTACCCGGGGAGTCGGCGCACGATCACGCGCACGCACCAGATCGTGAACACGAACCGCCTGCTGCGCAGCAACCGCTATGAGTTCTCGTGCAGCAAGACCGGCTTCATCAGCCAGTCCGGCTACTGCGTGGCCACCTGGGTGCGCGACCGCGGCCGCGACCTGATCGCGGTGGTGCTGGGGGCCCCGACCAACGCCACGCGCTTCGCCGACATCGTCCGGCTGGTGCAGCGGACCCAGACGGCGAGCCCCGAGTAGCGCGGACGGCCGCATGAGCCGGCGCGAGCAGGCCGTCGCCCTGCTGACCGGCGTCGCGGCCGGCCTCGCCGGCGGGCTGTTCGGCGTCGGCGGCGGGATCGTGCTGGTCCCGCTGCTCACCGGCGCGCTCCGGCTCACCCAGCACGAGGCGCACGGCACCTCGCTCGCCGCCATCGGCGCGACCGCCATCGCCGCGCTCGTCGTCTACGGCGCGCACGGGCAGGTGGCCTGGGGCACGGCCGTGCTGGTCGCCCTGGCCAGCGTGTACACCGCCCGCTACGGCGCGCGCCTCGCCGCGCGGACGTCGAGCCGGGACCTGCGGCGCGCCTTCGCCCTGCTGCTCGTGCTCGTCGCGCTGCGCCTGCTCTGGCGGCCGCCGGCCGGGGCGGGCGCCCCGTTCCACGGCCCGGCCGCCACCGTGGCCTTCGACCTGCTGCTGGGGGCCGCGGTCGGGCTGCTGGCCGGCTTCATGGGGGTCGGGGGTGGCGTGATCGCCGTGCCCGCCTTCACGCTCATGCTGGGCCTGCCGCAGGCGGTGGCGCAGGGGACCTCGCTGGCCGTCATCCTCGTGACGGCGCCGGCCGGAGCGATCGAGCACCACCGCCACGGCAACGTCCTACTCCACCTCGTGCCCTGGCTGGCTCTGGGGGCCGTCGTCGGAGGGCCGGCCGCCGCCGGGCTGGTCCAGTGGCTGTCGCAGCCGACGCTGGTCCGGCTCTTCGCCCTCTTCCTGCTGGCGAATGCGGTCCACCTCTGGACGCGCTCGGGTCGGAAGCCCCAGACCGGGACCACGGACCGGGCGGGCTGAGAGGACGAACGCGGCAAGGCCGGACAGCGCTGGGAGTTGGCGGGATGGGCGCGCTTCGCGCGGTGTCGTGCGGATTGCCCCATCCCGTAAACCCTGCTATCGCAGCCATTCACGCGGTCTTAGGCCTTGCCAGAGGAGGCCCCGGTCCCGTATCATCTGAGGTGGCTGCAAGACTGAGGGGTTGCCGGAGAGCAACACCATAGGGGCCGCCCGTCCTCGCCACGGGCACGCGTTCACCGTGCGGACCTAGATCGCATCCCGCGCACAGCCAAGCACGGGCAGGGTCGGGGTCTACACGACATCATGGTCCACGCACCATAGGGAGAACCCCCGACATGCGTAAGACTGTTATCACGCTCCTCGCTCTCGCCCTGACGGCCTCGGTGGCGTTCGCGGGCAATCTCGTGAACGAGCCGTTCACCTACGCCGACGGGAACCTCACCCCGAACAACCCCGGCCTTCCGGCGCTGGGTCCCTGGGCGACCTACAGCGGCAGCACGGGCGACGTCCAGATCGTCAGCAACTACGCCACCGGCATCATGGCCACCAGCGCGTTCGCGAACGACGATGCGGTGCCGTTCACGGCCCAGACGACCTCGGTCCCGACCTACGCCTGCTTCCGGGTGTACATCCCCTGCTTCGGCGAGACCGCGCCCCTGGGCGGCTACTTCGCTGGCCTGAAGGATGCCGGCACCTCGAACATGGTCGCCCGCGTCTACGTGCTGTCGCAGGGCACGACGGGTCAGTGGACGTTCGGCATCTCGAACACCAGCACCAACAGCACGTACGGCGCGACGCCGTGGACGACGACGCTCAACTGCGACACCTGGTACACTCTCGTCATCAAGTACGATCCGACGACCGGGACCTCGACGATGTGGGTGGACCCGGTGAACGAGTTCAGCGCGTCGGTCTCCAACACGCGGAACGACCTGTCGGCCATCCCGGCCAGCACGTTCTTCCTGCGCCAGGGCTCGTCCTCCTCGTTCCCGAGCCCGGGCTATCCGGGAACCACCGTGTGGAACTGGCGCGTGGACGACCTGGGCGTCGGTACGACGTTCGCCGAGGCCTGCTACCAGGCGCCGGTGCCCGTGAACAGCACCACGTGGGGCCGCGTGAAGACCCTGTACCGGTAAGACCCTCCTGGCGCGGGTGACCGCGCAGGCAGGATCCAGCGAAGGCCCGGCGGAAACGCCGGGCCTTCGTGTTGCTCCCCCGGACGAAAACCGCACGGTCCGGGGGCGGAGTGGGCGCGATTTCCACCGGACCCTCGCGCCCGGCCGGCGCACGGGGCCACCCACCCGAATGCCAGTGGGTTGTGGGGCAAGATGTTACAGCTCCCCCCACGCGCTCGAACCGACGCTGCCGTCCCGGCAGGTGGATTGCATGACCTACCGGTCGGGGACGCCCGGGTCCGGGCTGCCGTCCGGACGGCGTTCCGGCAGACGCGCGCCACGAACGTATCCCAAGACGGAGACGCCCATGCCGCGATCCCTGCGCCCGCCGCTCAGCCAGCGAAGGACCGGCCGTGGACTGCGAGCGTCGGCCACGCCGCTGCCCGCCCGCGTCGTGCCCTCCGGGGCGCAGGCCGCGAAGGCGCTCGCCTACGCCGGCCTCCCCTCCGAGGTCATGCGCCGCGCCCAGCGCGAGATGGAACGGCTGCGGCGGCTGGCGCCCGGCTCGCCCGAGGCGGCACAGATCCGCGCCTACCTGCAGTGGCTGTGGGCCCTGCCCTGGGACCGGCTGGCCCCCGAGGACGCCGACCTGCAGCAGGTCGCCGCCACGCTCGACCGTGAGCACCTCGGGCTCGAGCGGGCCAAGGAGCGCATCGTGGAGCACCTGGCGGTGCAGCGCCTGCGGCCCGACCTGCCGGGCCCGGTGCTGTGCCTGGCGGGCCCGCCGGGCACCGGCAAGTCGTCGCTCGCCGCCGCGATGGCGCACGCGCTCCACCGCCCGTTCGTGCACCTCGGGCTCTCCGGCGCCGACGACGTCGCCGGCCTGCGCGGCACACCGCGCGGCCTGCCCGGTGCGCAGCCGGGGCGGATCGTCCGTGCGCTGCGCGAGGCCGGGGCGCGCAACCCGGTCATCCTGGTGGACGGCATCGAGCGCCTGGTCGGCGAGTCGGGGCTGGGCGTGTTCGAGACGCTGCTCGAGCTGCTCGACCCGGCCGCCCGCGCGCGCTTCACCGACCATTACCTCGCGCTGCCGCTCGATCTGTCGCACGCCGTCCTCGTCCTGTGCGCCAGCAACACCGAGCTGCTGCCCGAGCCGCTGCAGAGCCGCCTCGAGGTCATCGAGGTGCCCGGCTACGGCGAGGACGAGAAGATCCAGATCGCCCGGCGCTTCCTGGTGCCGCGCCAACTCCGCGAGCACGGCCTCGCGGCGCGCGATCTGCGCCTGAGCGACGAGGCGCTGCGCGAGATCGTGCGCGGCTGGACGCTCGAGGCGGGCGTGCAGGGGCTGACGCGGCAGATCGCCACCGTGTGCCGCAAGGTGGCGCTGGCCCGGGTGGGTGGCCCGCCGCGCCGGCACGTGGTCACGCCGCGGCAGCTCGAGCGTTACCTCGGGCACCGGCTCTTCACGCTCGAGACGGCCGGCAAGGACGACGAGGTCGGCGTGGCCGCGGGCCTCGCCTGGACCTCGACCGGCGGCGAGATCCTCATCGTCGAGGCGCTCAAGATGCCGGGCGGCGGTCGCGTCGTCACCACCGGCCAGCTCGGCGAGGTCATGAAGGAGTCCGTGCAGGCGGCGCACTCCTTCGTGCGCTCGCGCGCCGACGTGCTCGGCATCGACGCCGAGGCGTTCGCAAACTACGACATCCACATCCACTTCCCGGCCGCCGGCGTGCCCAAGGACGGCCCCTCGGCCGGCATCACCGTCGGGCTGGTGATCGCCTCGGTGCTGAGCGACCGCCCCATCCACCACGACGTGGCCATGACCGGCGAGGTCAGCCTGCGCGGGCGGGTGCTGGCGGTGGGCGGGCTGCGCGAGAAAGCGCTGGCCGCGCACCGCGCGGGATTCCGGACGATGCTCTACCCGGCGGTGAACGAGAAGGACCTCGAGGACATCCCGGCCGACGTGCGCCGTCGCCTCGAGCTCGTCCCGGTGGACACCATGGAGGACGTCTTCCGCGTCGCACTCGACCATGTGATCGTGCCGCCGTGCGTGGACGGCGGCTACGTCATCGAGGTGGACGAAGAGGACGTGCCGCCCGGTGCGGAGACGGCGCCGGGCGAGGCGGCGGAGAGCGCGAAGCCCACGGCCGACGCGCCGCGCGGTGAGCGGCCGCCGCGTCTGCTGGGTCCCGACGGGCAGGAGCTGTAGCGGAACACCGATCGTCCCGGGCGGGGACACTTGGGCCGCGCCACGGGAAGGGGTAGCCTCCCGGGCTCGCTGGCGGGGATCCTCCACCGCGTGGCGTCGAAGCAGCGGTTCCATCCAGTCTCAAGGGACGTTCGCGATGCGCTCCACGCGCCGGCCGGATCCCAGGAGCGGACCCCGCCGCACCCCGCCGGGATCCCGTGGCCTCGAGGCGGCGACCCGGGACGGACTGGGCTCGCCCGGCGGCGTGCCGTGGTCGTGGTCGGTCGCGCTCGCCGCCGCGCTGCTCGGCAGCTACCTCCTGCTCGCCCCGCACGTCTCGGGCGACAAGGACGCCAGCGAGTTCGCGCTGGTTCTGGCCACGGGAGGCGCGCTCCACCCGACCGGTTACCCGCTCTTCACGCTCCTCGGACACGCATCCGTCGCGCTCCTCCACCGCGCCGGCGCCGGGTTCCCCTTCGCGGCCAACGCCTGGGCCGCCTGCGGGGGCGGCGTGGCCATGCTCCTCTTCCACCGCCTCGCGCTGCGCCTGCTGCCCGCGCGCGACGATCTCTCACGGCGGGAGCGATTCCTACTGGCCGCGCTGCCGGTCGTGGTCCTCGGCTTCAACCCCGTATGGATGGTGGAGAGCACGGTGGTCGAGGTGCACAGCTGGCAACTGGCCTGGGGCTGCGGCACGGCCCTGTTCGCCGCCGGGTTGATCGACGCGCTCGGGGGCGGCGGACGGCGGCTGACGCGGCTGCCCCTGCGCATGGTGGCGTGGGGCCTGCTGTGCGGATTGGGTGGCGCGCACCACTTCACCGCGGTCTTCCTGGCCGGCGGCATGACGCTGGCGCTGGGCTGGTCGCTCGCCAAGGCGAGGCTATTCCGCGCCTGGGTACCGCTGGTGTGGCTCGCCGCCGGGGTCGTTCCGCTCTTGAGCTACGGCTACGTCGCCTACCGGGCAGTCCATCCGGGGGGCGGCGAGGTGTGGCCCATGCTCGAACCGGGGTTGGGCGGCTTTCTGGCTCATGTCACGGCCCGCGCCTACCGCGCATACCTCGGCCACTGGGCACCGGACGAGACCCAGTTGGCATGGCTCCTCCGCTACGTCTACCCACTCCTCTGGCCGGGTCTCGCCCTCTTCGGGTTCCAGTGGTGGCGCTCGCGCGGCGCGCGACGGCGGCTCATGACCGGACTGCTCGTCGCGGCGGGGGCGCAGGTCGTCTTCGTCCACCACTACGGCGTGCCCGACCCGAACCCCTACCTCCTGCCGCCGCTCGCCGTGGCCGGCCTCTCGCTCGTCCGACCTGGCGCGGACCTGGCGGCTCGCCTGAGACGCACCCGATTCGGAGTGGCGCTTGCCACGACCGTCGCCGCGGTCGCGCTGGCCCTGTTCGTCGTGTCCGGCGCGACCCTGATGGCGGGAAGGAGCCGCGAGTTCGTCCGGCTGGACGAGCAGTACCACGCGATGTGGGAGTCAATCCCCCACGAGCGTGCCATCGTGCTCTGGCCGGCCGACGGGATCGCGCGACTCAGGGAGTACCAGGTGTTCCGCGGAGAGAAGCGGGGGATCGATCTGTACAACACCGCGGCCCTGGTCGGACGCGCGCAGCGATCGGGATTCCGGAAGCAGTACGGCTTCGATCCGCTTGCCCTCGTGGACCGACCGCACCTGGCCGAGCCACTCCGACAGGAGTTCGTCATCGGGCGCCAGACCTCGCCGATGGACGCCCACGGCTTCACGCTGATCCACCAGTGCATCGCGGAACGGGCGGGCATCCCGGTCGTCGCCTTCGATCCACCGGCGCCGCCGCGCACGTTGCCGGCGAAGCCGGCGGACCCCGCCCCACCGGCCGCCCCGCGCTGAAAGCGGGCGGCGCTCGTCGCCGCGCGGCGCCCCCGCTCAGCCGGCCACCGCCGTCTTCGTTCCGGCGTAGTGCTCGCGCAGCCGGCGCACCGCCTTGAGCACGTCCTCCTTGCGCGCGGCCAGCGAGAAGCGCACGCGCGCCGGGTACGGCCCGAAGGCGGTGCCCGGCAGCACGGCGATGCCCAGCTCGAGCCACTCCCGCACCAGGTCCGCCACCGTGCGCCGCTCCAGCGCCGCCGCCACGTCGGCGAAGACGTAGAACGTGCCGGCCGGGCGCGCGGCGCGGAGGACGTGCTGCCCCTCGAGCTGCGCGAAGAACAGGTCGCGCCGCTCGAGGTAGGCGTGCCGCATCGCCTCCACCGCGCGCGGGGGGCCCTTCACCGCCGCCAGACCGGCGAACTGCACCGCCGGGAAGACGCCGCGCGTGGTCAGGGCGCTGAGCGCCGGCCCCAGCACGGGCCGCAGCGCCGGCGGCGAGACCACGTAGCCGAGTCGCCAACCGCTCATGGCGTACGACTTCGAGAACGAGAACAGCGACACGGTGCGCGCCGCCATCCCGGGCAGCGAGGCGATGCTCACGTGCTCGACGCCGTCGAAGAGGAGGTGCTCGTAGGCCTCGTCGCTCACCACCCACAGGTCGTGCTCGACGGCCACCGCGGCGACCGCCTCGAGCTGCGCGCGCGACAGGACCGCGCCGGTCGGGTTGTTGGGCGTGTTCAGGTAGAGGGCGCGCGTCGCTGGACCGAGGCTCGCGCGCAGCCGCGCCGCGAGCTCGTCCGGCTCGAGCCGGCCCTCGAGCACGTCGAGGAATACGGGCAGGTGTCGCCAGCGCGCGCCCTCGACGAGCCCGAGCATCCCCGGCAGCAGCATCCAGTAGGGCCCCGGCAGCAGGATCTCGTCGCCGGGGGCGAGCAGCGCCCGCAGCGCCAGGAAGAGCCCGTGGGTCGCGCCGGCGGTGACGACGACGTCCTCGGGATGGCAGGCGATCCCGTTCTCGAGGGCGAGCTTCTCGGCCAGCGCCACGCGCAGGGGCAGCACGCCACCGGGGTTCGGGTAGCGCGTCTCGCCCGCCTGCACCGCCGCGGCGAGGGCCTCGACGACATGGGGCGGGGCGGCGAAGTCGGGCTCGCCGCGCTCGAGGTGCAGGACGCGCTGTCCGTCCGCCTCGCGGGCTGCCGCCGCCCGCGCCACCTGAGCCAGCTCCGCGCCGGCGCGGGCCACATCCGATCCTGCCACGAGCCTGGGCATGGGGTCCCTCCCGAGGGGGTCCATCCATGGGGGACGCGTCCCAATCTAGCCCGGACTATTCATGAACCGCAAACCGAGGATGCGGGATGGCCTTGGAGGACAAGGAGCACGGCATGGCCGCGACGCAGTCGGGGTTGAACCCCCGTCGAGGAGCGGCCATGCCGCGCGATGCCGTCATCCATGGCCAGACCGCGTCCGCAGGTGCGGGCTCATGAATAGCCCGGGCTTGCACGCCGGGGGCGGCATGGCCCTTGCGTTTCCGGGGCGTCCGCTCACCTACACACTCCCAGGAGGGATCCTGCCGTGTCCAAGTTCGACCTGCGCGACATCTCGGACCGCCTGACCAGTTCGCGAGACACCGAGGCCCTCGTCTACGAGTTCCTGGGCTATCTGCAAGCCGTGCATCCGGATTGGCGCGCGTCCCTAGCGTTCTACGAGGTCAGCCGCGACAGCCTGGTGAGCGTCTACCAGCGCGCCGGCCAGCGCCTCGTCCGGCGGGACATCGACCTGCCGGTGGACGCCCTCCCGGCCCGGCTCGTGCGAAAGTTCTTCCACCCCAGTGCATTTTTCAATCCCGACGGCCGCCGGTCCCTCCTGACCCACGTCTTCGGCTCCTCCCCGGCCTACCAGCCGGACCCGATGGAGGCCCCCAGCCTGGCCTCGCTGACCCCCACCGCCACATGGCAGGCCT
This sequence comes from Candidatus Eiseniibacteriota bacterium, assembly GCA_034678345.1. Lineage (GTDB taxonomy): Bacteria > Eisenbacteria > RBG-16-71-46 > RBG-16-71-46 > RBG-16-71-46 > JANXPZ01. Next base: position 9,642 of record JAXDBZ010000081.1, read on the forward strand.
GCGTCTGCCTGCCGCTGGCGGACGCCGAGGACATCCTCGCCCTGCTCACCATCGTCAGCGAGCGGCGGGGCGCCTTCGGCGGCCGCGCGGTCGCGGACCTCATCCCCATCCGGAGCATGGCGGCGCTGGCGCTGGCCCAGCACCTCCACCGCGCCGGGCGCGACGCCGCCACGGGCGCGGGGGCGCCGGTGGCCGCGGCCGAGTTCCAGGACCGCATCCGCCGGCTCGACGCGCGCAGCCAGAAGCTCGAGGAGGACAACCGCTCGAAGGCGGAGCAGCTCGAGGCGCTGGCCGAGGAGATCGAGCAGCTCGACAAGAGCTCGACGCAGTACCAGCACGAGCTCGAGCGGGTGAAGGCGCAGCTCTACGCGCTCGAGGAGCAGTCCGCCGCGGCCACGCAGCACCTGACGGACGCCTACTCCGAGCTGAGCTCGGCCCAGACGCGGGCCGCCGAGCTGCAGAGCACCGTCGGGTTCATGAAGGACGTCTTCCAGGTGCTCACCCAGGAGCACGACCAGGCCGCGCTGCCCACCACGCTGGTGCAGTGGATGTGCGAGCACTTCCAGATCGAGCGCTGCAGCCTGATGCTGCTCGACTCGCCGCGGGAGACGCTTTCCATCGCCGCGCAGCAAGGTATCGACCCCGCCATCGCCGACCGGGTGAAGGTGCGGGTCGGCCAGGGTATCTCCGGCTGGGTGGCGCGCAACCGCAAGCCGCTCTTCGTGCGGGTGCGCGAGGAGTCCGACACGCCGCCGCATACCGACCAGGACGCCTACAACTCCGACTCGTTCATCTGCGTGCCGTTGACCTACAAGGACCGGATCTGCGGCGTGCTGAACCTGAGCAACAAGCGCGACGGCGAGGTCTTCGACGAGTTCGACCTCGACCGCGCCGTGCTGGTCGGCTCGATCATCGCGATGACGCTGGGCAGCCAGGAGATGGTCCGGCGCGCCGCCAACGCCACCTGGGCCTAGGCCACGGGGGGCGGCCGAGGGCCTTCGTTGCGGCGGCGGGGGCCCCCCGCCGGGTGGGCCCGAGTGCCCCAAAAACCACGGCG
>JAXDBZ010000082.1:0-11019 GCA_034678345.1 Candidatus Eiseniibacteriota bacterium
CCGGACTGCGGGTGGACAGCACCCGGACCTGGCGGGACCATCACTGGTTCACGGCGGCGGAGGCGGCGGCGGCCGTGGCGCGGGCCCGCGCCGCGGGGGGCTGGGGCGTGCTGGCGGCCAAGGACGCGGGGCGCTGGCCGGCCGGCGCGGCGCGGGATCCGGTCGCGGTGCTGGAGGTGGAGTGGGAGTGGGTGCGGGGCGGGGAGGCGGTGGAGGAGCTGGTCCTGGGCGCGGCGGAGGCATGATGGAGACGGACGTCCTGGTGGTCGGCAGCGGCGTGGCGGGGCTCCTGCTGGCGCTCAAGTGCGCGGAGCGCGGCGCCGGCGTGACGGTCGTGACCAAGCGCGGCGCCGACGACAGCAGCACGAACTGGGCGCAGGGCGGCATCGCCGCGGTGTTCGACCCCGGGGACAGCTTCGCGCGGCACGAGCGCGACACGCTGCGCTGCGGGGCGGGGCTGTCCGATCCGGCGGTGGTGCGGCAGGTGGTACGCGAGGCGCCCGAGCGGGTGCGGGAGCTGGAGGCGCTGGGGGTGCGCTTCACGCGGCGGGGGCGCGCGCTCCAGCTCGGGCGCGAGGGCGGCCACAGCCGGCGGCGCATCGTGCACGCCCAGGACTACACCGGCATGCGCATCGAGCAGGCGCTGCTCGAGCGCGCCCGCGCGCATCCGCGGGTGCGGGTCGTCGAGCAGCAGCTGGCCCTCGACCTGGTGCTGGAGTCGCGCATGCGCGGGCGGCGGCGCGAGGGCGCCGACCGCTGCTGGGGCGCCTACGTCATGGACGTGGGGAGCGGGCGCATCCGCCCGCTCGGCGCGCGGGTCACCGTGCTGGCCACGGGCGGCTGCGGGAAGGTGTACCTCTACACGTCGAACCCGGACGTCGCGACCGGCGACGGCATCGCCATGGCCTACCGGGCCGGGGCGGCGGTGGAGGGTCTGGAGTTCGTGCAGTTCCACCCCACCTGCCTCTTCCACCCGGAGGCGAAGTCGTTCCTGCTCACCGAGGCGCTGCGCGGCGAAGGGGCGGTGCTCCGCACGCTGGACGGCGAGCGCTTCATGCCGCGCGTGCATCGGATGGCGGAGCGGGCGCCGCGGGACGTGGTGGCGCGGGCCATCGACCGGGAGATGAAGCGGCGGGGCGAGACCCACGTGCTGCTGGACATCACGCACCTGCCGGCGGCGCGCGTGCGCGCGCGCTTCCCCAACGTCGATTCGGGGCTGCGGCGCTTCGGCTTCGACCTGACGCGCGAGCCCGTGCCGGTGGTGCCGGCGGCGCACTACATGTGCGGGGGCGTGCGGGCCACGCTGGCCGGGCGCACGTCGGTGCGGGGCCTGCTGGCGCTGGGCGAGACCGCCTGCACGGGGCTGCACGGGGCGAACCGGCTGGCCAGCAACTCGCTGCTCGAGGCGGTGGTGAGCGCGCACCACGGCGCGGTCGAGGCGTGGCGGCGGCTGCGCGCGACGCCGCGGGTGCCGCGCGCCGAGGCCTGGCACGCGCAGGGCACGCACCCCCCGCTCGAGACGGTCGTGTTCGACCACCACTGGGACGCGGTGCGACGGCTCATGTGGGACCTGGTGGGGATCGTGCGCAGCGATCAGCGCCTGCTCTACGCCGACCGCCTGCTGACCCTGCTGCGGGAGGAGATCGAACTCGACTACGAGCGGCTGAGGCCGTCGCGTGACCTGGTCGAGCTGCGGAACATCGCGCTGGTGGGCAGCCTGATCGTGGCCAGCGCGCGCCGGCGGCGCGAGAGCCGCGGCCTGCACTACAACCTCGACCATCCGCGCCGCGACCCGCGCTGCGACGGGCGCCCGACCGTGTTGCGGCCGCGGCGCGCCTGAGCGCGGCCGCCTTGCCGACGCGCGGAGGCCCGGCCTATAGTCCGCGGGCGCGGTGGGGTGTCGTCGGGGCGCGGCAGCCCGGCCGCCGGGAGGGCCGGTGAGCAGGGACGAGAGCGTGTTCTGGGACGCCGTGGACGGGCTCCGCGAGGCGGACCCGCGCCATGCGCGCGAGGCCTACGGCTTCGTCGTGGGCGCGCTGGGGGTGGCCGTGCAGGCCCTTCCGCCGGAACGGCTGGCCGACCCGGTGCGGCGCCATCTCAGCGGACCGGAGCTCCTGCGTGGCATCGTGCGGCTGGCGCGGCGCGAGTTCGGTCCGCTGGCCCCGACGGTCTTCCGCGAGTGGGGGGTGACCCGGAGCGAGGACGTGGGGCACATCGTCTTCGCGCTCGTGGGGTGCGGGGAGCTGAGCGCCCGGCCGGAGGACTCGCTCGATGACTTCCGCGGGTTCGACCTCCTGGGAGCGCTGGGTGCGAACCTCGAGGTCGGCCGCGTGCCCACGTCGCGCGGCGCGGGCGGGCCGGGGTAGCGTGACGCGCCCGGCCGCGCCGGCCCGCCCGGGGCCGGGACCGCAGCGATGAAGGCCTACCTGCGGCTGCTGCGCTACCTGCGTCCCTATGTGGGGCGGCTGGCGGTGGCGCTGGCCTGCATGGCCCTCTTCGCCGCGACGAACTTCGTCTCCCTGGGGATGATCTCACCGCTCATGAGCGTGCTCTTCCGCTCCGCGGGCGGCGGCGCCGCGGCGGTGACGGCGACGGCCCCTGCGGCGCCGGGCGGGGCCCTGGCGACCGTGACCGGCCTGCAGCTGCCGGGCGTCGTGAGCGAGCTGGGCGAGCGCTGGATCGTGCGGGCCCAGCCGCTGGTGGCGCTCGAGCGCATCTGCGTGATCCTGCTCGTGATCTTCCTGCTCAAGAACCTGGCCGACTACCTGCAGGCGTTCCTCATGGTGTCGATCGAGCAGGGGGTGATCCGCGACCTGCGCTCGGCGCTGTACGCGCATCTGCAGGAGCTGTCGCTGTCGTTCTTCCACGGGCGCCGCAGCGGGATGCTGGTCTCGCGGGTGACGAACGACATGGAGTACCTGCGCGCGGCGCTGGCCTCGAGCATCAGCAACCTCGTCAAGCACGGGCTCACCCTGCTCGGGGCGCTCATCTGGGTGTTCGTGACCTCCTGGCAGCTGGCGCTGCTGTCGCTGCTGGTCGTACCGCCGCTCGGGCTGACGCTGGCGGGCGTGGGCCGCAAGATGCGCAAGCGTTCGGGGCGGGCGCAGGAGCGCATGGCCGACATGACCGCCGTGCTGCAGGAGTCCATCGCCGGGGTACGGGTGGTGAAGGCGTTCGGCATGGAGGGCTTCGAGCGCACGCGCTTCAACCGCGCCAACCAGGGGTTCTACGCGGCCTTCGTGCACCTGCGGCGCGTCTCGGCGGCGGCCCAGCCCCTCACCGAACTGGCCATCGTCGTGGTGGCGGTGGCGATGCTGTGGGTGGGCGGGCGCCAGATCTTCACCCACCAGGGGCTGGCCCCGCAGTCGTTCATGCTCTTCGTCGGGGCGCTGCTCACCACCCTGTCCCCGATCAAGAGCCTGGCCGAGGTGAACGCCAACATCCAGCAGGGCGTGGCCGCGGCGCAGCGCGTCTTCGGCCTGCTCGACACCGCGCCGGCCGTGCGGGACCGCCCCGGCGCGGTCGCCCTGCCGCGGCTCGCCGAGCGCATCCGCTACGAGTCGGTGCACTTCGCCTACCAGCCGGGCCGCCCGGTGCTCGAGGACGTCTCCTTCGAGCTGCGGCACGGCGAGGTGGTGGCCCTGGTCGGCTCGAGCGGGGCGGGCAAGAGCACGGTGATGGACCTGCTGGCCCGCTTCTACGAGCCGACCGCCGGGCGCATCACCCTCGACGGCGTGGACCTGGGCATGGCGACCACCGCCTCGCTGCGGGCGCAGCTCGGCATCGTCACGCAGGAGACGATCCTCTTCCACGACACGGTGCGCGCGAACATCGCCTACGGGCTGGGCGGTGCGCCGGACGAGGCGGTGCGGGGCGCGGCGACGGCGGCGCACGCCGACGAGTTCATCCAGCGCCTGCCGCAGGGCTACGACACCGTGATCGGCGAGCGGGGGCTGAAGCTCTCGGGCGGCGAGCGGCAGCGGCTGGCCATCGCCCGGGCGCTGCTCAAGAACCCGCCCATCCTGCTGCTGGACGAGGCCACCTCGTCGCTCGACACGGAGAGCGAGCGGCTGGTGCAGGAGGCGCTCGAGCGGCTCATGCACGACCGCACGGTGCTGGTCATCGCCCACCGGCTGTCCACCGTGCAGCACGCCGACCGCATCCTCGTGCTCGAGCAGGGCCGGGTGGTCGAGTCGGGCACCCACGCGCAGCTCATGGAGCGCGACGGGACGTACCGCCGCCTCTACGACCTGCAGTTCGCGGGCTGACATGCGGCGCCTGGCCGTCCCGCCGGCGGGCTTCGGGCGGATCGCCGTGCTGCGGCTCTCGTCGCTAGGGGACGTGATCCTGTCGCTGCCGGTGGTGCACGCGCTGCGGCGGGCCTTCCCGGCGGCGCGGGTGGAATTCTGGACCAAGGAGGAGTACGCGGACGTCGCGCGCTTCGACCCGGCGATCTCCCACGTGCGCGTGCTCGAGCGCGACGCGCGGGCGATCGAGGACCTGGTCTCGATGGGGGCCGAGCTGGAGGACTGCGACCTCATCGTGGATCTGCACGGCAGTCTGCGCACGCGCGTGCTCACGTTCCGGCAGCGGGCACCCGTGCTGCGCGCGGCCTCGTACCGGCTGAGGCGGGCGCGCTGGGTGCGCGCGCGCTGGACGGCACCGCCCCCGGTCCCGCCGGCGCTCGAGCGCCACGCGCGGGCGCTGCGCCCGCTGGGGCTCCGGGCGGACGACGTGCCCCGGGTCTCGATCGGCGGAGAGGCTCGGGCCTGGGCCGGGCCGTGGCTGGCGGCCTGGGTCGGGACGGAGCCGCTGGTCGCGTTCTGTCCGGGGGCGAGACACGCGACCAAGCGCTGGCCCGAGGAGCACTGGGTCGCCCTGCACGGACTCGCGAGGGCCCGGGGGGCCCGCGTCCTGGTCATGTCGCTCGAGGCGGAGCGCCGCGCGCTGCCCGAGTTGTCGCGCGCGGTGGACGTGGACGCGGGCTCACGTTGGGCGGTCGAGCCCCTGGGGCGGCTGGCTGCGCTGCTCGAGCGCTGCCCGCGGGCGGTCACGCACGACAGCGGTCTGATGCACCTCGCGGCGGCGTGCGGCTCGCGCGCGGTGGCGTTGTTCGGCAGCACGTCTCCGGCTCTGGGCTTCGCGCCGGCGGGCGTGGGGCACGTGGTCCTCTGCCGGAACGAGCCATGCCAACCCTGTACGCTCCACGGCCGCTCCGAATGTCCTCGGCGGCACTTCGACTGCATGCGCAGGCTGGAACCCGCCACCGTGCTGAGCGCGCTGCTCGAGGCCGACTCCCCCCGGGCTTGACGCGCACGCCCGATTCCGGGGCGCGACCGTGTTTTCCGTGCCGTGACGCGGGGACCGGGGTGTAAGCTCATGGGGTCGAATTGCGTCCTGCGCACGCCCTCCTCCAGACCGGGAGCTCGTCCATGCCTCACAGCCGCACCTCGGGCAGCACGCCGCTGCCGGCCCTTGCGGGTCTTCTCGCGATCCTGCTGTCGGTGGTTGGCCGGCCCGCGTCGGCCGCTTCGCCGCCCAATCTCATGACCCTCCAGGGCGCCGCCGCAGGCGACAACCTGGGCCGCTCCGTCGCCGGAGCGGGTGACGTCAACGGCGACGGCTACGACGACGTGATCGTCGGCGCCCCCAACAACGATCTGGCCGGGACGGACGCCGGCGCTGCGTACGTCTTCTTCGGCGGGCCCGGCGCGGACGACGTGGCCGACCTCACCCTGCTGGGAGCCGCGGCCGGTGACTACTTCGGCTTCAGCGTGGCCGGCGCGGGTGACGTGAACGGCGACGGCTGGGACGACGTCGTCGTCGGGGCGTACGGCAACGACGCGGGGGGTGCTGCCGCCGGGCGGTCCTACGTCTACTTCGGCGCCGCGACTCCGGACGCGGTCGCCGACCTGACGATGACGGGAGCGGCGGCGAGCGACTATCTCGGCTTCGCGGTCGCTGGCGCGGGAGACGTGAACCACGACGGCTACGCCGACTGGGTCGTGGGCGCCTACGGCAACGACGGGGGCGGCGCGAACGCCGGCCGCGCCTACGTCTTCTACGGCGGTGCCAGCCCGAACAGCACCGCCGACCTGACTCTCACCGGCGCGGCGGCCAGCGACTGGTTCGGCTACGCCGTCGCCGGCGCGGGCGACGTGAACGGCGACTCCTACGACGACGTGGTCGTGGGCGCCTACTACAACGACGCGGGCGGCACGAACGCCGGCCGCGCCTACGTCTTCTACGGCGGCACCGGCCCGGACGCGACGGCCGACCTGACCTTCACCGGCGCCGCAGCCGGCGACTACTTCGGCCGGGCCGTGGCCGGCGCGGGGGACGTGGACGGCGACGGCTACGACGACGTGGTCGTGGGCGCCTACTACAACGACGCGGGTGGGACGGACGCGGGCCGGGCCTACCTGTTCTACGGCGGAGCCAGCACGGACCTGATCCCGGACGTGGTGTACACCGGCGAGGCGGCGGGGAACAGCTTCGGCTACGTGCTGACGGGGCTGGGGGACGTGAACGGCGACGGCTACGGCGACGTCGCCATCGGGGCCTATCGCAACGGCGCCGCCGGGACGGATGCCGGCCGCGCCTACGTGTACTACGGCGGCGACACGCCGGACACGGTAGCCGACATCACGCTCACGGGCGCGGCGGCGAGCGACGCCTACGGCGTCGCGGTGGGCTGCGCGGGCGACGTGAACCACGACGGCCATCCCGACCTGATCGTCGCGGCGACCGGCAACGATGCGGGCGGCTCGAACGCCGGCGCGGCGTACGTGGTCGACGTCGGCCCGCCGCCGGCCGTGGCGTACCGGCTCCACAAGACGCTGGCGGGGACGACCACCTACAGCTGGTACGGGTCCGCCGTGGGCGCGGCCGGGGACATGGACGGGGACGGATACGCCGACGTGATCGTCGGGGCGTGGAACGAGTTCACGGGCTACACGAACCGCGGGAATGCCTATGTGTACTTCGGGCCGTCGCTGCCCACCGACGACTGGTTCAGCCTCGAGTTCGCGGCCAGCGGCCTTCCCGAGGCCCTCGGTGGTTCGGTGGGTACGGGGGGGGACGTGAACGGGGATGGCCACGACGACGTCCTCGTCGGCGCGAACGACGCGGGCGGATACGGCAAGGCGTACCTCCACTACGGCAGCGCGAGCCCGAACACGCTCGCGGACTGGACCCTGAGCGGCGCAGCGTACGGAGACGGATTCGGCTCTTGCGTGGCCACTGCGGGGGATGTGAACGGCGACGGCTACGACGACGTGCTCGTCGGTGCGTCGGGTTCGTCGGTGGGGAACGGGGCGGGGCGCGTCCATCTGTACCGGGGAGGAGCGGCGCCGGACACGATGGCGGACCTGGCCGTGGTGGGGGAGGCGTACCTGGACGAGTTCGGCTCGGCCTGCGCGACGGCCGGGGACGTGAACGGCGACGGCTACGCCGATGTCATCGTCGGGGCCGGGCGCAACGACGCGGGCGGCGTGGATGCCGGCAGGGCCTACGTGTTCCTCGGGGGGCCCGGCATGGACGTCGTGGCGGACGTCGTGATGACGGGGGAGGCGGCGGACGACCGCTTCGGTGGTTCGGTCGGCACGGCCGGCGACATGAACGGCGACGGCTACGACGACGTGCTCGTGGGTGCGCTGCTGAACGATGCCGGAGCACCGAGCGCCGGCCGCGCCTATGTGTACTTCGGGGGAGCCGCGATGGACGCCGTGCCGGACCTCGTGTTCACGGGGTCCCGCGAACTGGGCTTCCTGGGCCGGTCGGTCGCGGGCGCCGGGGACCTCAACGGCGACGGCTACGGCGACGTCATCGTCGGCGAGGACAACTACGCGACCGCCCACGTGTACTACGGCGGGCCCAGTGCCGACGCCGTCGCGGACCGCACGCTGGTCGGCGCCTACGCGGGATCCGCCTTCGGCGTGGCGGTGGCTTCCGCGGGGGACGTGCGGGGCGACGGCTTCCCCGATCTGATCGTCGGCGACATCCTGGGCGCCGGGGATGACGGCTCGGCGGACGTCATCGACGTGAACCGCTACTTCGTCGTGACCCCGAACGGCGGCGAGACCTGGGACATCGGCGCGACGAAGACGGTCTCCTGGCTCGGCGCGGAACGCGCGGACGTGTGGATCTCCCTGGACGCCGGCGGCACGTGGGACCTGCTCGCTCACGACGCGGGCGGAGCGGACTCGAACGCCATCTCGGTCAGCGCGCCCGGTACGCCGAGCACGCAGGTCTGGGTGAAGATCACGCCCGCCGACCTGTGGACGAGCGGCAGCGACCGCAGCGACGCCTTCTTCACCATCCGCGACCCGGCGGGGGTCGGTCCGGCCGGGCCGAACGGATTGCGCCTGGCCGCGCCGCGGCCCAACCCGGCCTCGAGCCTGGTGCGGCTCGAGCTGGCGCTCCCGACCGAGTCCGTGGTCGCGGTGAGCGTCTTCGACCTCGCCGGCCGCGAGGTGGCCCGGCCCGTAGCCGCCGGACGATTCGCCGCCGGCACGGTGTCGCGCGAGTGGCGTCCGCAGGGCCTGGCCCCGGGCGTCTACACCGTGCGCGCCACGGTGGGCGACGTGAGGCTGACCCAGCGCCTGGTCTGGCTGGGCGGGAGATAGCGCGGACGGCGCCCGCGCTTGTCGCGCGCGGAAGCCTCCGCCTATACTGCACGGCCCGCGGCCACCACGGCCGCGGGCCGTCGCACGACCGGAGCCAGAGGAGAGCATGCCGTGAGCCAGGAGCAGAGCCCGAGCAGCCCGGAGCGTCTCACCCCGCAGTCGCAGGACTCCTCGAAGTGGTACGGCGTGGTGGTGCCGCGCGCCCAGCTCGCCGACTACTCGGGGGTGCGCGGGTGCATCGTCTTCCGGCCCTACGGCTACGGCATCTGGGAGCACATGCAGCGCCTGCTCGACGCGCGCTTCAAGGCGACCGGGCACGAGAACGCCTACTTCCCGCTGCTCATCCCCGAGAGCCTGCTGCAGAAGGAGGCCGAGCACGTCGAGGGCTTCGCCCCGCAGGTGGCGTGGGTCACGCGCGGCGGCAACAAGGACCTCGAGGAGCGGCTGGCCATCCGGCCGACCAGCGAGGCGATCATCGGCTCGATGTACGCGAAGTGGATCGAGTCGTACCGGGACCTGCCGGTGCTCATCAACCAGTGGGCGAACGTGCTGCGCTGGGAGATGGTGACGCGCCCGTTCCTGCGCACGGCGGAGTTCCTCTGGCAGGAGGGGCACACCGCCCACGCCACCGCCGAGGACTGCCAGGCCGAGGTGCTGCGCATGCTCGAGGTCTACCGCGACTTCGCCGAGACCGACCTGGCCATGCCGGTGCACGCGGGTCCCAAGAGCGACGCCGAGAAGTTCGCCGGCGCCGAGATGACCTACTCGATCGAGGCGCTGATGAAGGACGGCTACGCCCTGCAGGCGGGCACGTCCCACAACCTCGGCCAGCACTTCGCGAAGGTCTTCGACATCACCTACCAGGACGAGCAGGGCCTGCGCCAGCACGTCTGGCAGACCTCCTGGGGGGTCTCGACCCGGCTCATCGGCGGCGTCATCCTCACCCACGGCGACGACAACGGGCTGCAGCTGCCGCCGCGCGTCGCCCCGGTCCAGGCGGTGGTTGTGCCCATCTGGCGCAAGCCGGAAGAGCGCTCGGACGTGCTCGCCTTCATCGGGAAGGTGAAGGAGGCGCTGGGCGGGCGCGTGCGCCTGCAGGTGGACGGCCGCGAGCAGTACTCGCCGGGCTGGAAGTACAACGAGCACGAGCTGCGTGGCGTGCCGGTGCGGCTCGAGGTGGGTCCGAAGGACGTGGCCAAGGCCGCGGTGATGAGCGTGCGGCGGATGGACCGGAAGAAGGAGTCCATCCCGCTGGAGCAGCTCGCCGGCCGGCTACCGGCACTGCTCGACGAGGTGCAGGCCGACATGTTCCGCGTGGCACGCGAGTTCCGCGACGCCAACACGGCGCACGCCGCGTCGGTCGAGGACCTGGTCCGCCACTTCGTCACCGAGGGCCGGCGCGGCTTCGTCACGCTGCCGTGGGAGAGCGACGCGAAGGTCGAGGCCGAGATCAAGGACCGCTGCCAGGCGACGCTGCGCAACGTGCCGCTCGACCAGGCGCAGTTCGCCGGGGCGACCCCGGCGGGGAAGCGGCTGGCCCTGTTCGCGCGGGCCTACTGATCGCGCGCGGCCTCGCCGTGTCCACCCCGGAGCGCGTCCTCGTCCGCCTGCCCAACTGGCTCGGCGACGTGCTCATGGCGCGCCCGCTCCTCTTCGGCCTGCGCGCGGCGCTGCCGCGGGCTGCGGTGTGGTGCGTGGGGCCCGCGGGACCGATGGATCTGCTGCGCGGCGACGGAGCGGCGGATGCGTGGCTCCCGTGGCCGGTGGAGGGACCCGCCCGCCGCGCCCTGCTCGGCAGCCTGCGCGCCTGGCGGGCGGACGTGGCGCTGGTGCTGCCGCCCTCCTTCTCCAGTGCCTGTTTCGTCCGGCACGCGGGGGCACGGCGGCGCATCGGCTACCGCGGTGACGGGCGGTCCTGGCTCCTCACGCGGGCGCTGGCCCGGCCGGCCCGGGGCGACCGGCACCTGGCGGAGGAGTTCCTGGCGCTGGGGGAGGGCGTGGGCGTGGAGCAGATCCTGCGCGTCCCGCCCGAGCTGGGCGCGCCCGTGGCGCCCGGCCGCCTCGCGCTGCTGGGCCCCGGCGCCACCTACGGCCCGGCCAAGCGCTGGCCGGCGGTGCGGTTCGCCGAGGTGGGTCGCGCGCTGGTCGCGCGCGGGCTGGACGTGCGGGTGGTGGGCGACCTCGCGGAGCGCGCGGTGTGCGAGGAGGTGGCGGCGCGGATCGGTCCCGGCGCCGAGTCGCTGGCCGGCACCACCACGCTGGCACAGCTCCTGGGCCTGGCCGCCGGGGCCCGCCTGGCGCTCTGCAACGACTCGGGGCTCGCGCACGTGTGCGCCGCCGCGGGGGCGCCGACGGCGGTGGTGTTCGGTTCGACCAGCAGCGCGTGGACGGC
>JAXDBZ010000083.1:0-38405 GCA_034678345.1 Candidatus Eiseniibacteriota bacterium
GCCCCGGGCCGGGGGGGCCCCCCGCTTCGTCTGCGTCCCCCGTGAGTCCGAATGGAGACCCGCCGGGCCACTGTCTTCCGTTGGAATCATGTCGGGCCGGCTCTAGACTTGCAGCATCAACTATCCACGGAGACCGGCCGTCCCCAGCGCCTTCCGCGCCAGCGTGCCTTCCTCTCGGTGCCAACGTCCATCGAGTTGAGGGAGGTGGTCCCCGACCCCATCGCCACGCTGCTCTTCGACCCTCCGCAGTTATCCTCGTCACCGCCTCGGATACGGAGGAGGTCCTGATGAAGCCGCTTCGCTTGCTCGCTGTGCTTGTCGTCCTCGCCGGGGTCACCGCGCTCGCCGCGGCGACCGGCCACGCGCAGATCGTGTCGTCCCCGGAGCCGCCCGCCCGCGCCGTGCAGTGGAGCGAGGTCGCGCTCGAGCCGTCGGCGGTCTGCCCCGCGATCTACGACAACGTGCTGCACTTCGCGACGGCGGGATATGGCTACTACACGACGCCCGGCAGGGTGATTGCCGATGACCTGCACATGATCTCGCCGGGACATCTCTGTGGCATCGACCTCGGATACGCCAAGCTCACTGCGGGTACCACGAGCGCGACCATCAGGTTCTACGCCAACGACCCGGCGGACGGCGGCCCGCCGAGCCTGCTGCTGGCGGGCCCGTATGTCGTGAACGACCTCGCCTCGGGATCGCACATCGTCCATGTGGATCTGGAGCCGGGCGTGGGGCCGCCGGACCTGCCGCAGGACATCTGGCTGGGCATCTCCTTCAGCACGACCAACACAGGTTGGCTCTTCGCGGATCCCCCCGACCTGGGGACCAGCCACGACCTGGGCTACGCCGGGACGATCCTCATGACTACACAGCTCTACCCCCGCAACTACTGTGCGGCCGTGTACGCCAGCGACCTCATCGTCCCGACCAGCGGTCCCACCTGGGGACGGATCAAACAGATGTACCGGTGAACTCGACACGAGAACGCGCGGGCGCCCGGTCCTTCGACCGGGCTCCCGCTTCGTCCGCGCTTCGGGTCAGTCGAGCTTGACGAGCCGCCGCGAGGCGACGACGCCGTCGGCGGCAAGCCGGACGAAGTAGATGCCCGGCGGGCCGCCTGCCCTCCATTCGACCCCGTGCCTTCCCGCGGCCAGCCGCCCGGACGCCAGTGTCGCGACGCGAGCCCCGTGCAGGTCGTACACGTCGAGCGACACGTCGGTCTCGCGTGCCAGGTCGAAGACCACGCGCGTGCCACTGCGGAAGGGATTGGGCCAGGCGCCGGCCAGCGCCGTGCGCGCCGGAGTGTCGCCGGGCACGTCCACCAGCGATGGCCGCACCTCGAGCGTGTACGTGCCGCCGATGGGCAGATCGGCCGCGGTGTTCTTCCAGGCGGCCACCACGTAGTAGCCGGCCGAGTCCGCCGTGATCAGCACGCTCTCCCCTTCGCCGAACCCACCCTCCCAGGAGATCCCGCCGTCCATAGCCGAGTTCTTGGTGTGGTAGGCGAGACCGCCGTCGTGGACGCTCAGGCCCCAGTCCAGTGAGCCGCGCGGGTCGGCGAGGGTCACCTGCCAGTTGCCGGGCCCCAGCTGGAACTCGTGCAGTTGCACGATGGTGCCGGGAGCCAGCGTGTAGGGTCCGTAGATGCCGTCGGGCGCGACGACGCAGGGCAGGGACGTCGCCACCTGCGCGGTGTAGGGTTGCGTGCCGTCGCCGGCGCGCAGCAGGCCCATGTCGAGGTCGCGGGGCGGCGTGCGGTGGAAGTTCACGAGGCAGTAGTCGGACTGGCCCGGCCCCCACGTCGAGCGCACCAGCGAGCTGCGGAAGCCGGTCAGCGTGCCGCTCGCGACCTCGTGCAGGCGGACGTCCACGTCGGAGGTGTCGCCGGGCATCACGGCGCAGGCGCCCCAGTCGCCGGTGGGCGGGCTGGTCATGGCGCGCGCGCGCAGTCCGTCGCAGTCGTACCAGATGCCATAGGGCGCGTCGGCGATCTCCTCCCAGGCCCCGGTTGGGTCCGGCGGGGCCGCGCGCGTCACCGGCGCCGCGGGGGTCAGGAGCGCCGGGCCCCAGACCCACTGCTTGCCCCACTTGTTGTTCGCCTCGTCGCGCTCCTCGATCTCCTCGTCCGAGTCCACGAGCAGGCTCAGGGTGTGGCGCCCGCCAGGCACGGTGCGCGCGACGACGCCGTTGTAGCAGGTCGTGGCGTACGGGTCGGGCGCCGCGATGAAGCTGCCCCACTTCTGGACGCCGTCCAGGTACATCCGCACGTAGGGACTGGAGGGCTGGTCTCCGGGGCTGTCGTTCCACACGCCGAAGTTGAGATAGGTGGAGGCGATGTCGCCGTAGAGGGTATCGGGCATGGGCACGCCGCCGCAGGTTCCGTCGTTCGCGGGGCGGGGCACGAAGGCCTTGTACCAGCCGGTGGTGGCGTGCGGCTCGTAGTCGGGCGGGGTGTGGTCGAACTCCAGCACCACGGTGGCCGGATCGCCTCCGTCCTTGAAGTCGCGGTACAGGGCGATGCCGTAGTGGCCGTTGCGCGTCACCTCGATGTCGATCCGCGCCGGGTGTTGCGTGTCGGTCGCGGTGGCGGTCGCCGTCGCGTCGAGCAGGGCCACCGCCTGCAGGTCGGAGTCGAACCAGGCGAGGTGGAACGGGCCGGTGCCCGAGACGATGCGCAGCGTGAGCGAGTACCAGCCGACGTCGGCGGAGAGGATCTCCGCCTCCCGCAGCCGCATCATCTCGTTCGTGCTGAAGCTCATCGTGAGGGAGTCGCCGGCGGCGATGTCGGTGGCGGCGAGCAGGCGGGCGTAGTAGTCGGCCGAACCACCCGAGGCGTTGACGACCCCGACGTCCCAGGAGGGCACGGCCGACGTGTTGAGCCACTCGTAGACTACCGCGTCGGTGCAGCCGGCGGGCCGTGACGAGTAGGCGCGGTAGGCGGCGAAGCCGGTGTCGGGGCTGGCGGTGGGGACGTGGATTCGGCAGTCGTAGTCCACCGCGTTGTCGTTGGCGCGGATGTAGAGGGCGCGCCAGTAGACGGAGCCCGAGGCGTTCGTCACGCGCAGGCCGTCCACGTTGTAGTAGCGCGGCGTCGGGAGCGGGATGTCCTCCCAGCCGCCGGTCCGGTCGGGCGGTGCCGCGCGCGTGGCGCTGGAGGTGATCGTGTACGGGGCCCAGATCCACTGGCGCCCGTACGCGTTGTCGTTCTCGACCGTCTCGGCGATCGCCTCGTCGTCGTCGAGACGCATGCCGAGCGTGTGGCGGCCGGCGGGCACGGTGAGCGGGCCCTGGTTGAGGCGCGCCGCACTGCCACCAGCGGCCGTGGTCCCGGAGGCGGAGGTGTCCGCCACGGCCCCGTCGAGGACCACGCGCATCATCCAGCCCGCGCCGGTGGACGACTCGCCGTCGTTCCGGCCGCAGCCGTTCCAGTAGGTGCTGGCCGTGCCCGAAGGCAGCGGCTCCGTCGGCGCGGTCACGAGCTGGAACTTGGCGTCGCCCGTGGCCCGCGGCACCAGCGCGTCGGCCCAGCCCGGGAAGGTGTAGGGCAGCAGGTTGGCGGGCAGGGCCTCGCGGATGACCAACGTTCCCCAGGTCGCGTAGGGACCCCAGTGCCCCGCGCGGTCCATTGCCCGCAGGGTGACCCAGTACGTGCCGGGCGCGAGCGGTTCGGAGGTGTAGGTCGTGACGTTGCCGATGTCCTGGATCTCGTCGGGGGCCGCTGCCGTGGCGCCGATGCGGATGCTGTAGCCGATGACCCCCGAGAAGTCGTCGTCCGGGCGGGTCCAGGTGAACGTGGGCGTGGCGTCGGGCGACTGGACACCGGCGGTGTGGCTGGTCGAGTGCAGGCTCCCCGGCGCGGGCGGCGCCGAGGCGTCGAGGTCGATGCGGTTGTTGGCCAGCGTCCGCCAGAGTTCCTCCTTCCGGTCCAGGTGATGCGCCAGGAAGGCGTAGATGAAGTCATGCAGCGTCGTGGGCAGGGAGGTGAAGATCGCATCGAGCACCGCCTCGCCGCCGAGCGCCAGGGCGTCCTCGCCGTTGGCCAGGCGCTTGTAGTCCTGCTCGTTCGCGGCATCGGCGATGTCGGTCATCACGGCCGCGGCGTGTCCCTCGTCCACGAACGGGTCCGAGTAGTAAGCGAAGTCGATCTGCCAGCAGGCGCGGATGTCCTCGAAGTCCCCCCGATGGAGCGCGGCCAGCCCGTAGTCCGCCTCGTACGATGACGGCAGCAGCCAACCGAGGAAGTCGGAGAAGCCCTCGTTCCAGGCGGTGGTGGCGTTCTCGGGGCACCACACGCAGTGACTGCAGTCCGTCGGCGGGTCGGGGTCGCAGACGATGGGAAAGTTGCAGTAGAAGACCGAGACGTAGTTGAGGCTGGAGTAGTTCACGTGGTGCCCATACTCGTGGGCGTGTGTCTCCTCCATCCAGGCCGCGGGCTCGGTGATGGCGATGGATTGCTCGTCGGCGCTGAAGTGGGAGGCGTTGTCGTGCGTGCACGGATAGAACAACTGCAGGGGCGGCAGATCGAGGTCGCGGTGGATGTAGAACCACCGCCAGTTGCGCATCATGTCGGTGAAGACGTTGAGCGCCGGGAAGTCGGCCTCGTTGGCGGAGGTGAGCGTGCCGAGGTCGAGCTGCGTGCCGGTGAAGTTCCAGCGGGGCCCGTTCATCCAGAAGTAGGGCACGGGGTAGCTGTCGGGGGTGAGGGTGAACTTCGAGTTGGAGGCGACGAAGAGCACCACCAGGTCGGGATCCGCCTCCGCCACCCCATCCCAGTAGATGTAGAAGTCGAAGTCGCCGGACGCGTCGGTCATGCCTTGGCCCAGCTTCATGTCGCGCCCGGTGGGGCCGTAGACGCGGTCCCAGACCTCGACGGTGAGACCGTCCGCTCCCATCCAGTAGTAGGGATCGGTGTCCAGGATGCGGTCGTCCCGCTTGTAGACGAACGTTCCGGTCACGCGGATCACGCGACCGGCCGAGGGGAGCGCGGGTGCCTGTGCCTCGAGCCGCGGCACCGCGGCGCCAATGGGCCCGTCGAAGTCGAGCCCGCGCGGTTCGGCCCGGCGCTCCATCGCAGCGGCGGTCGCGCGCGGGGGGCCAGGCGGCGCGGCCAGGGCCTGCGTGCCGCGACCCCCGCGGCCCAGCTGGTCCGTGGCGGGGGAGAAGTCGAACGTCCTGCGGTAGCTGCGGCCATTCGATTCGTAGCGCACCACCAGCGGGCGTGACGCGTCCGCGGGCGTGGCCTCGAACTCGATGCGCTCGGACTGACCCGGCGCCATGATCACGCGCGGGGCGCGGGACGAGATCGGTCGGCCGGTCCAGCCCTCGCCCTCGATGGTGAGGTTCTCGATCTCGGCACCTCGGGGCGAACTCAGTTCCAGGGTGATGCGCAGAGGTTGACCGGGCCGGGCGACGGGTGACGCCCCCACGAGCTTCAGCGCGACGGGATCCTCGCGGACGGTCGCGCCGGCCGGCGTGACGAAGAGGCCCAGCGCCAGGGCGCCGAGCAGCATGAGGCGATGCCGCATGGCATGCTCCTTTCGCGCCCGGTGCTAGCGGTTGTCCGTCGTGGACGTGGACGCGGGGCGTGCCGCGGGCGGCGACTCGAGCGTCTGCGCGGCGGTCTCGAGTTCGTCGGCGAACGCGGTGTGACCGGCCGCCCGCGCGTGCTTCGCCTGCGCGCGGATCAGCGCCACCTCGGTGGAGAGCTTGACGCGGGCGATCTCGCGCTGGACCTCGAGCGCGGCCGCGTGGCCGCGGGCAGCGGCGAGCCGCTGGTTCAGCGAGAGCAGCGAGGCACGTTCGTCTTCGAGCAGCGCGCGCATCTCGGTCATGAGCGGGCCGAGCCTGCGGACCGGGTCGGGCTTCGCGTCGCTCGCGTCGGCGGCGCGGGCGGGGACGAACGGCAGGGCAGCCAGGAGGAGCACGGCGGCCACCCACGGGAGGGGTATCCGGAGACGGGCCATGGCGATCTCCACACGCGCGAGAAGCGGCTGGGACATCATGTGGAACAATATGAGCGTACGCCGCGGATGGACCTGGTACAATGGATTCGTGGTCTGGCCGGCCGCGTCGGCCGGGCCCCTTCGGACGCGCAAGGTTGCCGAAGTCGGGGAGGGGGAGCCGGTTGCCGTACCAGCACCACACCCGCGGACACCGCACGTTCGACCAGTGGCTGGCCGACTGCTCCGAGTGGTGGGACATGACCCGGGGTGAAGAGGCCTTCGACTACCCCTGGCTGCCCTGGCGCTCCTGGTACGACGAAGGGCTGACGGTCGAGGAGGCCGTCCAGCGGGCCAACGCCAGGGTCTTCGGGGGCTGACTCCGGGGATCGGGCAGCCCGGCGCGCGTGCTACCATCGAGCGGTCACCAGGAGGCCACCCATGCGCGCCATGCCCCGGTTCCGCCGCTCCCTCGCGCCGCTCGCGGCGCTGGTCTGCCTCGTCCTGCCGGGGGTCGCGCGGGCCGATGCTCTCGCCGCCGCCCTCGCCGAGGCCCTGCGCCCGCTCGATCCGCTGGCGAGCAGCGGCGTGCTCTACGACCGCGTCCTGCCGCTCGCGCGCCTCGAGTCGCTCGACGGTACGGCGGCCGCGCCCGTCCTGGACCGCGCGCGCTGGCGGCAGGCGTACGACGAGCTGCGCCGGGCCTCGCTGCCGGCATCCCCGTGGCCGGACCTGGCCACGCTCGACGCGGGCGCGCGCGCCGCGCGGCGCGGGGGCGTGGTCCCGCTCGCGCTCCTCGACCGGGCCTTCGAGCGCCTGCGCCCGGAGGCTCTTTCCGACGGCTCGCTGCGCCTCGTGGACGGCCGCCTCGCGCCGGGACCCGTCTCTCCGCTGGTGCGCTCGCGGGCCGTGGCGCTGGCGGCGCTGGCGGAGCGGGGCTGGCGGGGTGGCGACGTGGTCTTCGCGCTCGACCGGGAGCGGTGCTTCTGCGACGGGGGGGGGCCGCGTGCGCTGGCCGTGGATTTCGCCGACGGCCTCGGGTTCCGGCCGGTCGCGCTGGGCGAGCGCGTCCGCGTGCGCTACGCGGCGACGGGCCCGCGCACCCTGACGGCGCGGATCGTCCGCGCGGACGGCACGACGGCCGAGGCGCGCTGCGCGTTCGACGTGGCGGCGCTGGCAGCACCCCTGCCCGACGACACCCTGCACGTGACGGCGAGCGTGCCCTTCGCGGGCGCCTACGGCACGGGCGATGCCTACATCTACCTGGCGCCGGGCCGCACGCAGCTCGCGAACCCGGTCGTGGTCGTCGAGGGGTTCGACCTCGACAACTCGATGGGCTGGGACGAACTCTACGCCCTGCTGAACCAGGAGGGCCTGATCGAGACGCTGCGCGCCGACGGCTTCGATGCCGTGGTTTTGGACTTCGCGGACGCGACGGTCCCGGTGGAGGAGAACGCCCTGGTGGTGGCCGAGCTCGTCCAGCAGGTGCAGGCACAGGTGGCACCCGCCGCGACGCTGGCGCTCATCGGCGCGAGCATGGGCGGGCTGTGCACCCGCTACGCGCTGCTCTGGCTCGAGTCCCAGGGTCTGCCGCACCGCGTGCGCACCTGGATTTCCTTCGACGGGCCGCAGTCGGGGGCCGACATCCCGCTCGGCCTGCAGTACTGGATCTCCTTCTTCGCCGACCAATCGGTCTCGGCCGCTGACTTCCTGGCCACGCTCGAGCGCCCGGCCGCGCGCCAGCTGCTGCTCTACCACTTCACCGACCCGGCGGGGACGACCGGACAGGCCGACCCGCTGCGCGACTCCCTGCAGGCGCACCTCGCCGCGCTGGGCGGCTGGCCGGAGCAGCCGCGGCGCGTGGCCATCGCCAACGGCAGCGGGACCGGCCAGGACCAGGGCTTTGCGCCGGCGGCGCAGCTGATCCGGTACGAGTACAGCTCGCTCCTCGTGGCGCTCACCGGCAACGTCTGGGCGCTCCCCGACCAGACGACCGGCACGATCTTCCAGGGCAGCATCCGCATCCTGCTTTCGACCACCTCGCAGACCGTGACGGTGAGCGGCACGCTCCCCTGGGACGGTGCGCCGGGCGGCCTGCGGGCTTCGATGACGCAGCTCGACACGACGGCGGCCCCCTACGGCGACATCGTGGCGCTGCATCCGTCACACTGCTTCATCCCCACGATCAGCGCGCTCGCCCTCGACACGAGCGACCCGTTCTTCGACATCGCCAGTGCTCCCGACCTGCTGGCGCTGACACCCTTCGACGCCGTGTACTGGCCGACGGCGAACGAGGAGCACGTTTCGATCACGCCCGCGAGCGCGGAGTGGATCCGGACGGAGATCGAGCAGGGGGTGGTGGGTGTGCCGGGCGAGGTCGCGGCCTCGGGCCTGAGCCTGTCGGCCGCGCCGAACCCCTGCTCGGGCGTGGTGCGGCTCGCGTTCACGCTGCCTCGGACCGGACCGGTGCGCCTGGGCCTGTTCGACCTCGCGGGTCGCGAGGTGCGTGCGCTGGCGCGCGGGGAGCGCGCGGCGGGCGAGCACGCGCTCGCGTGGGACGGGCGCGACGACCGGGGCGCGCCGGTGGGACCCGGCGTCTACTTCCTGCGGCTCGACGCGAGCGGCACGGTCCTGACGCGGAGGCTCGTCCGGCTCGACCGGTCCGCGGCGCGATGAGTGCCCTCGGGGCACCGACCGGCCCACGACCGGCAGACACCGGGCCGGCGATGGAGCCGACGCCGAGCGTGCCGGCCGTCCCCGACGACCGGGAGGAGGAGCCGCCGCTTCTGGAGGCCGAGCGCGTCCCCCGCCGCACCGCGGCCGCGGTGCGCGGCCGCGGCGCGGTGCGGGCGGCGTGGACGGTCGCGGTGTTCACCGACGTGGTCCAGTGGGTCCTCTGGCCGCTGTTCGTGGGCGGGGGGGCCTCGCCGCTCGAGGCCGCGGTGGACGTGGTGGTCGCCGCCGCTCTCGTGCGCCTTCTCGGCTGGCATTGGGCGTTCCTGCCCGGCTTCCTCGTCGAGCTCGTCCCCGGCGTGGACCTGGTGCCGACGTGGACAGCGGCGGTCTTCCTCGCCACGCGCGGGCGCCGGAGCGACTGACCGCCGCGCCCCCGGACGCACGAGAGGCGGGTTCCTCGTGGAACCCGCCTCTCGGCCGGCCGGCGAAGCGGATGCTACTGCAGCGCCGGAGGCACGGGCATGTTCAGCGCGGTCATCGCCTTGACGACCAGGCCCTTGACGTCGATGGCCTTGGCGACGGCCTCGCCGATGTTGCCGGACTGCTGGGCGGCCTGCGCCTCGACCCACGTCGAGCTCGCGGTGGCCATGTCGGTCTTGACCTGGTCGAACGCCGCCTGGTCGAGGCCGGCCGGGAGCGAGCGCGCCTTCGACAGGATGTCCACGCGCTTCTGGACCGTGGCGACCACGGTGGGCAGGTTGGCGTTCAGCGTCTCCCAGACGCCCTTGAGCTCGATCTCCTTGTCGCCGAGGCTGGCGGTGAGCTCCTGGATCTTGGCCGGGATGTCCTTGACCGCCGCCAGTGCCGCCTTGGCGTCGCCCTGCTCGAGGCTGGCCTTGGCCGCGGCGATCGCGTCCTCGACGGTCGTGCCGTCGGCGGGCAGGATCTTCATCACGTTGTCCTTGGCCGCCGTCCACGCCGTCTCTGCCGCCTTGATGGCCGCCGTGGCCGCGCCCTTCTCGGAAGCGCAGGACAGCATCGTGAACGCCAGGACCGCCAGCAGGATCACACTCAGGGTCTTCTTCATGGATCGTTCCTCGGGTTCGTTGCCGCGTTGCGGGAAACTCAGGGGATGCGCAGCTTCTGGCCGACCTTGATCAGGTCGGGGTCCTTCAACTGATCCTTGTTCGCCTCGAAGATCTGCATGTAGAGCGACGCGTCCCCGTAGTACTTCTTGGCGAGCTTGGACAGCGTGTCACCAGGTTCCACGACGTGGTACTGGGTCGCATCCCAGGCGCCCCCCGGAGGGGGCTTGTTCTCGGTCATGGCCTTTCCTCCCCTACGCCTTTGCCGCGCTCCCATCGCTCTTCGACGGCGCCGGTAGGTGTACCAGTCGAGGGGTGGTATGACAAGGAAGCAGTTGTCGAACCCCGTGCAGGTCGGGGCGGGGGAGCGAACGCAATGCGAATGCACGCGTTGGATGCCGCCGGCCGGGAGGATGCGGGCCCGCCGTGACAGCGGGCCCGCTTCGTCGGATTCCACCCGGTCCGGGCTGCTTCGTCTCGGGCGGCCTCCTCCACCTTCGGAAGCCGCCGTCGTTTGTCGTTCAGGCGAAGCGACTGCCGCACTCCGGCCGCTCCTGCCCGGGCGACTCGCCCGGTTGCGGCACGGGGGCCCAGCGCCGAGCGTCTCGGGTCAGTGGTCGCAGACGTTGTCGCCGGTGGTCAGGCGGCCGCCGAGGAAGTCCCGCACGATTGCCTCGGGCGGCGCGCTCGTCGCCCCCACGACCACCTGGACCCCGTTCTGCTCGAAGAGGCTCTGCGCCCGGGAGCCCATCCCGGCGGCGATGATCACGGTCGCGCCCTGCTCGCGCAGCCACCGGGGGTAGGTCCCCGGCTCGTGCGGCGGCGGGGTGAGCAGCCGGCCGCCGCCGATGGCCCTGCCGTCCCCCTCGACGTCGAAGAGGACAAACTGCTCGCAGTGGCCGAAGTGCGACGACAAGACCCCGCCGGTGAGGGGGATGGCGATTCGCATCGGTCGGCCATCCCGGGATGGCACGGGGCGCGTGGCGGCACTGTGCAGCTCCGGCCCCAGAACGGAGCGGGCGATGCGGCCCAGGGCCATGGCCGCGGGGGAGTGCGGGTTCGCCTGCACCATAGGGGTGCCGGCGTCGCCGGAGATCACGATCTCCGGGTCGATGGGTACCGCGCCGAGGTAGGGGACTCCCATCTCCTCCGCCATGGCGCGGCCACCGTCGGCGCCGAAGATGCTCACGATCTCGCCACAGCGCGGGCAGGTGAAGCCGCTCATGTTCTCCACGACCCCGAGCACGGGCAGATCGAGTTGCCGGCAGAAGCCGATGCAGCGGCGGACGTCCTGCACGGACAGCTCCTGCGGGGTCGTGACCACGATCGCGCCGTCCGCGTTCCCGAGGAGCTGGATCACGGCGAGCGGCTCGTCGCCCGTCCCCGGCGGGGCGTCCACCACGAGGTAGTCCAGGTCGCCCCACTCGACGTCCGTCAGGAACTGCCGGATCACGCCGTACTTCCTTGGGCCGCGCCAGATTACCGCGTCGTCCCGGCTGCGCAGCAGGAAGCCGATGGAGATCACCTGGAGGCTGCCGGTGGGGTGGGTGACGGTGACGGGCTCGATGCCGTCAGCGTTGCCCGAGAGCGTCGTGCCCTCGAGGTGCAGCAGCCGGGGGACGCTGGGTCCGTGGATGTCCACATCGAGCAGGCCGACCCGTTTGCCGGCCATGGCGAGGGACGTGGCCAGGTTGACGGCCACGGTGCTCTTTCCCACGCCACCCTTGCCCGAAAGGACCACGACCTTGTGTCGGATCCGGCACATCCGTGCCCGCAACCGCTGGCGGTCCTGGAAGTCCTCCTCGCTCTCGCCCGGGCGGCGCTCGCGGTCCGGACATCGCGGGTCGTTGCAGTCGCTGCAGGGGTTCTCGTTCGTCATCGGATGGACTCCCGTGGAGGTTGGGCTTGGAGCAGGACCTCACGCACGCGCTCCCAGAGCGCCCGGATGTCCCGCGCGGCGGGGCCGTCGCCGTCCTCGACCACGGCCTGCCGCCTCAGCTGGGCGGCGGTGACGGCCTCGTCGTAGCGGACGCGGCCGAGGAAGGCGATGCCCTGCCGGACCGTCTCGGCCTCGATCTCGTCCGCGACCTCTGGGTTGATGTCGGCGCGGTTGACGCACACCCCGAGCTTCGCGTCGAACCGGCGGCAGAGCTCCACGACCCGCCGAAGATCGTGCAGCCCCGACCGGGTGGGCTCGGCGACCACGAGGACCGCATGTGCCCCGGCGACGGACGCGATGACCGGACAGCCGATGCCAGGGGAGCCGTCGGCGATCAGCCGTTCGCGCCCGGAAGCGGCGGCCAGCTCCTTGCCCTCGCGCCGCACCAGGGAGACGAGCTTGCCGCTGTTCTCCTGGGCGATGCCGAGGCGGGCGTGGGCCATGGGTCCGTGCCGGGTGTCGGACAGGAACCACTCCCCGTTCACCGTGGCCACCAGGGAAACGGCGCGCTCGGGGCACGTGTCCACGCACACGCCGCAACCCTCGCAGGAGAACGGGTCCACCACGAACGGACGGGTCAGGCCGTCCGGCGGTGCTGCGATGGCGTCGAAGCGGCAGTGCTCGGCGCACACCCCGCAACCCGTGCAGCGGTCCGCGACCACGACCGCCGTGCTGCCGCCGGAGAACGGCCGGCGCTGCCGCACCGCGGGGGAGAGGACCAGGTGCAGGTCGGCCGCGTCCACGTCGCAATCGGCCACGGCCGCCGCCCCGGCCAGGGCGAAGAACGAGGCGACGATGCTGGTCTTGCCCGTCCCGCCCTTGCCGCTGATCACCACCAACTCGCGGGCCTCGTCGCTCCCGCCGGGCATCGCGGTCCGGGCCGACGGGGGTGGGGCCGGCGGCTCCGCGACCGGGAGCGCGATGGCAGGGCGCCGTGCGGCGCGCCGCCCCCTGCGGGCCAGGTCACGCAGCTTCCCGTGGAGGCGGAGGAAGGGCTGCTCCAGATCGGGCCGCGCGCTGGCGGCCACCTCGCCCCGCGAATAGGCGCGGGCGATCTCCCGGTCGTTCGGGATCTCGAGCAGCACCGGAATCCCCTCGGCGGCGCAGTAGTCGAACACGGCACGGTCCCCGATGTCGGCGCGGTTCACGGCGACGCCGCAGGGCAGGCCGAACTCGCGCACCATCCTCACGGCGAGCGTCAGATCGTTCAGACCGAAGGGTGTCGGCTCGGTGACGAGCAGCACGACGTCCGCGGTCTTGATCGACTCGATCACCGGGCAGGAGGTCCCGGGCGGCGCGTCCAGCACGAGCGTGTGGTCCCGGGGCGCGGCCCGCAGGACGGCGCGGATCACCGGGGGAGCCATGGCCGCGCCGACGTCGAGCCTGCCCTGCCGGAAGGCCACCAGTCCCGCGACGCCCTCCTCGACGACGCCGGTGACGTTCGGGACCTCGCGGATCGCCCCTTCCCGGCAGGCCAGGGTGCACGCCCCGCAGCCATGGCAAAGGGCGGGGAAGGTCATGACCTGGCTGCCGAGGACGAGGATGGCCGAGTAGCGGCAGGCGCGGCCGCAGTCACCGCACCGCGTGCAGCGCGCCATGTCCACCTCGGGGACCGGGATGGACACGCCGGCGCTTCGGGCGATGGTGGGGCGGAGGAAGATGTGTCCGTTGGGCTCCTCCACATCGCAGTCCACGTAGGCCACGCGCTCGCCGGCGCGGGCGAGGACCACCGCCAGGCTGGTGGCGATGGTCGTCTTGCCGGTGCCGCCCTTGCCGCTGGCGACGGCGATGCGCAGGGAGCCGCTCATCCCTCGGCGCCGCCCGGCTCCGGCGCGCGCTCCCGCAGCGTCAACGCCTCGCTCGGGCACGCCGGGAGGCACGTCCCGCAGCCCGTGCAACGCCCCTCGTCCACCTCGAGCCGAGCGTCCAGGGAGAGCGCTCGATCGGGACAGACGTCCACGCAGGCCCCGCAGTCCACACACCGTTCGCGGTCCACCACGACGACGAGACGGCCCCCCCGGTCCGGGCCGACGGCCGGCGCGCCGGGTGCGGCGCGATCCGGGACGATCGTCTCGCGCCGTACCGCCGGCTCTGGCCACGTGCCGGGGCCGCGACCGCGGCCCGGCCCTCGCCCCATGCGCCGGCTGCATCCACCGCCACCGAAGCCTCCCCGGCCACCCCGGCCCCCGGCCCCGCCGCCACCGCCGCCTCCACCGCCGCGTCGGCCGTTCATCGGGGTCCGTCGCCCGTTCCCGAGTGGCTCGATACGTTGGGCGCCGAGACGGGCCGCATCTGGCCCGATCGGTGGCGCTCGACCGCCTCGCGGACGGTCCCACTGCAACCCACGTACACTTCGATGCCGGCCGCGCTCAGCACCTGGTGGGCGTTCGGCCCGCAATTGCCGGTCAGAATGGCCTTCACGCCCTTCTCTTCCATCATCCGGGCCGACTGGATGCCGGCGCCGCCGCCGAGCGCGCTGTTCGCGTTTTCGACGGCCTCGAAGCTCATGTCGCCTGTCTCCACCAGCACGAACCACGGACACCTGCCGAAGCGTGGGTCCAGCGGGCTGTCGGGCGATGGACCCGCCGAGGTCACGGCGACCTTCATCGCGGCTCCCCTGTCGGCGCGACCGACGAGTCGGGCCCGGCGCTCTCGAGTTCCCGGATTCTGGCCCGCAGATCGTCCAGCTCCTGCTCGAGGTCCATCGCCTCCCGCTTCATGGCGGTCAGCTCCTGATCCGCGGTAAGGGGTGGCGCCGACCGGGCGCCGCCACCGAACCACGGCCGCCCGGCGCGCTGCCAGCCCGTCAGGCCGGTGGCGTAGTACTGGTTCCGGTACCCCCAGCCTCCGCCCCGGCCCCAGCCCCGTCCCCGGCCGAAGCCGCGTCCCCGGGGGCCGAAGTCTGCCGGTCCCCTAGCGCCCCGGCACCATCCCATCCCCCAGCCCGTCATCGAACCCTGTCCCAGCGGTCCCGTTCGATCTCCGCCTGGCATGTCCGTCTCCCTTCTCTTCCGGCCTCACCAGCGCCGGCTCTGGTTCCAGCCTTCGTGTCGCCCACCGCGGAACCGACGCCTTCGGCCGCGACAACCCGGCATCGAGAGCGTCGAGCTGGGCAGGGCCCCGGCCAGGAAGCTCTTCTCGACTTCCGCGACCTCGCCTGCCACGAAGCCAATGACCTTCACGCCGCGGTCGGTCAGCTCACGATGCAGCAGCCTGGAGATGGCCCCGCAGATCAGCGTGTCCACGCCCAGTTCCACCAGCCGCTCGACCCGCTGCGCGGCGGCGGACGCCTCCAGACTCAGCGTGCGGCGCGACATCACCCGCCCGCCCTCGATCGTCAGGAGGAGGATCCTCCGGCTGACGTCGAAGACGGGAGCGATGCGTCCATCCCAAAAGGTCAGGGCCACGGTCATCGGCGTATCTCCTCGACGTTCGTCAACGCATGGAGCGGGCCAGAAGCGGTCCGGGTCCGCACGGCGGGAGAACGCGCGCGGCCCCAACGGATTCGCGCGTTCGCTCCGCGGGGAAGGAAAGGCGGGACAGTCGCGCTTCCGCGACCATGGATCGCGGCGAGGTCGCGGCACCGGGACCTCCCGCCGCGGCGCCTCACTCCGCGGGCGGGTGCTTCCTGCCGTCCTGCGGGGGCAGTTCGAGCCCCAGGAGTCGCACCTTGCGGAAGAACGTGCTCTTGTGCAGGCCGAGTTCCCGCGCGGCCGCCAGTCGGTGGCCGCCGTTGCGCTCCAGCGCCTCCCGGATGGCTCGCTCCTCGAGTGCCCTCGTCATCCCGGCCAGGCTGCCACCGCGGGGGCGGCGCGCGGCGGGCACGAGTCCGGCGGGCAGGTGGGACAGCTCGATCCGGCCCCGGCCGACCAGCACGAAGGCGTGCTCGATGATGTTCTGCAGCTCCCGCACGTTCCCGGGATAGTCATGGGCGGTGAGTACCCCGAGCGCGTCGGCGCTCATCCCGGTCACGTGCTTGTTCTGCACCGCGTTGAAGCGGGAGATGAGGTGGCGCACGAGCAGGGGGATGTCCTCCCGGCGGCGGCGCAGCGGCGGCAGTTCGAGCTTCATGACGTTGATGCGGTAGTAGAGGTCGCGCCGGAAGGTCCCGTCCTCGACGCGGGCCGCCAGATCGCGGTTCGTGGTGGCGATGACCCGCACGTCCGCCTCCTCGCTGCGGGTGGCGCCGAGCGGCTCGAACCGTCGCTCCTGCAGCACCCGCAGGAGGCGGACCTGCAGGGCCGGGGTCACCTCGCCGATCTCGTCCAGCAGCAGCGTGCCGCCGCGGGCGACGGCGAAGCGGCCGGCCTTGTCCCGGACGGCGCCGGTGAAGGCGCCGGCCTTGTACCCGAAGAGCTCGGATTCCAGCAGCGTGTCGGGGAGGGCCCCACAGTTCACGGCCACGAACGGACCGCGGCGCCGGGCGCTGAGCGTGTGGATGGTGTGTGCCACCAGCTCCTTGCCCGTGCCGGTCTCGCCCTCGATCAGGATCGTGCTCTCACTCGCGGCCACGCTCGGGAGCACGTCGAGCACGCGGCGCATGGACTCGCTGCGGCTGACGATGTCCCCCACCTGGAAGCGGCCTTCGACCTCGCGGCGCAGCTCCTCGATCAGGCTCAGATCGCGGAAGGTCTCCGCGCCGCCACAGACCCTGCCGTGCTCGTCGTGGAGCAGGGCGGTCGAGACGCTGACGGGGATGCGCCGCCCCGCGGCGTCCACGATGAAGGCCGCGCGATTCACCACCGGGCTCCCGGTCTCCATCGTGTGCCGCAGCGCGCAGGCCGTCTCGCACATGCTGGCGCGGAACACGTCCGAGCAGCGCTGGCCGATGGCGTCCTCCCGCGCGATGCCGGTGATCCGCTCGGCCGCCCGGTTGAACGACGTGACCCGCCACTCGCGGTCCACGGTGAAGACGCCGTCCGAGATGCTCTCGAGGATGGCGTCGGTCGCGATCCGCGGCGGCCCCTTCATGCTCCTGCCCATCTCCTCCTCCCGCACCCCGAACCGTCAATCGTACGCAAGCCGCGTGGCCTCGTCGGAGAGGGTCGGTTGCAGCCGCGAGCGCCACTCCGGACCGGCCCAGGTGCCGAGGTGGTCGTGCGTCGTGAAGTACGTCCGGGGGATCGGGTGCGTCCCGAGCACGACCCGGATGCCGTACTTCTCCGGGATGAAGCGCCGGAAGTGCTCGAGGTGGGGGCACGGCGGATATCCGACGAGGAGGCCGGTGGCGAGGTGGATGACCTCCGCCCCGTTCTTCTTCATCTCCTCGGGTGCGTACTCGATGTTGCCGCCCGGGCAGCCGCCGCAGCTCGTGAAGCCCACGAGCTCGACGTCGCGGCCGCGGTAGACGCTGAATGCCCCCGCTCGCTCCCGCAGAGACCTCAGGCACTTCCCTCCGGCACAGGCGCGGTACCGATCGCAGATGATGATGCCGATGCGGACAGTCTCGTTCACGGCGAACCTCCTGATTGCGCGTGCGGTCGAGCCGGGGCCGGGGACCTCGTGGCGACGGGGCTGGCGGGCGCGGCCGCTGGCGCGCCGCGCCCGCTGCCCGGAACGGGTTTGCGGCCGATCACGGCCTTCGTCAGCCCGCCGCCGGAGGCGAAGGCCCGCACCTGGTCGAACGTCCGGCCGAACTCCTCCTCTTCGCCGCCTACGAAGTCGCCGACGCCCTCGCTCGCGAGGAGCCGGACGCGCAGGCGGTAGAGGAGCCGGAGGAAGCGGCCCCGGGGCGGGAGGTGCTCCATCATCACGAACCGGCCGGCCGGCCGCAGGACGCGGGCCACCTCGGCGAGGAGTCCACGGCGCGCGCCGGCGGCGAGCTCGTACATGGCATAGGCGCAGGTCACGCAGTCCACGGTGCCGGAAGCGACCGGCAGGGCGCGGGCGTCGGCCTGGACCCAGTGGATCCCGCAGCGTCCCGCGGCCTTCCGCCGGGCCTGCCGCAACATGCCCCCCGAGAAGTCGATGCCGAGGAGCCGCGCTCCGCTCCGGCTCAGGCGCAGGGCGCACGCGCCCGTGCCCGTGCAGAGGTCCAGCACCATCTCTCCCGGCTGCGGGTCGGCCACTTCCACCAGGAAGTCGCGCATCCTGCCCTGGCGGTCGCAGGAGTGCAGGCGGACGAAGCCGTCGTAGAAGGCCGAGAACCGGTCGTAGTAGCGCCGTTTCCCGCGCAGCGGGTCCCCCGCCGGCGTCGTCGCGGGCGCGCGTTCGGGCCGCGCGGTCATCGTCCCACCTTCGCGCCGGACCGGGCGGGAGCGGGAGGACGCTCGCGGGTGAGGGTGAGCAGGCGCGCGCCCCGGACCTGCTGGAAGGTCGCCCCCTGGCCGACGGCGCGCAGGACCGCGTCCCCGTCGGACACGCGCACGCCCGAGATGATGGTGGCGCCGCGGGCGAACAGGACCGGGGAGAGCGGGGTGCTGGGTCCCAGCACCACGACGGTGGAGGCCGGGCGGCACAGCGCCAGCAGGCCATCCAGCGTGTGCGTGATCAGGGCGCTCCCCGTCAGGGCCACGACGTCCGCCCGCGGGATGAGGTCCGCGGCTGCGGCCGCGGGATGCTCACCCTCGCCCGGGTGGTTCTCGATGACCCACAGCTCGGCCGCGGCCTCGCGCAGGCGCGGGATGAACGGGAAGTGGCCGACCAGCGCGACGCGCCGGCCCGCCCCCCGCTCGGCGAGGACCTCGCCGGCGTTGATCTCCCGGGCCTGCCGCTCGTCCACCTCGAGCAGGGAGTTGATCGCGGCCAGGCCGATGCCCGCCTCGACGGTGTTGTCCGAGCGGGCGTACTCGGCGAGCTCCCGGGCGCTCTTGCGGTGCAGCGCACCCGCGTCCCGGACCTGCACGTGGGCGGGCTCGTGCGGGTGGGGCACCGGCACGGTGGAGGCCATGCCGCAGTGCCGGCTGCACACGACGGTCCAGTGCGCGCCGACGAGCACGGACCGCACCGGTGCGTCGCCGTCCAGGCCCCGGAGGAGCTCGTCCAGAATCGTCGTGCCGTTCATGCCCATCGGCCGGCTCCCGTCGCGGTGGCCCCCGACGCCTCCAGACGCCGAAGGTAGAAGTCCCGGCCGCCGTAGGGGAGGCGGCGCAGGGCGCCGCTCGCCACGAGGGCGTCCAATTCGGCGTGCCCGAGGCCGCCGCGCGCGAGCAGGGCCAGCACTGCGTCCTCGCGCATCGGGTGCACGGCGGTGATGGCGAGCAGGTCGGCGACGGGGCCGGCCGCCGAGCCGAAGTCGGTGCCTTCGAAGGCGGCGAGGAGCTCCACGCGCGGCAATCGCTCCGCGAAACGCTGGTAGGCGCGGTTCAGGCTATCCTCGCCGGCGGGGCGCGCCCGCCGCGTCGCCGGCGGCCGTGTGGGCACGGCGACGTAGGCGATCGCCGGCCGGAGCCGCTCGAGGACGCCCGCGATCGCCTCGATGGAGGCCGATCCGGAGTTCTCCTTCCGCAGCAACATGGTCTCGGTCGCCAGGCGGCCCGTCCAGCCGCCCGCAAAGCGCAGCATGCCCTCGAGGACGGTCTCGAAGCGCAGGTCGGGGTGCGGGCGGTTGACGAGCCGCCACGTGTCCTCGGCGCCTGCGTCCACCTTGAGGGACACCCAGTCGGCGAGCGCCAGCGCCGCCTGCACTTCGTCGCGCCACAGGAGCGAGCCGTTCGTGATGACGGCGATCGGCAGGCCCAGCGGGCGGAGGCCCTCGATTTCCTCGGCGAGGTGACGGTCCAGCGTGGGCTCGCCATCGGCGACGAATGTCAGGTAGTCGATGGCCTGTCCGCGTTCCCGCACCGCGCGAACGTGGTTCGTGACGGCGGCGACGAGCTGGTCGGGAGCGTGCAGGCTCCGGGGCTCCGTCTCGCGCCTGCGGGTCCGTCCGACCTGGCAGTACAGGCAGGAGTAGGAGCAGGCCTTGGGGTGGACGTTGTTCACACCCACGCTTCTGCCCAGGCGCCGCGAGGGCACGGGGCCAAAGGCGAAGGCGACCGGCGGCCGGGCCGTCACGCGGCCCGCCGGTCAGGATTGGTGTCCGAGCAGCGCGAGGCCATACAGGAGCCCGATCCCGAGGAGGAAGCAACCGAAGTGGAGCGCACCGCGCGCGACGTCCCGCTGTTTGTTCACCTCGGGCACGAGGTCCGAGGCCGCGATGTAGATGAAGTTGCCGGCGGCGAAGGGCAGCAGGAAGGTGACGTCCATCCGGAACGACGCCAGGTAGGCCAGGATGCCGCCGAGGAGGAAGGTCAAGGCCGAGGCGAAGTTGAACAGGAGCGCCCGCTGCTTGCTCCAGCCCGAGTAGACGAGCACGCCGAAGTCGCCCAACTCTTGGGGGACCTCGTGGGCCGCGGCCGCGAGCCAGGCCATGGCCCCGACCCGGATGTCCACCAGGAACGCGCCCGCCACGGCCAGCCCGCCGAGGAGATTGTGGAGGGCGTCACCGATGAGGATGAGCCAGCCCATGGCGTCGCGGCAGGCGGCGTCCCGCCGATGGCAGTGATGCCAGTGGAGGAACTGCTCCAGCGCCAGGAACAGCGAGAAGCCGATCAGCGTCCACAGCAGCGCCGTGCGCGGGTCCCCGCCCCGCACCAGAGCGGCCGGGATCATGTGGAAGAACGCGCCGCCGAGCAGCGTGCCCGCCGCCAGCGCCACGAGGGGCATGAGGATGCGCTGCAGGACCCGGTCCGGCAGCACCAGCGTGACGGCGCCGACCAGCGCGATGATGCTCATCAGGACACCACCGCCCAGGATCCATGCGAACGTGCTCATGGCATCTCCTCTCCAGTTCCCTCCGTCGCCGCTCCCTTCTCCCGGCCCGGAGTGCGGTCGGGGGTGCGACCGGCGGGCTTGGCGCGGCCGGGACGCAGGTCCTCGTCGCTCTCGCCCCGCTCGATGAGCAGCGCGGCGGGCGCGAGCAGGGCCCGCACCACTTTGGCCCGGCCACTCTCGAGGAGTCGCTGGACCGTGCCTCGCGACACCCCCATGCGATCGCCTGCCTCCTCCTGAGCCAGCCCCTCGACGTCGCAGAGCCGCATCGCCTCCAGCTCGCCCAACTCGAGCCGGATTCGAGGGAGGTCGGTCAACGGGATGCTGCGTGGCTTGTAGACGCGATCGCCATCGAAGCGCCGGCAGAATCGCTGTTTGCGTGGTCGCGGCATCGCTACCCTCTGGTTATGTGCATATGCACATTAGTACGGCGGACCACGCGCGTCAATCTCCGGGTCCACGGGGGAGACCGGATGCGTGCTGGCGCTTCGGGGACCGGCCTCATCCCGGCCGAGGTCGCCCCGGGGGCGATCCAACCCGGCGCCGGCCTCCGACGCTCCCTCGTCGCTCGCGGGATGGGTCCGCCCGGCCCCGGCATGCGAAGCGGGGCCGCGTCGTGCGGGCCCGCGTCGAGGCCCGGGCTACCGCCCGGGGCGGCTGGGCCTCTCCGGCCTGGAGCGCTCCTCCTTCGCGGGCTCGGCCTGGGCGGGGGGCGGCGTGCTCTCGCGCGCCGGCGTCGGCTGCGGAGCCGGGGCGGTCTCCCGAGGCGCGGGCTGTGGCGCGGGGGCAGTCTCCAACGCCCGCTCGCGGGCGCGGTACTCGCGCTCGAGGTTGCCCGGGGACACCCTCTCGGCCGGCGCCGGCGCGGATTGGGCCGGGGAGGGGGCGGACCGCGCGGGAGCGGTCGGCGTGGCGCCGCCCGCCTCGCGCCGGATGGCCGGGCGCACAGGCGCGGGGGTCGCGGCGCCGGGCGTGGCGGGTCGCGTCACGACCCGTCCGGCCTCCCTCGTCTCGGGCAGTCTCGTCCGCCTCCAGCCGCTGCCGTCGTTCACCTTCCAGGTGCCGTCGGCCTCGCGCCGATAGACCTTGCCGTCCCGGCCGGCGAAGACGTCGTTGGGCAGGGGCGTGAGCTTCGTGGTCACGCGGGTGACCTGGCGAACGGGCGGGCGGAGCACGCTGAGGTCCACGCGCCCGGCGTTGCCCGGCCGGCTGTAGATGTTGGCGGGCTGGCGGTCGCGCTGCGCCGGACGCGTTCCGTTCGCGAGCCTCGGGCGCAGGGGGCTCTTGTCGGCGGCCAGCAGCGGGCGGCGGTACCCGCCCGGGCCGAACCACAGCGGTGGTCCGTGGTGCAGCGCGGTGGCCTCGGTCGTGCGCCAGCGCGTGCCGACCCGCAGGAACCCCGTGCCGTAGCTCCAGCCGAAGCTCCAGCGGCTCATCCAGGGGTTGTAGCGCGGGTGGAAGCCCCAGGTGACGGGCCGCGGCAGGTAGATGCGCCGCCGCCAGGACTTGTAGCGATACCCGGTCCCGTAGACCACCGTGCCGTAGTAGGGGTAGCAGCCGACGTAGCCCGGCAGGTAGCCCACGTAGATGTAGTCCGTGGTCCAGTCGAAGATGTACACGTAGCGCAGGTGGTACACGGGGCAATCGGGCGGGATGTCGTCAAGTCCGAGCGGGCGCGTCTCGCTCACCCGCCAGGGGCCGTAGGGATCGTCGGCGATGTACCAGACCCCCTGGTCGCAGGCGTAGTACCGCCCGTCGGCGTAGATCACCTCGACGTCGGCGTTGAGGCAGTAGTAGAGCCCCGTGCCCTCGATGTACTGCCACTCCGGCTCGCCATCGTAGGTCACGAGCAGCTCGCTCGCGCCCCGCAGGATCGCGGCGGTCTGCGGGATGCCCGCGTCGGCGACGGCGTCCTCCGCCTCGTCGGTCCCCGCCACGGCGGCCCGCAGGTGGCCCTTGGCGGAGCCGGCGGGGATCTCCAGGAAGCACTCGGGCAGCTCGTCGGCGCGCACGAAGGTCCACGGCCCGTCGGCCGACTCGGCGGCGTACCAGCGGCCGGCCAGCAGCACGTAGAGCGCCTGCGATTCCACCTCGCGCAGGACGTCGCTCTCCGTGTTCGTCACGTAGAGCAGCTCGTCGCCGACCAGCGGCGCCCATTGCGGCGGCCCGTCGGTCGAGATCAGCTCGGTCGGCTCGGTGGCGGTGAGCACCTCCGGCGCTTCGCCCTTCACCTGCGCCTCGGCCGACGTGTCGGGGGGCACGATGGCGCGCACGGACTCCGGTACGCGCTCGGTGTCGGTCCACGGTCCCAGCGGGTCGCTGGCCGAGTACCAGAGGTTCGCGCCGTTCAGGTAGTAGGTCCGCGTCCCCGGATCGAAGACCACGGCGTAGGGCGTGTTGGCGACGCGCTGCAGCCGCGAGCCGGCGATGTCCTCGAGCATCGGCTCGCCGTCGTAGACGACCAGCACGGCGCGTTCGTAGGCGAAGAGGATGCGGGGCGGGGCATTCTCGAGCCCCTCGACACCGGCGCGCTCCTTGTCGGTGGCGGCCAGGCCCGCCTTGAGCTCGGCCAGCGTCCCCCACACGTCCCACTTCGCCGCGCCCGCCTCGATGGCCTGCCGGCACTGCACCGACTCGTCGTCGGTGCCGCGCGGCAGCCGCAGCCGCGTCAGGCGCAGCTCGCGCGCCGAGACGGTGTTGCTGTCGCGGTCCACCGCGATGAGGCCGTCGAACCAGAAGACGCCGAAGACCGGCCGGGCCGCCCCGACCTTCTGGTAGGAGAAGGCGGCCCGGCCGCTGAGCGTGTCCCCCTCGAGCCATTCGGGCTGCGGCTGGTAGACCACGATCGTGCCCCCGGTGAAGTCGAGTTGCCGCGGCCAGCCCGGGCCCGTCGCGGGGGCCGCGGCGACGACGGCCGGCAGGGCGGCCAGCGCGAGAAGGACGAGCAGGCCCGCAAGGACGGGCCCACGCCGCGGGGTGTGGGGGTGGCGCAGCGCTGACATCGGGTGCCTCCGTGTGGGGATCGTGGCGGGTGCCTCGGTGGGGAAGCGTCGCCGACCACTTTACCCTGCTCTGGCCCGGATGGCACGCCGGGCGGGGCGCCCCTGCGGGGGCCCGCCTCCCGCCGGGGTGGCGGCGGTCCATCTTCGTTGCAGACGCGGCGGCCCGCAGGGCTCTAGAATCGTGGCAGGCGGGCGGACCCTCGGCACCGGCGGGCCGTCTTCGGACTGGTGCGATCCCTCCGCTCCGAGTCCCTCTCGTTCGTGACGACCGTGCGCGGATCCGCCGCGGCGGCCACGAGGAGGTCCCGCATGGCACCCAGGCGATACTCCGGTCCCGGCCTGCTCGCCCTGCTCTTCGTCCTGTGTCTGCTGGCGTTGCCGGTGGCGGGGGCGCAGGGCGGAGCCCAGGCGACGAAACCCCTTTCGCCCTTCCCGGCCATCCACTCGCCCAACCCGCCCGACTACGACCTCTACCAGGTCAAGTTCACCTACCTCGGGCCGCAGAAGAAGGCCGTGCCGTCGCTGGCCGTGGTGGGCATGGCGCGGGTGTACGACCTGAGCCTGTTCGTGCCCTACGAGCGCGGCTTCGATTACGGCAACGACGAGTTCACCGGGGACACGCTGGTGATGGCCGGACCGGAGCTCATGAACTTCGTCAATGCCATCGCGACGGTCCCAGCGCTCACCGACACGGCCCTCATTGCCGAGCCCAACATGTCGCTGATGATCCTGCGCGACTTCGGGCCCGCCGAGGTCTGCTGGGAGCACCTGGCGACCCGGGGCGAGACCGACACCCTGTTCCAGATGCTGCGCGACCATGTCCTGAACCCGGCCGACACGCTCAAGGTGAGCGGTTACCGCCGGCAGATGGCGGGGGTGCGCCGATGAGACAGCTCCGCTCGCGCCCCGCCCTCGGGGCAGGTCTGCTGGCCGGACTCGTCCTGGCCGGCCTCGCGTCCGCCGCCGTTCTCGGCACCATCATCAAGGGCACGAACGGCAGCTTCGACGTCACCGTCACGCCCGCGCCCGCCGACTCGCTGCGGTCCTCCATCCGGATCAGCTACACGCCGGACACGAGCAAGGTGAACTGCAGCCCCATCTACCTCGTCCAGACCTGCCGCGACTCCTCCGCCGGCGGCGGTGTCATCAAGCCGAAGGACTACAAGACCACCGCCTTCGTCCACATGCAGGACGACATGACGCCGGGCGGCACGTACGTGGACCACCTCGTGTGCGAGAAGGATCCCTTCTACAACGGGGAGGACGCGGGCAAGGACACGAAGAGCGCCGGCTCGTCCGACGGGCACACCGCCACGACGACGACGATGTCCGACGCGCCCTCGATCAGCGACGGCGCGTTCCCGGCCGGCGTGACCACGATCATCTCCACCTTCACCGTCTGCGCGGTCTGCAAGCCGGACGGCAAGATCCTCGACTGCGTGACCTGGACCTGGACCCGCACCAAGGGCTCGGCGGGCAAGGGCACGATCACCGGCCCGACCACGACGACCACGGCCACCCAGGAGTTCAAGGACGCCGTCGCCGCCTACGAGAAGAACCACGGCAATGGCACGAAGTGCCCCGAGCTGCTGGCCGAGACCCACATGGGCGGGCAGAACGTCGCTCCCGGCACGGGCAAGAAGGAGCCCTACGACCCGCCGGTGGAGGGCCAGCCGTCCACGGTCCAGTGGGACATCGTCAACACGGGCGGGCAAGACGTGACCAGCGTGACCTGGACGGTGATGCTCGACGGGACCTTCCTGACCTGGGGCATGGTGCCGGTCATCGAGTGGTTCGACTACGCGACGGTGGCCTTCCCGCTGCCGCCGCTGCCGGCCGGGCCGCACACGCTCGTCATGATCGTGGACTCGGACTACCTGATCCCCGAATACGACGAGCTGGACAACGTGGAGGTGGACGAGTTCCTGGTCAGTCCGGCCACCGGCGTCGGGCCGGTCGTGCCGTCCGTGCACCTCGGCATCACTTCGCTGCTGCCCAACCCCACGCGGGGCCGCGTGGCGGCGACGCTGAACCTGCCGGGCGCCGCGCCGGCGACGCTCGAACTGGTGGACCTGAGCGGCCGCCGCGTGCGCGAGTTCGTGGTGGCGGGACCGGGCGTCCAGACGGTGCGCTTCGAGCTGGGCGGCGACGTCAACCCGGGCCTCTACCTGCTGCGGCTGCGACAGGCCGGGCAGGAGGCCGTGCGGAAGCTGACCGTGGTGAGGTGACGGGACGCGGTCCTGGGCTCCGGGACCGCAGCATCGCCCGCGGCCACCCCTCGGGGTGGCCGCGGCGCGTGCGGGCGGATGACGTGCGCCCCGGAATCTGCGACCATGCCCGCCCGATCCCGGAGGCCCGGCATGGACGAGTGCTTCTTCGTCAGCGACCTGCATGGTGACGCCGCCCGCTACCGGCGGCTGTTCGAGCGCATCGTCGCCGAGGCACCGGCCGGCGTCTTCCTCGGCGGCGACCTGCTGCCGGCGGCGCTGGCGCCCGCGCGCGGGCCCGACGGGGCGCAGGCCGAGTTCATCGCCGAGGTGCTGGAGCCGGGCTTCGCCGCCGTGCGCGCCGCGCTCGGCGGGCGCGCGCCGCGCGTCTTCCTCATCCCCGGCAACGACGATGGCCGCGCCGAGGAGGAGGCGCTCGTCGCCGCCGCCGGACGGGGCCTCTGGGAGTACGCGCACGGCCGGCGTCTGGACTTCGGCCGCCACGTCGTGCTGGGCTACGCCTGTGTGCCGCCGACGCCGTTCCGGCTCAAGGACTGGGAGCGCTACGACGTCTCGCGCTTCGTGGACCCGGGTTGCGTCTCGCCCGAGGAGGGCGTGCGCACCGTCGCGGTGGACGAGCGCGAGGCGCGCTGGGGCACGATCCAGGGCGACCTCGAAGCGCTGGCCGGCGACGCGGACCTGACGGACGCGGTCTGCCTGTTCCACTCCCCGCCGTACGACACGCCGCTCGACCGCGCCGCGCTGGACGGACGCAGCGTCGAGCACGTCCCGCTCGACGTGCACGTCGGCAGCATCGCCATCCGCCGCTTCCTCGAGCGCCGCCAGCCGTCTCTGTCGCTGCACGGTCACGTGCACGAGTCGGTGCGGCTGACCGGGGAGTGGCGCACGCGCCTCGGCCGCACGCACTGCCTGTCGGCGGCGCACGACGGGCCGGAGCTGGCGCTGGTGCGCGTGGACCCCGCCCGGCCGGACGGGGCGACGCGCGAGCTGCTGCCGGCCGGCTGAGCCGGCTCAGTCCCCGGGGCCGAGCCGCAGCGGCCGGGCCGCGTCGGTGATGGCGCCGATCTTGGCGGCGAAGCTGGTCTGCTTCTGGAGGTCCTCGTCGGTGACGACGTGCACGTCGAGCAGGCCGTCGCTGCGATAGCCGCTGCGCAGGAAGTTCATCTCCGCCAGGCACAGGCTCCAGCCTTCGAGCCACAGCCCCAGCTCGCGCCGCTCGTCCTCGCTGCCGCGGAAGTGGACGATGAGATCGAGATCGCTGCCCGGGCCGGCGGAGGCGTTCTTCGTGCTGCCGAAGACGTAGAGGCCCTGCACGCCGAAGCGGCCGGGGGCGAGATCGGCGGCGATGCGCTGGGCCATGCGCAGGCGCCAGCGCCAGTGGTCCTCGGCGGGGCGGGCCGCGGGGCCGGGCCGCGGGGCCGTCCCGGTGTCGGCGCCCACGCCCGGTGCGGCGAGCACCGCCACGGCCTCGTCCAGCTCGGCGTTCATGAGCACGCGCAGCACCAGGCCGTCGGTCACGGCGGGGACCTCGATGACGCGCAGGGTGCCGGCGAGGTGGGCGAACTCCGGCAGCAGGCGCGGCAGCACGTTCTCGGAACGGGTGAGGAAGGCGTGGTTGAAGATCACGCCCTCGTCGTCGGGATAGAGCGGCAGGTAGCGGATGCCCGATTCCACCAGGTCCTGGAAGAAGTGCGTGCCGAAGGAGAGGTCGGGCACGTAGTTGCCCTTCTTGCGCGCGATCTCGATGAGCACGGCGCTGTTGCTGATGTCCGAGTAGGTCACGCCGACGCCGAGCTTGATGTCGCCGCGACTGCCCCAGCGGCCCGGCCCCATGAGCACGAACTTCCGCTTGGGCAGGACGGCGTTCAGGCTGCCGACCGCCCGCCCGACGTCGCGCAGCTCGGCGAGGTCGCCGAGATCGCTGTAGCCCTCGGGGTCCACGTACACCACGTGGCTGATGTCGGGCACGGTGCCGTTCGAGACGTAGCGATGGGCCGAGAAGACGACCCGCTCGCGCGGCAGATCGCGGGGGATGGGCGCGGGCGCGGTGTCGGGGCCGTGACTCTGCGGCCGGCACTGCAGCAGGTAGAAGTCGCGTCCGTCGGAGGCGAACTCGATGTCCACCGGCATCCCCAGCGCGTCGCGCAGCTCCTGGAGGATCGCCTGCATGCGGGCGAGGAAGTTCGTGCTCGACAGCAGGCCCTCGAAGGTGAAGACGAGGTTGTCCTGCTCGAAACGCAGGTCGAGCCCGCTCGGCCGGCGCAGCATGTCGTGCTCGTAGAGCGAGACCAGGCGCGTCAACCCGGGGAGCTCGTGGCCGGCCTCGCGCAGCAGGGTGTGGCGGTCCACCGTCTCGAAGGAGTTCGTCTCGAGGTTGATGACGTCGATCTTGCGCGGGGAGTAGCGATACACCTCCTCCGGGCTGGTGTTCACGCGCAGCCCGGGTTGCCCGGGGGCGACCAGCACCGGGTAGTCGTCCGCCAGGCGGTCCACGGCGCGCGTGCCGAGCCCGGGCACCAGCCGCAGCAGGCCGTCGTCCCGCCGGATGCGCGGCGACCAGCGCAGCTCGTTGTTGCTGAAGCCGACCCCGGCGAAGGCGGGCAGGAAGTAGCGCCCGACGCGGGTGCCCACCACCTCCTGGATCATCACCCCCATCTCCTCGTGGTACTCGAGCAGGCCGCGTTCGGCGCGGTACTGGATGGGGTCGGGTCCGAACACCGAGCCGTAGACCTCGGCGACCGCGTCGAGCAGCGCCGCCAGCCGGTCGGCCTTGCGACCCTGGTTGGCGAGGAAGAGGCTCTTGTACTTGCCGGAGAAGGCCGAGCCGGCGCGGTCCTCGAGCAGGCTCGAACTGCGCACGATGAGCGGCCGGTCGCCCAGGTCGTCGAGCGCGTTCGACAGCCCCTGCACGATCTCGGCGGGGAAGCGCGCGCTCTTGAAGACCTGGAGCATGTGCGGGTACTCGTGGCGGATCTCGTCGAGGTCGCGGTACTTCCAGTTGTAGACCTCGTCGAGGTCGTTGTAGGCGAGGAACTGCACGATGCCGTCGGAGGGCAGGTACCAGGTCTTGGGCACGCGGACGCCGTCGAGCAGCTCGCGGTTCTTGCTCGACCGGCCCAGGACGTGCTGGGCGAGGAACAAGCCGCTGCCCTTGCCGCCGACGCGGCCGTGGCTCTTGGGCAGCAGGATGGTGTGCCCGACGAGGTCCACGAAGTCCTCGAGCTCGAGGCAGCGCCGGCAGGTGTTGATGACCTCGGGGCTGTCGGTGAGCAGGCGCCGGATGAGCGAGACCTTGAGCCCGACGTGCATGGCGGGGGAGACCTCGCGCGCGTCCACGCCGGTGCCCTGGTAGCGCTCGAGCGCGTTGGCGATCTCGGGCAGGGTGGTGTCCGAGCTCTCCAGCGCCACGACCAGGAAGTTGAGGCGGTCCTCCTGGATCCACGTCTGCAGCGTGGTGAACAGCTCGTGCTCGCTCAGATGCGTGGCGGCCATCTCGAACGCCGCGGCGCTGAACGCGTCGGGATCCATGGGCTCGCTGCGCCGCGTCGGCCGGTTCTCGTCGCCGGGCTCGGCCTCCTCCTCGAGCGGACCGGAGAGGTCGAGCAGCATCTGCTTGGCCTCCTCGGTGCCGCTCCACGCCAGGTGGTTCAGCATCTTGCGGCCGAGCTGGTGGTAGAGGTTCTGGTCGGTGCGCTGCACGAGGTCGAGGATGACCCGCCAGTCCTCGCGCGGCGCCGGTTCGGCCTCCTGCCCGACCTGCTCGCCGCGCGCGATGCCCTCGGTCAGCTCGCGGTGCAGGATCGCCTGGCCCAGCCGGCCGGCCACCGCCTCGATGAGGCGACGCTCGTCCTTGAGGAACGGTCCCTCGTCGGCGGGCGGCATCTCCTCGGTGTAGTGGACGCACACCTCGCCGATGCGCTCGCCGACTACGACGATGGGTGCGGCCTGCCGCCAGGGACTGTCCACGAAGCGCGCCGGGCGGAGGTCGCGATCGCGCAGCACGACGTGGGCGACGCAGTGGGTCGGGTACTGCCAGCCCATCGGCAGCGCCTCGGCGACGGCGCGCAGCGTCTCCTCGAGGGGCCGGTCCGCGTCCCGCAGGATCTCCTCGATGCGGTAGAGGCAGTTGAGCTCCTTGGCCCGCTCCTGCAGTGCCCGCAGCACCTCGTCCACGGGGCGCGGCTCGCTCATGCGCTTTCCTCCTCGATCCGGAGCACGACTCCCTGGCCGCGGCGCCCGTCCACCCGGACGCGCAACGGCGCCGGCGTCTCCACGTGCCGCAGGAACTCCGTCTCGCGGCGGGCTGGCAACCGGTCCAGCCAGTCCCACGCGATGGCGGGCGAACCGCCGTCCGGCTCGCGCTGCGGCACGGAGAAGTATGCCACGCGGAAGCTCAGCAGGTTGTGGAAGAAATGGGCGCCCTGGCTCATGTCCACGTTCATGGTGGGCAGGCCGGCCTCGACGATGACGCGCGCCCCGGCGATCTGCGACCACTCCACCGGGATGCCGAGCCACGGATCGGCGCTGCCCCAGCGCCCGAAGCCGATCAGCAGGTAGGGCCGCCCGGCCTCGACCAGGCCGCGGTTGAGCTCGTCCACCTCGGCGGCGATGACCGGCGTGTGCCGCGCCTCGAAGCGGTCGGGCCGCACGTAGACCACGTCGCGGATGCCCTCGATGACGCCGTTGCCCATGACGTGCCCGGAGCGGACCACGGCGCGCGGGTCGGCCAGCTCGGCCTCGCCGACCTCGACGAGCGTGTCGCTCACCAGCATGGGGCGCACCTGCAGGAAGCCGAGCCGCGCCGGATGGTCGGGCTCGACCGGCAGGGTGAGTGCGAACTCGATCTCGACCGGGGCGCCGGCCCGCTCGGCGAAGAGCGGCAGCAGTTCGCGCAGCGCCTCGCACACCGGCCAGTCCCCGAGCCGCAGCAGCGGGGCGAAGTCCAGCACGCGCGGGCCGCGGGAACCGGTGCCTAGGACGAGGCGGTCCGACTCCGCGTCGTAGGTCGAGGCGACGTGCGCGAGGGTGCCGTCCTCTTCGGCCGCCGCGAGGCCCGCGTGCACGAGGTACTCGGTCTCGGTCGTGGGATCGTAGGCGGGCGGCTGCCCCATGTTCACGGCCCAGAACCCGGTCTGGGTCTGCTCGAGCATGTGGCCCATGGAGTTGAAGGGGGGCACGGCGCGGGGGTGGGCCGGCGAGCAGGTCCAGGTGCGGCCGCCGTCCACGATGGTCTTGCCCAGGCCGAAGGCCAGGTCCACGACGCCGTCGGCCGGCCGGGCGTGGCCGGTGGGGTAGAAGTTCCACGAGCGCGCCACGCCGGCGACCTCGGGGTAGAAGCGCGGGCCGTGCCGGTGCCCCACCACCTCCTGCACGATGACCGCCATCTTCTCGCTCTCCGGCGGCTGCCCCGCGGCGCGGATGTAGGCGCGGGCGGCGCGGAAGAAGGTCGAGGCGTAGACGAACTTGATCGCCTCGACCAGCTTGCGGAAGCGCGTGTCGGGGTCGTGCTGGTTGTTGGGGATCATCTTCGTCGCGTAAACGCCGGCGAAGGGGTGGGCGAGCGCGTCCTCGAGCAGGCTCGAGGAGCGCACCGCCAGCGGCGTGTGCACCTCGCGGACCAGGGCCCAGAGGTCGCCCACCAGCTCCGTCGGCAGCTCGGCGCGCTGCAGCGCCACGGCGATGCGCTGGTCGTCCGCATCGGCCCGGACGAGATCGTTGAGCCGGTTGCGCTCGAGGAAGGCGTCGAAGACGTCCGTGCCGATCACGGTGAGCGTCGGCACGGAGATCTCGAGGTCCCGGAAACGCAGCGCCGCGGGCCGGTCGGCCAGCGCCTCACGCGCCGACCGCAGACCCGCGGCCTTGCCGCCGAGCGCGCCGGAGCCGATGACGGTGAAGGTCTCCCGCCCCTCGAAGAAGCGGCGGTCGAACCTCGCCAGATCGTGGTCGCCGGTCACGTCGGTGATGCGGTCCGGGGCGGCGCGCGCGGCGCCCCCCCGGCCGGTCCTACACCCAGCCCCGGTTGCGGCAGGCCTGGGCCACGCGGTTGATCGAGATCACGTAGGCGGCGTCGCGCATGTACAGCTTGCGCTGCCGGGCCAGCTCGCTCACGGCCAGGAAGGCCGACGTCATCTTGGAGTCCAGCTTGCCGAGGACCTCGTCCTTCTCCCAGAAGTAGTTCATGTTGCACTGCACCTGCTCGAAGTAGCTGCAGGTCACGCCGCCGGCGTTGGCGAGGAAGTCGGGGACCAGGAAGATGCCGCGGTCCTTGAGGATGGCGTCCGCCTCCGGCGTGGTCGGGCCGTTGGCTCCCTCGGCGACGATCTTCACCGCCGGGTTGATCTTCTTGACCGTCTCGGGCGTGATCTGGTTCTCGAGCGCGCAGGGCATGAGGATCTCGACCGGCTGCTCGATCCAGGCGTCGCCGGACAGCACCTCGT
Organism: Candidatus Eiseniibacteriota bacterium; assembly: GCA_034678345.1. GTDB lineage: Bacteria > Eisenbacteria > RBG-16-71-46 > RBG-16-71-46 > RBG-16-71-46 > JANXPZ01. Next base: position 32,061 of record JAXDBZ010000083.1, read on the forward strand.
ACCCGAGCTTCTTGGCCTTCTCGCGGTCGATGCCGCCGAAGCTGTCCGTGATGCCCACCAGCTCGTCCATGTCGATGCCCGAGGTCTTGCGGAACGAGTAGGAGGCCTGGTCGCGCTGGTCCCAGCAGGAGACGCAGATGACCTTGCCGCCGAGCTGCTGGTAGAGCCGGATGGCGTACTGGGCCACGTTGCCGAAGCCCTGGACGCTGGCGCGCGTGGAGGCGACCGGCAGGTTCATCTCGCGCAGCGCTTCGCGCAGCGTGAACACCACGCCGTAACCCGTCGCCTCGGTGCGGCCGAGGGAGCCGCCCATGCCCACCGGCTTGCCGGTGATGAAGCCGGGGTAGCGGCCGCCGCGCACGGTCTCGAACTCGTCGAGCATCCACAGCATGTGCTGGGCGTTCGTCATGACGTCGGGGGCGGGGACGTCCTGCACCGGGCCGACGTTGCGGGCGAGCTGGCGCACCCAGCCGCGGCAGATGGCTTCCTGCTCGCGCATGCTCAGGTTGTGCGGGTCGCAGATCACGCCGCCCTTGCCGCCGCCCAGCGGGATGTCCACGACGGCGCACTTCCAGGTCATCCACATGGAGAGGGCGCGGACCGTGTCCAGGGTCTCGTGCGGATGGAAGCGGATGCCGCCCTTCGCCGGGCCCCGCGCGTCGTTGTGCTGGCAACGGAAGCCGCGGAAGACCTGGATGTGGCCGTCGTCCATGCGCACCGGGATGCTGAAGGCGTACTCGCGCATCGGCCAGCGGAGGAACTCGCGCGTGCCGGCGTCGAGGTCGAGCAACTCGGCGACCTTGTCGAACTGGGCCTGGGCGATCTCGAACGAGTTGAACGGGCGGGTCTTCTCTTGGGCAGCCATGGCAGGTCCTCTGGGCGATCGGCGCCGGGGCCCCGGTGGGCCGCCGGACGCGGGTGGACAGGGTGCTGCGAAACCGCATGGTCCGGGCGCAGCCGGGTCCCGGGCGGCGAAGATGGTCGGGTGTGGCCGTCGGCCCGGCCGCCGCGTGGCGCGCCGGGCATCGCATCGGCCGGATCTCCCCACACGGTGTGATGGCCGGGGGGCGAGGCAGTGTAGCAGGAGCGCGCGGATGCGTGTAATCGGCGGGACCCGCGCGCGCCCCGCCGCACGCCTGGCCCCCCCCGCGGGCGATTGGCCCGGTCCGGCCCGGCCCGAATGGCCGGGTGCCGGCCCAGCCCGCCGCCCCCGCGCCCCGCCGGCTCAGCGGCTCCGGGGGCTCCGCGGGCGCCGCTGGCGGGGCCGCGCTCCGGCCGCCACCGTCACCAGCCAGGTCCCGCTCCGCTCGTCCCGGCGCAGTTCCACGGCGCCGGCGTCGCGTGCGTCCTCCAGCAGTTCGCTGAAGCTGCCGTAGCCGAGCGCGGCCTCGCTGAAGGCGGGCCGCTTGCGCTTCATCGTGTCCTTGACGAGGGAGGCCTGGATGACCTCAACGCCCTCGCGCTGCAGCGCCCGCACCGTCTCCGCGACCAGGCGGAACGCGTCCGCGCCGTCGCGGGCGGGCTCCGCCCCCTTCCGAGCCGGTGGCCGGGCCGGCTCGTGCGCCTGCTCGAGGTCCTCGTAGTAGATGAACTCGTCGCACGAGTTGGCCAGCAGCGGCGAGGTCGAGGCCCGCATGCCGAGCCCGACGACGTGCTTGCCGTTCTCCTTGAGCTTGGCCACGAGCGGGGAGAAGTCGCTGTCCCCCGAGACGACCACGAACGTGTCGATGTGCGTCTTGCTCCAGCTCAGGTCCATCGCGTCCACGACCAGCCGGATGTCGGCGGAGTTCTTGCCGGTGCTGGCGCGGCGCGGGATCTCGATCAGCTCGATGCCGTTCTCGTGCAGGCTCTGGGTGTGCTCGCGGAACCGGCCCCAGTCGGCGTAGGCCACCTTGACCAGCACCTTGCCCTTCTCGAGCAGGCGGTCGAGGATGCGCCGCACCTCGAAGGGGGCGCCGGGGTCGCGTAGGCCCAGGGCGATGTTCTCGAAGTCGATGAAGACGGCGATCTGCCGTTGCGGGCCGGAGCCGGGGGTCGGAGCGGGCACGAGGGCACCTCCAGACGGGGGGGAAGGAGCGTGAGCCGGCATCCTAGACCGCCGCCTCCCGCCGCGCCACCGGCGGCGCCCGCCGAACCCCGCCGCTGCCGCCGGTTGCGCCGCGTCGGCCCGCCTTCCGCGTCTCCGGGCCGCCCGAGCGCGCCCGGCGGGGCGGCGGCTGAGGTCGCCTTTCCGGTGAAACGGCGGCAATCACCTGCCGATACATGTCTTGAACAGCCCCGGCCCCGTGCCGGCGTCCTCCGTTGCGAGGCGCCAAGGTGCGGGGCGGGGGCCCGATTCGAGCGCAGGGAACGCGCGAGCGGGCGACCTGCCCTGGAGTCGGTGGTTCGGCAAGGACGGCGGGAGGTTCGCCCCGCCGGCAGCACCCATACCCCTCGAGGCTCCATGGCTGAACACACCTCGTCCGCGAAGGCCGGCAGCAGCGACCCCATCGAAGTCTCTGGCGGCGCGCCCCGGCTTGGTGAGGACATGCCCGACGCCGGCGAGGCCGGGAACGTTCTGCGGGAGTTGGGCCGGACGTTCGCGACGATGATCGGTCGTCCGCGCGGCACGAGCCGCGCCGCCGCCGCCCCCGCGCCGGCCGGTCCCCCCGCGGCTCCGGTCGCGACCGCGGACCCGGCGGCCCTGCGACGGCGGATCGCCGCACTCGAGGCCGAGCTGGAACAGGTCCGCGCGCTGGCGCAGGGCCGGGCCGACCTGCTGGCGACGATGACCCACGAGCTGCGCACGCCCATGAACGGGATGATGGGCATGGCCCACCTGCTGCTCGAGACGGAGCTGGACCGCGACCAGCGCGGCATGATCGAGGTGCTCCTGCACGCCGGCGAGGGGCTGCTCGACCTGGTGAACGACACGCTCGACTTCTCGCGGGCCGAGGCGGGCAAGCTCGTCCTCGAGCGCCTGCCGTTCGACCTGCGCGTGGCGGCGAACGAGACCGGGGCGCTGCTGGCGCCCATGGCCAACGAGAAGGGCCTGCACTTCGACTGCGTGGTGCACCACGACGTGCCCTCCCGACTGTCCGGCGACCCCGGCCGGCTGCGCCAGGTGCTGCTGAACCTGGGCGGCAACGCCATCAAGTTCACCGAGCGCGGCCAGGTGACCGTGGCGGTGGAGCGCCTCGGGGAAGACGACGCGCGCGTGACGCTGCGCTTCTCGGTCACCGACACCGGCATCGGGATGGACGAGGAGCAGCGCGGGCGCATCTTCGAGGCCTTCGAGCAGGCCGACGCCTCGATCGCCCGCCGCTACGGCGGGACCGGGCTCGGCCTGGCGATCTCGAGCCGTCTGGTGACCCTCATGGGTGGGAAGGTGGGGGTGGAGAGCGCCCCGGGCCGGGGCAGCACGTTCTGGTTCGACGTGTCGCTCGAGAAGCAGCTCGGCACGGAGCCGGCGTTCCACGAGCCGCCGGCCGATCCGTCCCTGGCGGGCGCGCGCGTGCTCGTGGTCGAGCCGTCGGCGGCGATGCGCCGTTCGTACGTGGCGAAGCTGGGTGCGCGCGGCTGCCGCGTCGAGTCGGTGGGCGACGCGGAGGCCGCGCTGGCGGCGCTGCGCGCCGCCGCCGGGAACGGCGACCCGTTCCGCTTCGCCCTGATCGAGCGCGAGCTGCCCGGCCTGAATGGGGAGGACCTGGGCGCCACGATCCGCGCCGAGGCGCTCCACGACCACACCCTCACCGTGCTCGTGACCTCGGCCGGGAACCGCGGCGACGCGGCGCGCGCGCGGGCCCGCGGTTTCGCCGCCTACATCTCGAAGCCGCTCGAGTGGGAGCAGCTGGCCGGGCTGCTGGTGGAGGTGCGGCACCGCGCCGAGACCGCGCCCGAGGACACCGCGCCCGCCCTGGTGACGCTGCACTCGATGGCCGAGGCGCGGCGCGGCCGGCGCCGCATCCTGCTGGTGGAAGACAGCGCGGTGAACCAGCTCGTCACCCAGTGGGCGCTCAAGCGTCTGGGCTACGGCCTGCACCTGGCGGCCACCGGGGCCGCCGCGCTCGAGGCCTGGGACCGCGAGCCGTTCGACCTGGTGCTGCTCGACCTGCACCTGCCGGACGGGGACGGCTATGCGCTGGCCCGCGAGCTGCGCACGCGCCAGGCGCCGGACCGCCGCGCGCCCATCGTGGCGATGACGGGGAGCGCCGAGCCGGGCGAGCGCGAGCGCTGCCTCGCGGCCGGGATGGACGAGTACCTCACCAAGCCGGTGGACCTCGGCCTGCTCTGCGAGGTGGTCGAGCGGCTGACGCGGGATCCGCTCGGCGGCCCGAACACGGATGCGGGCGCCGCGCCCGGCGCACCGGAGGTGCCGGCGGAGCGGCCGGCCGCGGCACGCATCGAGGTCGGGGCCGACGACGCGCCCCTGTTGCGGGAGATCGAGGCGGCCGAGGCGGACATCTGCGGCCTCGCGCGTTCGGCGGCCGGTCCATCCGCTTCGCGCCCAGCCGGGCTCGTGCCGACCCCGGCCGAGGCGGCCGCCGGCTCGGCCGACGCGCGGGCCGAGGCGGCCGAGGTGGAGGTGGGCCACGTGCAGGGGCCGGGGTTGGAGCGGCTGTCCCGCGCCGACGTCCTGCCGTCCGGCGGCGAGGCCGAACCACCCGCGCTCGACCTCGAGCGGCTCGAGCAGAGCTCCATGGGCAATCCAGCGCTGCGCGCCTCGCTCCTCGGCACCTTCCTGGCGGAGGTGCGGCCGCGCCTCGAGCAGCTCAATCAGGCCGTCGTCGGGCAGGACGCGCGGCGGGCGGAGTTCGAGGCGCACGGCCTGAAGGGCATGTGCCTGACGCTCGGCGCCGTTTTCTGCGGCGAAGTGTTCGCGGAGCTGGAGCGGCTGGGCCGCGAGCGCCGGCTCGTGAACGCCGGGCCGCTGCTCAAGCGCGCCCACCTCGAGGTGACGCGCGCCGAGCGCACCATCGCCGCGCTGGAGCGCATGGCGGCCTGACCGCCGTCCGGCCCGCGCCCCGGGCCCCGCGCCGCGCGGGGGAGCCGGGGCGCTGTGTTATGGTCCGCCTCACATGCGCTCCGTGATCACCCCGCGCCTGGCGCTGCTGACGGCGGCGCACTTCACCGTGGACGTCTATTCCTCGTTCTTCTCGCCGCTGCTGCCCCTGCTCGCCACGCGGCTCGGCATGAACCTGGCCATGGTCGGCACCCTGGTGGCGCTCGCCTCGCTGTCCTCCTCGTTCTCGCAGCCGCTCTTCGGGATGCTCGCGGACCGCCTCCGCCGGCCGTGGCTCATCGGCCTGGGTCCGCTCGTGGCCGCCGCGCTCATGAGCTCGGTCGGTCTGGCGCCCACGTTCGCGACGCTGGTCGCCGTCCTCATGGTGGGCGGCCTGGGCGTGTCGTGGTTCCACCCCCAGTCGGCGGTGCTGGCGACGCAGTCGGCGCCGCGCCGTTCGCTGGCCATGGCGGTCTTCATCACCGGCGGCACGCTGGGCGGCGCCCTGGGTCCGCTCGTCGCGGTGACGGTCGTGGGCCGGGTGGGGCTCGAGCGTTCTTGGCTGGCCATGTGGCCCGGCGTGGCGCTGGCGGCCGTGCTCATCGCGGTGCTGGCCCGGGGGCATCGGACCGGGCCCGCGGTCGTGGCGGAGAGCACGCCGGCCCTGCGGGAGCTGCGGCCGGTGCTGCGGCCGCTCGCCCTGCTCTACGTGGCGGTGGTGGCGCGGTCGGCCGTCTCCTACGGCTTCATGACGTTCCTGCCGATGTACCTGCACGAGCTCGGCTACCCGGTCTCGTTCGGCGGGACGGCCCTGACCGCGTACCTGGCGCTGGGGGCGCTGGGCGGCTTCGCCGGCGGCTGGCTGGCCGAGCGCCTGGGCGGGCGCGCCGTGGTCGTGCAGTCGTTCGTCGGCGCGATCCCGCTGTTCCTCGCCTTCCTCGTGCTGCCCACCCTGCCCGGACTGGTCTGCCTCGTCGTCGGCTCGTTCGTCGTGCAGGGATCGCTGCCGGTGAACGTGGTGCTCGGGCAGGAGCTGGCGCCCCGGCACTCCTCGACCATCTCGAGCCTGCTGATGGGGGCCGCCTGGGGCGTGGGCGCGCTGGTGATCGCCCCGATCGGCGTTCTGGCGGACGCGTACGGTCTGCGCGTCGGACTGGCGGTGCTCACCGGCGTGCTCGTGCCGGGACTGCTCTGCGCTCTGGCCCTGCCCGTGCCGCGGGAGCCGGTCCCGCCGGTGGAGCCGCTCCACGCCTGAGCGGACCTCGCAGGAGCGGCCCGCCCCGGAGGGCGGGCCGCTCGGGAAGAACCGCGCTGCGGGTGCTACTTCGCGCCGCGCCGCCGGCGCTTCGCGCCGAAGAGGGAGT
>JAXDBZ010000084.1:0-9557 GCA_034678345.1 Candidatus Eiseniibacteriota bacterium
GACAACTACACCAGCATCCGCCTGGGGCCGTCGCTCGTGGTCAGCCGGGAGATGCCGCTCTCGGGCGGCTCGTCCGTCGTGCCGTACGCGGGCGCCATGTTCTGCTTCAACAACGTGAGCGTGCACGGCGAGAGCGACACCGACTTCTCCCTGCCGCTGCGCGCCGGCGCCGAGCTGCGCGCGATACCCGGCGTGCGCATCGCGGCCGAGCTGCAGCTGCGCCTCGGCGACGACTTCGACGACGACGTGGCTTTCGCCGCCGGAGTCAACCTGCCCTTCTGAGCCGCGGCGAGCCGATCTGGGCCGGCACCCCGCCGGGTGCCGGCCCGCTGCACGGGTGGGCCATTCACTACAACTCTATCTTTTGCAATTGGTTGCGTGAATGAAGGCCGCGCCAAAATGAGCCTTGTGGCGCCCACCCCACGGTGCTAGCCTGCCGACCCCCGAGCGGGAACCAACCCCGTGGCCGCCCGCCGGAGACTGGCAAATCACGCAAAAACCCAGAGATGATGCCGGCTTTTCGCCCGCGCGCGCGGCTTGCCCCGGGGTGCTGTTCGGCGTCCCCGGCGGACCGATCGGCCGGTTGTGGAAAAGGTGTGGAGGGAAGGAGGCCCCGCTGGTCGCAACCCGTTGCCAAAAGTCGTATTAGCACCACATCCTTCGTTGTTGAGAAGTCCTGTCCACACTCTCCACAGTTCCCCGCGTCCCGGGGCACAGGGCCGCGCCAGGCCGAGGCCGGCGCACCCCCGTTCCCTGTGGACAAGTCCCGCGACCTTTCAGCAAGGACCGTTGAAATGGCCGTCCAGTCGATGCAGTCGGAGGAGACGGGCCAGCTCTGGGCACAGGTCCTCGACTCCGTTCGCGGCAGGATCGGCAGCCCCCAGGCCTTCGACACCTGGTTCAAGCCCATCATCCCCCGCGCCATCAGCGAGCAGCTCGTCGAACTCGAAGTCCCCAACGCCTTCTTCGTGGACTGGATCCACGAGCACCACCTGGCCGCGCTGCGGCTGAGCCTCGCCGAGGTGTTGAACGCCGAGCCCGAGGTCCGCTTCGCCGCCCTCGAGCCCATCGCGCCGGCACCGGGCGCGCTCGAACCCGCCGCCGGCCCGGGCGGCCCGCCGGCCGCCGAGCCGGGATCGCGCCCCGCGCGCTCCTGGCTCGACAGCCAGCTGAGCCCGCGGCACACCTTCGAGAGCTTCGTCGTCGGCAGCAGCAGCCGCTTCACCCACGCCGCCTGCCGGGCCGTCGCGCGCTCCCCGGGCGAGGTCTACAACCCGCTCTTCATCTTCGGCGGCTCGGGGTTGGGCAAGACCCACCTCCTGCACGCCATCGGCCACGAGGTCCTCTCGGGACGGCCCGCCCTGCGCGTCTACTACGTGTCCGCCGAGCGCTTCACCAACGAGATGATCTACGCGATCCAGCACGCCCAGACGCTGGCGTTCCGCAACAAGTACCGGAACGTGGACGTGCTGCTGATCGACGACATCCAGTTCCTGGCGGGCAAGGAGAGCACGCAGGAGGAGTTCTTCCACACGTTCAACGCGCTCCGCGACGCCCGCAAGCAGATCGTGGTCACCGCCGACAAGCCGCCCAAGGACATCCCCAACCTCGAGGCGCGCCTCACTTCGCGCTTCAACCAGGGCCTGGTCACGGACATCAAGCACCCGGACCTCGAGACGCGCATCGCCATCCTGCGCAACCGCTGCGAGCACGAGGGTGGCGACGTGCGGCTCTCCGAGGACATCCTGCTGCTCATCGCCGACCGCATCCACACGAACATCCGCGATCTGGAGGGCTGTCTGGTGCGCCTCATGGCGGTGGCGGCGCTGACCGGGCAGGAGATCACCCTGGAGCTGGCCGAGGAGGTGCTGCAGCACTACGTCAATCCCGAACCCGACCAGCTCACGCCCGAGCGCATCGTCGCGGTGGTGGCCGAGCACTTCGGGGTCAAGGGCGAGGCCCTGGTGGGCCAGCGGCGCACCCGCGCGGTGGCGCTGCCGCGGCAGACCGCCATGTACCTGCTGCGGCAGCTCACCGAGTTGTCGCTGGTGGACATCGGCCGGATGTTCGGCGGCCGGGATCACTCCACCGTGATCTACGCCTGCGACAAGGTGGGCGCCATGCTGGGCACCGATAACGAGTTCGCGGACCGCGTGAACGGACTCATCTCCACGCTGGCGTCCGGATGAGCTGTGGATAACCTGTGGAAGGCTGGGGAATCCCGGCCGACACTGCTCTTCCGGCCCGAAAGACGTGCAGAACCGGCGGGTTCCTCCACACCCGCCGGTCGCCGTTTCCGGGCTTGTGGCGACGGCGTTTCCGGGCCCCCGGAGAGCGTCGTCCACAAGCCCAACAGGCCCTACGACTACTGGTTCTTTTCTTATTGTCCTCCAATCAGTTAGAGTCAAAGTCCGGGGCCTGAAATCACTTGCGGAAGGCACCCGTACTGCCTATGATGCCGAGGTTTCAGACGTGAGCCTCCGGTAGCCGGCGTTCCGCCCGTCGGAACCTGTGGCCGGACTTGGGCTTTCCCCAGTCAGGGAGTGACCTCCATGGAGCTGACCATCCAGCAGGGCGACCTCGCGTTCGCCGTGGCGCGAGCCCTGGGATCGGTGTCGACGAAGAGCCCCCTTCCGCTGCTCAGCTGCCTTCTGCTCGAGGCCGAGAAGGGCGGACTGCGAGTGACCGGAACCGACCTCGACGTGACCACCTCCGTCCGGGTGGCCTGCACCGTCGCGGGGGCCGGGAAGATCGCCGTGGCTGCGCGCCACTTCCACGAGGTCGTGCGCAAGATGCCGAAGGGCGCGCTGACGCTCGCCGTGCGCGACAACCAGTGCCAGGTGGACTACGGCGACGGCAAGGGCTGGTCGCGCTTCCCGGTGCAGGATCCGGCGGAGTTCCCTCGCATCCCCGAGCTGAAGGGGGAGAGCCGCGTCACGCTCGAGGGCGGCGCCCTGTCCCGGCTCGCCGCGCGCACGATCTACTCCGCCTCGACCGAGGAGACCCGGCCGCAGCTGAACGGCGTGCTCGTCGTTAGCGGCGAGAAGAAGCTGACCTTCGTCGCGACCGACGGACACCGCCTGTCGCGCGCCATGCGCGCGGGGGCCTTCGAGGGTCTCGCCGCGCCGGGCATCATCGTGCCGACCCGGGCGCTCCAGGCGGTCAGCCGCACGGCGGAGGAGGCCACAAGTCCGGTCGAGATCGAGATCGCCGCCGGCCGCAACCAGGCCGGCTTCAGCACCCAGGTGGGGGAGTACCGCGTGCAGATCGTCACGCGGCTGCTCGAGGGCGCCTACCCGAACTACGAGCAGGTGATCCCGAAGGACAACCCCCGCGCCCTGACGGTGCGGCGCCAGGATCTCATCGAGGCGATCGACATCGTCGCCTCGCACGCCGACAACGTCACCAAGCAGGTGCGCTTCTCGCTGCGACCGAAGCAGCTGGGCGTCTCCTCGACCACGCAGGAGCTGGGGGCGGGTGAGCAGACGCTGGCGGCGGAGTACGACGGCGAGGCGCTCGAGATCGGCTACAACGCCGGCTACCTGCTCGAGATCCTGCGCTGCATCCCCACGGAGCAGGTCGTCTTCCGGCTCAAGACCGCGCTGTCGGCGGGGGTCATCGAGCCGGTCGGGGCCCTGCCGCAGGGCGACGAGGAGCTGCTCTGCCTGATCATGCCCCTGCGGCTCCCGGACGCGAGCGGATAGCGCGTGGAGCCGCTGGCGGGCGTGCTCCCGCGCGTCCTCAAGCAGCTCGGTCTGGAGGAAGGGCTGCTGGGCTGGCGGGCGGTGCACGAGTGGGAGCAGGTCGTGGGGTCGCGCGTGGCCCGGCACACGCGGGCGGTCGCGTTCCGTGACGGCGTGCTCCAGATCGAGGTCGAGGGCTCGGCCTGGATGCACGAGCTGGGCTTCCTCAAGACCGACCTGATGCGCAAGGTGAACCGGCACCTCGGCAGCCGCCTGGTGCGGAACATACGCTTCGTCGTGCCCCGGGGAGGGATCCTCAGGTGACCGCAGAGAAGGGAGACATCGCAGTGGCAGAGGGAACGAAGGCCAAGGGCCATCACTACGACGCCACCAGCATCCAGGTCCTCGAGGGCCTGGAGGCGGTGCGCAAGCGCCCGGCCATGTACATCGGCGACGTGGGCTCGCGCGGGTTGCACCACCTCGTCTACGAGGTGGTGGACAACTCCGTGGACGAGGCCCTCGGCGGGTTCTGCGACGAGATCGGCGTGACGATCGAGGCCGACGGCAGCATCACCGTCGTGGACAACGGCCGCGGCATCCCGGTGGACCTGCACGCGACCACGAAGAAGCCGGCGCTCGAGGTGGTGATGACCACGCTCCACGCCGGCGGCAAGTTCGACAGCGAGAGCTACCGCGTCTCCGGCGGCCTGCACGGCGTGGGCGTGTCCGTGGTCAACGCCCTGGCCGCGTGGTGCGAGGTCGAGGTGCTCAAGGACGGCACGGTCTACGCCCAGCGCTACGAGCGCGGCAAGCCGACCGGGCCGATGACCTCGCAGCCGGCGCCGAAGGGGCGCAAGGGCACCGGCACGATCACGCGCTTCCTGCCCGACGCGCGCATCTTCACCGAGACGATCTACCACTACGACACGCTGGCCGGGCGGCTCCGCGAGCTGGCCTTCCTGAACAGCGGGCTGCGCATCCGCCTGACCGACGCGCGCGCCAACAAGAACCACGAGTTCTACTACAAGGGCGGGATCGTCGAGTTCGTGAAGTACCTGAACCAGAACAAGGAGGTCCTGCACCCGAAGCCGGTGACCTTCGCCCGCGACCGCGACAACGTGGCGGTGGAGGTCTCGCTCCAGTACAACGACAGCTACGCCGAGTCGGTGCACTCCTTCGTCAACAACATCAACACCATCGAGGGCGGCACCCACCTGATCGGCTTCCGCTCGGCGCTCACGCGCACGCTGGTGAACTACTCCGAGCGCGAGGGCATGGCCAAGAACAACAAGGCCAGCGTCAGCGGGGAGGACGTGCGCGAGGGCCTCACCGCGGTCGTCTCGGTGCGCATGCAGAACCCGCAGTTCGAGGGGCAGACGAAGACCAAGCTCGGCAACAGCGAGGTCAAGGGCATCGTCGAGAGCATCGTCGGCGAGGGGCTGCGCGAGTACTTCGAGGAGAACCCCTCCGTGGCGCGGCGCATCGTCGAGAAGATGCTGGCGGCGTCACGGGCGCGGGAAGCGGCGCGGAAGGCGCGCGAGCTGGCGCGGCGCAAGACCATCCTCGACGGCGGCGCGCTCCCGGGCAAGCTGGCGGACTGCTCGCTCGACGACCCCGCCACCTGCGAGATCTTCATCGTCGAGGGGGACTCGGCCGGCGGCACGGCCAAGCAGGGCCGCGACCGGCGCTTCCAGGCGATCCTGCCCATCCGCGGCAAGATCCTGAACGTCGAGAAGGCCCGCATCGACAAGGTGCTCGCCAACGAGGAGATCCGCAGCATCATCACGGCGATGGGCGCGGGGGTGAAGGAGGAGTTCGACCCCGCGAAGCTGCGCTACCACAAGATCATCCTCATGACCGACGCCGACGTGGACGGCGCGCACATCCGCACGCTGCTCCTGACCTTCCTCTACCGCGAGTTCAAGGACCTGGTGGACGGCGGGCACGTCTACATCGCCCAGCCGCCCCTGTTCCTGGTGAAGAGCGGCAAGGAGGAGATCTACTGCTACGACGAGAAGGAGCGGGACGCGGCGCTGGCGCGTCTCGGCCGGCGCAACGTGCAGGTCCAGCGCTACAAGGGCCTGGGCGAGATGAATCCGATCCAGTTGTGGCGGACGACGATGAACCCGGAGACGCGCACGCTGCTGCGCGTCACGAGCGACGACGCGGTCGAGGCCGACCGCGTCTTCACCATCCTGATGGGGGAGCAGGTCGAACCGCGCCGTCAGTTCATCGAGGAGAACGCGCTGGCGGTGCGGAACCTGGACGTATGATGCCGAGACGAACGACGCCCGCCCCGGCGGGCCCGAGGTGGTGGATGGCCGTCGCGGCCGCGACGATGCTGACGCTCCCGGCGGCGGCCGCCGCCGGGAACTGGCGCCCGGCCCTGATCGGTTCGGCGGGGGGCACCTTCGCGGTGCTCGGCACGCCGGACGCGGGCGGCGCCTCCGTGTCGCTGGCGGCCATGTGGCCGGTGAGCGAGCAGCTGTCCTTCGGCGTGATGCTGCACGGCGACGACGCGGGGACGGTGGTGGACAGCCTGCGCGACGCGTCGGGCGCGGGGCTGCCCTACGGGAAGATCGAGCAGGCCCATCGCGCGGCCTGGGGCGCGTCGTGGCGGCTCGACGCCACCGCGCCGCCGCGCTTCGGCCTGACGCCGGTGGCCAGCGCGACCTGGGGGGTGTACCGCATCGCCGACGACGCGCGCGGCGACGAGCTCGGCCACGTCGGCTCGACCGGCTGGAGCCTGGCGGGCGGGCTGCGGCACGAGTTCGGGCCGCACCTCGGCCTGGGCGCGTACGTGCGCTACCACCGGCTCTTCAACGACGTCGAGGGGCGCTTCATGAGCGTGGGACTCGAGGGCATCTGGCGCTGAGCGGGTCGGCGCGCCGCGCCGGACGGGAGGCAGGGAAGCGAGCATGGCACTGAACGACCGCACGAGAATCGTCGATACGCAGATCGAAGACGAGATGAAGACCAGCTACATCGACTACTCGATGTCGGTCATCGTCTCGCGCGCCCTTCCCGACGTGCGCGACGGGCTCAAGCCCTCGCAGCGCCGCATCCTGGTCGCGATGAACGACCTGAACCTCGCGCCGGGCCGGGGCTACCGGAAGTGCGCGAAGATCGCCGGCGACACCTCGGGCAACTACCACCCGCACGGCGAGGGCGTGGTCTACCCCACGCTGGTGCGCCTGGCGCAGGACTGGGTGATGCGCTACCCGCTGGTGGATGGGCAGGGCAACTTCGGCTCGATCGACGGGGACGCGCCGGCGGCCATGCGCTACACGGAGGCGCGGCTCACCCACCTGGCGGTCGAGATGCTCGCCGACCTCGAGAAGAACACGGTGGACCTGCGGCCCAACTACGACGAGACGCGCGAGGAGCCGGTGGTGCTGCCGGGCGTGGTGCCCAACCTGCTGGTGAACGGCTGCTCGGGCATCGCGGTCGGCATGGCCACGGAGGTCCCGCCGCACAACCTGGGTGAGGTGTGCGACGCCATCGCCCACGTCATCGAGCACCCGGAGGCGACGGTGGCCGACCTCATGCGCATCGTGCAGGGGCCGGACTTTCCGACCGGTGGCATCATCTACGGCACGCAGGGGATCCGCGACTGCTACACCACCGGGCGCGGCCTCATCCGCGTGCGGGCCCGCGTGCAGGTGGAGGAGGGGCGCGCCGGCCGCATGAGCCTGGTGGCGACCGAGATCCCCTTCCAGGTCAGCAAGTCCGGTCTGCTCGAGAAGACCGCCGAGCTGGTGCGGCAGGGCAAGCTCATCGGCATCAGCGACCTGCGCGACGAGTCCGACCGCGACGGCATGCGCATCGTGATCGAGCTCAAGAAGGACGCCAACCCCAAGGTCGTGCTCAACCAGCTCTTCGTCCACACCCCGCTGCAGGTGACCTTCGGCGCCATCATGCTGGCGCTGGTGGACAACCGCCCCCAGGTGCTCGACCTGCGCCGGCTGGTGGAGGAGTACATCCGCCACCGCCGCGAGGTCGTGCGACGCCGCACCGAGTTCGACCTGGCCGAGGCCGAGAAGCGCGCCCACATCCTCGAGGGGCTCAAGATCGCGCTCGACCACCTCGACGCGGTCATCGCCCTCATCCGCAAGGCGAAGGACGTGGACACCGCGCGCCAGGGGCTCATGGCCCAGTTCCAGCTCAGCGAGATCCAGGCCAACGCCATCCTCGAGATGCGCCTGTCGCGGCTCACCGGCCTCGAGCGCGCCAAGGTCGAGCAGGAATACCTCGAGGTCATCCAGCTCATCGAGACGCTGCGCTCGATCCTCGCCAGCGCGAAGAAGATGCTCGGCATCATCGCCGACGAGGTGCGGCGGCTGAAGGAGAAGTACGGCGACCCGCGCCGCACGGAGATCGTGGGGGAGGAGGGCGAGATCGGCTACGAGGACACCATCGAGCAGAAGGACATGGTGATCACGATCTCGCACGCCGGCTACATCAAGCGCCAGGAGATCGGCGCCTATCGCTCGCAGCGGCGCGGCGGCAAGGGCGTGATCGGGGCCCGGACGAAGGAGGAGGACTACATCGAGCACCTGTTCGTGGCCAACACCCACGCGCATCTGCTCATCCTCACGGACCGGGGGCGCTGCTACTGGCTCAAGGTGCACGAGATCGAGCAGGCCGGGCGCGTGGCCAAGGGCCGGCCGCTGGTGAACCACCTCGAGGGCATGGGGCGCGACGAGCGCGTCCAGGCGGTGGTGGCGGTCAAGGAGTTCGACGACCAGCACTACCTGGTGTGCGCCACCCGCAAGGGCCTCATCAAGAAGACCGTGCTGTCGGCCTACAGCCGGCCGCGCCGGGCCGGCATCAACGCCATCCTGCTCGAGGACGGCGACGGCCTCATCGAGACGATCCTCACGGACGGGACGCAGGACGTCATCCTGGCGAAGAAGAAGGGGTTGGCGATCCGCTTCCACGAGAACGAGGTCCGCGCCATGGGCCGCACCGCCTACGGCGTCAAGGCGGTCACGCTGGACGACGACGAGGACGAGGTGGTCAGCATGGTCGGCGTGCGCCGGCAGGCGACCCTGCTGGCGGTGACCGAGCACGGCTTCGGCAAGCGCAGCGAGATCGCCGAGTACCGCGTCTCCCACCGCGGCGGCAAGGGCATCATCACCATCAAGACCACCGAGCGGAACGGATACGTCGTGGCCGTCAAGGAGGTTGTGGACGGCGACGAGCTGATGATCATCACCCGCTCCGGCCAGCTCATCCGCATGCCGGTGCGGGGCATCTCGGTGATGGGCCGCAACACGCAGGGCGTCACCCTCGTGAACCTGACACCCACCGAGGGCGAGCTGCTGCCGGACGTGGTGGCCGGCGTGACGCGCGTGGTGAGCGAGGACGAAGAGGGCGGTAACGGCAACGGCAACGGCGGCGCCGAGGCGATCGCCGGGGCGGCGGACGGCGCCGGCGAGTAGCGTAGCGCGCGCGCCCCGCGCCGGGGATGCGCGGCGGGGCCCGGCCTGGGCCGGCCTCGCCGCGATGGTCCTGGCCACCCTGCTGTGGGGCGCGACCTTCGTCGTCATCCGCGACAGCCTGCACGCCATCCCGCCCCTCGAGCTGGTCTTCGGGCGGTTCGCGCTCGCCGGGTTGGTGCTCGTGTTCCTGGCGGCGCCGCGCTGGCGCCGCCTCACCCGCGTGACGCTGGCCGGGGGCGCGCTGGCCGGGTTCTGCTTCGCCGGCGGCTTCCTCGCCCAGGCGGTCGGACTCACCGCCACCAGCGCGGGCAGCTCCGCGTTCCTGACGTGCGCCGGGACCCTCTTCGCCGCCTTCTTCGCCTGGCCGCTGCTGGGCCAGCGCCCCTCCGGCGTGCTGCTGCAGGGGCTGGCGGCCGCGCTGGCGGGCGCC
>JAXDBZ010000085.1:0-8449 GCA_034678345.1 Candidatus Eiseniibacteriota bacterium
GCACCGCCTGCGTCCCGCGCGTCAGCCCGTCGGGATACATCACCCGCATGATGTAGTGCGCGATGAAGCCGCCGGCGTAGGCGGCCTCGCCCGCGCGCTGGCGCAGGGCGAGCTCGAGGGGCGTGAGGGGGCAGGTCCACCCGTAGAACTCGATGAGGATGCCCCAGATCGCCGCGGGCACGTGGACCCAGGCGAGCTTCGGCCAGCGCAGCGCGAGGAGACCGCCCGCCACGACGAAGGTGAGGAAGGCGAAGTGCAGGACGACGACCGCGTCCGCCAGCACGTGGTAGGGCACCGCGCCTCCCCCCCGGACGGCCTCACCTCACCAGCGTGAGCCTCGTGATCTCGCTCGCGCCGGCGGCCTCGAGGCGGCAGAAGAACACGCCCGAGAGCATCGGCCGGCCGGCGTCCGAGCGGCCGTCCCACTCGGCGCGATGCCAGCCCGCGACCAACCGGCCATCCACGAGGTTGCGCACGCGCCGTCCGGCCAGGTCGTAGATGGCCAGCCGCGTGACCACCGCCGAAGGCAGCCCGAAGCGGATGACCGTGTTCGCGCGGAATGGATTCGGCATGCAGGGCCCCAATCGCAGCCGGCCCGGGGGAGCCGCGTCCGCCGCGTCCACGGGCGCCCGCGCCCGCGCCAGGTACCACGGGCCGAGTTTGAGCGAATGCGCAGCCGTGCCGAACAACCCGCAGGGCTGCAGGAGCATGTCCGCGTCGAGCTGGTAGCCCGACGAGGCACCGCGGGCGATGCCGACGCCGAGCTGGTACGAAGCGAGCTGCGGACCGTCCAGCCTTGAGGCGGTCTGCGCCTTGCGGGACACAGCCGCCGGCTCGACCGGCGGCGGCAGGCGCTCCGCCCAGCCGCCGACCTCCGCCTCCAGCGCCGCGAGGCGCGCCTCCAGGTCGGGGCGCGCGTGGCTGCCGGCGCCGGGGCGGAACGGGAGGCGTCCCGCGGCGGCGTCGCCGACCACCTCGTCGCCGTCCACAGCGATCTCGAGGTGGTAGAGCGAGTCGGCGTCGAGCAGCATGGCGCCGCCCGCGCCCACCAGCACGTCGAGCGTGCCGTCCAGCACGCCCGCCGCGAATGTCTCGGCGTACACCGAGTCCCCGCCGGCGGCCTGCGCGTAGATGCGTACGCTGACCGCGCCTTCCGTCACCGCCTGCCCGCCCGCGTCCATCACCCAGCCCTGCAGCGGCAGGTGCTGGGGCGTCACGACGGCCGCGCCCGGCGCGGCGAGTCCGAGCAGCCCCGCGACCGCGAACGACGCCGCGAACCACCCAGCGCGGTGGGCGACCAACGACCTGCGTGTCGAGTCCATGGTCGCCCCTACTTGTTGATGCAGTTGCCGACGTTGCCCGCCACGCCCGCAGTGGCGGGATTGCCGGGGCTCGGGCCTCCAGCGCCGCCCGGACCGCCCGCGCCGCCGAAGAACACGTTGCCGTACGTCGGTCCGCAGTACGCCGGAACGCCCGAGACGCCGTACGTGAAGATGGCGCACGCCACGCCGCCCGCACCTCCGCCACCACCCCCACCCGGGCCTCCCTCACCGCCCTCACCACCCGCGCCGGCCAGGCCGAGGCAGAAGCTGTACATCCCGCCGCCGTCCATGTCGCCACCCGTTCCGCCCGCCCCACCACCGCCACCGCTCGCACCGGTACCCCCGCTGCCGCCCGGCCCGCCGGTGCCGAGCCAGAATGTGTTGCCCTGGATCGTGGGCGCCGAGCCACCCCGCACGAAGACGCAGAACGAGCCTCCGCCCGCGCTCCCACCGCCACCACCACCACCGCCGCAACCACCCGAGCCACCGCCGCCGCCCGATGCTCCAAGGATCTCGTTGGTGATGTTCCCGTCGTCCCGCAAGCCGCCGCCCGCGCCGCCGCCGCCACCACCGCCGCCGTTGCCGCCGGCCACACCGGCGCTGCCCGCGGCGCCGAGCCACTCGCCTGCAGTCACGGTGCCCTGCGCGTCGGTGGCGCCGATTCCGGCGGCACCGTCCAGTCCCGGGCCCCCCAGGCCGCCGGCCGTGCCGTCGCCCGTCTCGCCCCCCGTGTTGCAGGTGCCGGCGGTCACGACCTGGCGGTTCCAGCCGCCGATTCCCGCGGCGCCGCCCGCCCCACCGAGCGCGCCCTCTCCCGCCTGCCCCGCCGCGCCGGAACCGACCTGGCCGGGAAACGCGATCGGGCACGAGGTCGAGCCGCCCGCGCCACCCCCGACCGCGTCGCTACCGCACGTGAGGGAGCCTCCGGAACCACCCGCATTGGTCCCGCTGGTGCAGTTGCGGGTGCCGGTGACGAACACGTCCATGCCGTTGGCCCCCGCCGTGCCGTCGCTGCCGGACGCGCCGCCGCCGCCGGGGGACCCGGTCCCGCCCAGGCCGCCGATGATCGTGTTGGACTCGATGCGCACGCCCGGGCTGCTGCTCAGCCACACGGCATAGGAATTGGCCCCGGACGCCGTGGCCGGGCGGCCGTAGATGACGAAGCCCTCCACCGTCGTCGTCGCCGAGATACCGGAGCCCGCGAGGGTCTTCATGTGCGTGCCGGAGCCGTCGCCGCGCAGCAGGGTGCTGGTGGTGGCGAGGTGGCGGCTCCAGTCGTCCGGGTCGTAGCCGCCGAGCAGGCTGACGCCGCTGGTGAGGGTCACGCTCTCCTCGTACACGCCGTCGGCGACGAGGACGCGGACCCTGCCCAGCATGCCGGCCCGCAACTGCCCCTGCATGATGCCGCGGCACGGGTGGCAGCCCGCCACCTCGGAGGGGCCGAGGCCGCAGCTCGCGTCGTCCATCGCGGCCGGATCCGTGGCCGAGACGTAGATGGCCTGTGGGTCGAGCGTGAACTCGCAGCCGTTGGCGGGGTTCCCGTCGAGGTCATACGTGCCCGGCTCGCACTCCACGAACACGAGGCCCTCGAGCGCGGCGATGCGGCTCTCGAGATCCGCCCGCTCGTGGCTGCCGCCGCCGGGGTAGAACGCCTGCCGGCCGGAGACGGCGTCGCCCAGCACCTCCTGGCCGTTGATGTCCACCTCGAGGAAATAGAGCCGCGTGTTGTCGAGCTCGAGGGTCGCCCCTTCACCGAGCAGCACGTTGAACACGCCGTCGTCCACCGCGCCGGCGAACTGCGTGCCCGAGTCGTACACGAGGCTGTCGCCCGTGACCGCGGCGTAGATGCGCACGGCGACGTCGCCGGTGGCGAGCGGCTCCCCGGCCGAGTCGAGGGCGCGGCCCTGGAACGGGACGAGGTGCGGGGTGGGCACGCCGGCGGCGGCCGGGACCGTGACGCAGAGGCAGAGCGCGGCAAGTGCCAGCGCCAGGCAGAGGGGCTTCATGGTGGCGACTCCCGGGAGACGGGACGCAGGCGCACCAACCGGCCGCCGCGGCGGGCCGACCGGGCGGTGATTCGGAAGCTCGGCATCGAGGATAGCACCGGCCCCGGGCCGGGTCTGCGGGGATTCCGGGGTCGCTCCGGCGCCCGCCCGCCCCATGCTCCGGCCGCGCCCGGAGGTATTTGCACCGCCTTGACCACGGCGGCCCGCGCTTCGCTAGAATCCGCCGGCGACTGCGCCGCCGCGCCACGGCGGCCGGCGAGCCCCGGAGGAGCGATGGAGATCCAGACGGACGAGATCAAGGCGATCCACGAACGGATCGAGCGGGAGAGCATCGTCGTTCAGACCATCACGGCCGAGGTGGGCAAGGCCATCGTCGGCCAGCAGTACCTCGTCCAGCGCCTGCTCGTCGGCCTGCTGGCCGACGGTCACATCCTCATCGAGGGCGTGCCGGGCCTGGCCAAGACCTACGCGGTGCGCACCCTGTCGGCGGCGATCAGGACGCGCTTCCAGCGCATCCAGTTCACGCCCGACCTGCTGCCGGCCGACATCGTCGGCACCCTGATCTACAACCAGAAGACGGGCGAGTTCGTCACCAACAAGGGCCCGATCTTCTCGAACCTCATCCTCGCCGACGAGATCAACCGCACGCCGCCCAAGGTGCAGAGCGCCCTGCTCGAGGCCATGCAGGAGCGCCAGGTGACCATCGGCGAGACGACCTTCCGGCTCGACGACCCGTTCTTGGTGCTGGCGACTCAGAACCCGATCGAGCAGGAGGGCACCTATCCGCTGCCCGAGGCCCAGCTCGACCGCTTCCTCCTCAAGATCAGGATCTCCTACCCCAGCCGCGAGGAGGAGCGGCAAATCGTGGACCGTATCGCCGTGGCCGGCGAGCCGAAGATCGCGCCGGTGGTCGAGCCGGCCGACATCCTGCGGGCCCGCGAGCTGTGCCGGTCCATCTACATCGACGGCAAGCTGCAGGACTACATCATCGACCTGGTGTTCGCGACGCGCGAGCCGGAGAAGTACGGCCTGGCCGAGCTGAAGCCGCTCATCCGCTTCGGCGCCTCGCCGCGCGCCTCGATCTACCTGACCACCGCGGCGCGGGCGATGGCCTTCCTCAAGCGGCGCGGCTTCGTCATCCCCGAGGACGTCAAGGAGCTGGCGGCCGACGTGCTGCGGCACCGCATCATCCTCTCCTACGAGGCCGAGGCCGAGGAGCTGACGACCGACGACATCGTCCAGCGCATCCTCGGCGCGGTCGAGGTGCCCTGAGCGGCGGCCGTCCGCGGCGTCCCCGATGCTGGAACCCGACTTCGTCAAGAAGCTGCGCAAGATCGAGCTGCATACCCGCAAGGTGCTCAACACGAGCTTCGTGGGCGAGTACAAGTCCACGTTCAAGGGCACGGGGATGGAGTTCGTGGACGTGCGCGAGTACCTGCCGGGTGACGACGTGCGCGCCATCGACTGGAAGGTCACGGCGCGCATGGGACGCCCGTACGTCAAGAAGTTCGTCGAGGAGCGCGAGCTGACGGTGATCCTGTGCGTGGACGCCTCGGGCTCGGGCTACTTCGGCACGCGCGCGCAGTTCAAGCTCGAGCAGGCCGCCCAGGTGGCGGCGACGCTGGCCTTCTCGGCGGTCACCAACAACGACAAGGTCGGGCTGCTGTTCTTCACCGACCGGGTCGAGCGCTTCGTGCCGCCGCGCAAGGGCCGCCAGCACGTCATGCGGCTGGTGCGCGACATCCTGCTGTTCACGCCCGAGCGGCGCCGCACCGACCCGGTCGCCGCGCTCGAGTACGTGATGCACATCCTCAAGCACCGGGCCATCGTCTTCCTGATCAGCGACTTCCTCGGGCCGGGCTTCGCCCCCGACGTGGCGCGCATCCCGCTCGGCATCGTCGCGCGCCGGCACGACCTGGTCGCCATCCCGGTCACCGACCCGGCCGAGCGCGAACTGCCGCGGGTGGGCCTGGTGGACCTCGAGGACAACGAGACCGGCGAAATCGTCGCGGTGGACACCGCGGACGCGCGCCTGCGCAAGGCCTACGCCGAGCACGTGCGCGGGCTCGAGGCGCGCCGCGACCGCATGTTCCGCCAGCTCGGCATCGACAGCATCGGCCTGGAGACGCACGAGGACTTCACGCCGAAGCTGCAGAAGTTCTTCCGCCTGCGGGCGAGGCGCTACCACTGATGCGCCGCGCCGCCTCCCTCCTGCTCGCGCTCCTGCTGGCCGCGCCCCCGGCCGGCGCGGCGACGCTGACGACGAAGGTCACGCCGCCGGCGAAGCTCACCGTGGGCGACCGCTTCGACCTGGTGCTCACCCTGAGCGCGCCGGAATCGAGCCAGGTGCTGGGGCCGCTGGCCGACTCGCTCGGCGTCTTCCTGATCGCCGAGGCGCGACCGCCGGCCGGACCGGCGCGCGGCGGTGGCGTGCATCGCCTCTCGCTCGCCGCGTTTCAGGCGGGCCGCCAGCGGCTGCCGGTCTTCACCTTCCTGGTCCGCACCGGTTCGCGGGTGGACACGCTGCGCAGCGACACCGGCTCGGTCGTCATCGCCAGCGTGCTGCCGAAGGAGATGAAGGACGTCCACGACCTCAAGCCGCCGGAGCCCTTCCCCAACCACTGGCTGTGGGCCATCCCGGCGGCGCTGCTGCTGGCCGCCGCGCTCGTCTGGGCCGGCTGGCGGCTGCTGCGGCGGCTGCGCCGCTTCCGCGAGCGGGCCGCCGCGCCGCTGCCGCCGTGGGACGAGGCGCTGGCCGCCCTCGACGCCATGCCGTGGCAGGACTGGCTCGCCGCCGGGCAGGTCAAGCGCTACTACTACGCCCTCTCGCAGGTGCTCAAGCGCTACATCGAGCGCCGCTTCGAGTTCAACGCCGTCGAGCAGACCACGACCGAGATCCTCTCGAGCATGCGCGCGCACCGCACGCCGATGCGCGACGAGGTTCGGCGCTTCCTGCTGCGCTCCGACTTCGTCAAGTACGCCAAGACGGTGCCGCCCGAGTCGGAGATGCGCTCGGCCATCGCCGAGGTCCGTGGCGTCGTCGAGCGCACGAAGCCGGTCGCGCCGGCTCCGGCCGCGCCCGCGGCGCCGGCAACGGAAGGAGCGGCCTGACCATGCAGCTCGCCGCCCCCGCCTACCTGCTGCTGCTCGTCCCGGTGGCCGCCTTCGTCTGGCTGGAGGTGCACACGCGCACCGGCGCGGTGCGCTTCCCCGACGCCTCGTTCCTGCGCGCCTGGGGCGGGCGAGGCCGCTTCCTGCGCGGCCTGCTGCTGGCGGTGAACTCGCTGGCGCTGGCGCTCATGGTGGTGGCGCTGGCGCGCCCGCAGCGCGGCCGCGTCGTCGAGGAGGTCGAGGCGCGCGGCGTGGACATCCTGCTGTGCATGGACGTCTCCGAGACGATGGCGTTCCGCGACTTCCGTCCCGACCGCATGACCGTGGCGAAGCAGCGCGCCGCCGAGTTCGTCGCCAAGCGCACCGGCGACCGCATCGGCCTGGTGGCCTTCGCCAACGGCGCCATGACCCGCTGCCCGCTCACCGCCGACAAGACGGTGGTGCGCTCGATCATCGAGCGGCTGCGGGTGGGCACGCTCGACCCGTCGCGCACGGCCATCGGCATGGGACTGGCGAGCGCCGTGGGCCGCCTGAAGGATTCGAAGGCGAAGGACAAGCTGGTCATCCTGCTCACCGACGGCCTCAACAACGCCGGCGAGGTGGACCCGCTCACCGCGGCCCAGCTGGCGAAGACCTACGGCATCAAGGTGTACGGCATCGGCATCGGCTCGCAGGGGCCGGTGACCGTGATGGTGAACGACCCGCTGTGGGGGCCGCGGCCGCAGACGGTTCAGGCCGAGTTCGACATGGCGACGCTCGAGCAGATCGCCGCCACCACCGGGGCCCGGGCGTTCCTGGCCTCCGACGCCGAGGCGCTCGGGCAGATCTACGACGAGATCGACCGCATGGAGCCCACCACCTACAAGGTCTCCCGCCACACCGTGTACGCCGAGAAGGCGCACCTGTTCCTGATGCCGGCGGCGCTGCTGGCCCTGCTCGGCCTGCTCGTCCCCGCCCTGCTGGCGCGGAGGCTGCCATGATCCGCTGGGGCGCGCCGGAGCTGCTCTGGCTGCTCCTCGCCGTGCCGGCCCTGCTGGCGCTGCTCGCGGCCGGCGCCTGGCTCAAGCGGCGCGACCTGCGGCGGCTGGCCGACCCGGAGCTGGTGCCGCGCCTGACCGACAGCCGCAGCCCGCGGCTGGCCGCGACCCGCACGGCCCTGCTCGTGCTCGGGCTCGTCTTCGCCATCCTCGCCGCGGCGCGCCCGCAGTGGGGCGAGAAGCTGCAGGTGTACAAGGGCCGCGGCATCGACGTGGTCATCGCCCTCGACGCCTCGAAGAGCATGCTCGCCACCGACGTTCGGCCCGATCGCCTCAGCCGCGCCAAGACCGAGCTGGCGTCGATGCTCGACGAGCTGAGTACGAACCAGGTGGGCATCGTGGCCTTCGCCGGCGACGCGCACGTGATGTGCCCGCTAACGCCAGACGTCGAGGCGGCCAAGCTCTTCCTCGACATCGTCGAGCCCGCGAACATGCCGCGGCCGGGGACCAACATCCAGCGGGCGGTCGAGGCTGCCTCGTCGCTGTTCGACCCGCGCCAGCAGGCCTCGAAGGCCCTGCTGCTGGTGACCGACGGCGACAACCTCGAGGGCGACCCGGGCGCGGCCACGGCACGCGCCGCGCGCGAGGGCATCCGCATCTTCGCCGTCGGCGTCGGCACGCTCGAGGGCTCGACCGTGCCCGAGAGCGGCGCCGGCGGTACGACCTACAAGAAGGACGACAAGGACCAGGTCGTGATCTCGCGGCTGGCGGAGCGGCTACTGCTCGTCATGGCGAAGGCCACCGGCGGGCGGTACTTCCGCTCCGAGAGCATCAACCTCGAGGCCCTCACCCTGGCGCTGGACCAGCTGCAGAAGAAGCAGATCGCCGGCGGCGAGTACGTCGAGTACGAGGAGCGCTACCAGATGTTCCTGCTCGCGGCCTTCCTGCTGACCTTGGCCGGACTGCTGCTCAGCGACCGCCGGGGCGGCTGGTTCGAGCGCGGGGTCCTGCCGCGCCTCCCGCGCCGGGCCGG
>JAXDBZ010000086.1:0-3888 GCA_034678345.1 Candidatus Eiseniibacteriota bacterium
CGGCAGCCCGAAGACGGTGATGCCCTTGCCGCGGTAGCCCACCCACAGGTGTTCCCGCTCGCCGTCCACCACGATGGCGCGCACGTAGCCCGATCGCATGTCGGCGGTGTTGACCGGCGAGTAGTTCGCGCGGTAGATGCCGAGGCTGTCGTAGTACTCGAGGCCGATGGGGTCCTCGCCGGGGGTGTCCATGCCGAACCACCGCCCGCCGCTGTCGTCGGCGGCCGCCGACCAGGCGAAGGTGTGGCTGTTCACGTCGAGGCTGTCCGCCGGACGATAGTGCGTGAACCGAGGGGGCGACTCGTCGTCGTCGAACGACGTCATGGCCCAGCTCCAGTTCGCCACCCACTTGCGGCCCCGCGTGTCCACCAGCAGCGCGAAGGCGTACTGCGAGTTGAGGAAGGTCGTGTCGCACCCGGCCGTGCAGGCGCCCGAGAACCAGTTGCGCCAGCCCCGGCCGTCGAGGCGGCCCACGCCCTCGTCGAAGGTGGCGATGTAGACGCGCGAGCCCTGCAGGGCGATGTTCTGGATGTCGTTGCCCACCGGGGAATCGGGCACGTGCAGCGTCCAGTCCGCGCCCTCCCGCTCGTGCAGGCCATCGCGGCGCGCCACCCACAGCCGCCCCGCCGCGTCGAACGAAGCCACCGCCACGCCGATGCAGGACGGGACATCGGCCGGCACGCAGTCGTACGAGCGCGGCGCGCCGTCGAGGGCCGCCCAGGACGAACCCTCCCAGCGGTAGACGCCCAGCGTGGTGCTGGCCAGGATGGTGCCGCCGTGGTCGGACAGCCGCTGCACGGCGCCGATGCCGCCGCGCCGCGACCACAGGCCGCTCGAGGGAGAGAAGACCCAGGCGCTGTCGTTCACCACCGTCATGAGCGTGGTCCCGTCCCATCCCAGCCCCTGCATCGCCGCGTTCTGGAAGAGCGCGCTGGCCAGGGTCCAGGTGGACAGGCCGGTGGAGGCGCGGCTCACGAACAGGCCCCGGGCGGTCGCGGCCCAGAGCGAGTCGCCGCGCAGCACCAGGCCGGTGATGACGTCGCTGGCCAGCGGCGAGGGGTTGACCCCCTCGGGCACGGTGCCGGCGATCTCGTCCCCGTCCCACAGGGCGATGCCGTTGTCGGTGCCGATGAGCAGCGTGTCCCCCACCGCCCGCAGCACGCGCACCGCGCCGTCCGGCAGCCCGTCGAGCTGGCTGACCAGGTCCCAGCCCGTGCCGTCGGCGGTCAGGCGGCTCACGCCCGCGTCCTGCGTGCCGATCCACAGCCGCCCCGACCGGTCGAATTCGAGGGCGGTGAGGGCGTGGCTGGCGAGCCCGCCGGGCCGGCGCCCGATGCACTCGAAGGCGCCCGCCGATCGCACGAAGCGTTGCAGCGCCGCCTCGGAGGAGGCGCACCAGACGGTGTCACCCCGCGCGATCAGGTCGGTGTACTGCTCCGCCCGCTGCCAGGTCGTCCACGCGCCGGCGGCCGCGCCCTGCGCCGCGCCCGCGCGCGGCAGGAGCAGAAGGAGGAGAAGGGGAAGCACCCGAACGGCCCGGAGGTCACGCATGGCTCACTCGACGCGGCCCAACAGGGACTGGAGACGCAGACGCCAGACCAGGCCGGCCGCCTCCCAGATGATGTGCCGGCTCATCTTCGACACGCCGGCGCGCCGGTCCACGAACACGATGGGGATCTCGCGGATCTTCATCCCGCGTTTCCAGCACTTGAAGCTCATCTCGATCTGGAAGGCGTAGCCGTCGGACCGCACCCGGTCGAGCCGGACCGCCTCGAGGGCGCGGCGCCGGAAGCACTTGAACCCGCCGGTGGCGTCGTTCACCGGCAGCCCGGTGACGATGCGCGTGTACAGGTTCGCCGAGTACGACAGGATCAGACGGTCGAGCGGCCAGTTGACCACCGTCACCTTGCCGTCCAGGTAGCGGGAGCCCAGCACCAGGTCCGCCTCCTGCGCCGTCTCGAGGAACCGCGGGATGACCGACGGGTCGTGCGAGAAATCGGCGTCCATCTCGAAGATGTACTCGGCGCCCTGGTCGAGCGCGTAGCGGAAGCCGTCGCGGTAGGCCGAGCCCAGCCCCATCTTGCGCGGGCGCTCGAGCAGGTGCACGCGCGACTCGTCCGCCATCGCCGCCCGCACGATGCCGGCCGTGCCGTCCGGCGAGCCGTCGTCCACGACCAACACGTCCAGCCGGCAGGGCAGCGCCAGCAGGCGTTTCAGCATCTCGCCGATGTTGTCGCGTTCGTTGTAGGTCGGGATGATGACCAGCGTCTCCACCTCAGGCACCCTCCCCCGGAGCCGCGGCCGCGCGCGGCCGGCGCCCCAGCCACCACGAGACCGCGAAGGCGGCCAGCACCGCCAGCAGGCTCGCCAGCGACAGCAGCAGGCCGTTCCGCACCGCCGCCGACTCGTAGCGGAACTCGACGCGATGCCGGCCGGCCGGGACCGCCACCGCGCGCAGCAGGTAGTCGGCCCGCAGCACGGGCGTGGGCCGGCCGTCCACGTAGGCCTTCCAGTCCGGGTACCACAGGTCCGCCAGCCGCAGCAGCGCCGGCCCGGGCGTGTCCACGTCGATGGTCACGCGGTTCAGGCCGTACGAGGTGATGTCCGCGCGGCCGCCGGCCACCGGGCCGAGCTGCAGCTTCGGGTCCTCCAGCAGCCAGGTCCCGGCGGCGACGTCGCGATGGCGCAGGCTGATCGAGTCGATGATCGCCTTGGCGTCCGGCACGACGGCGTAGTTCTGCAGCAGCATCACGCGCGGCAGTGCCGCGGGGAACTCGTAGACGAGCAACGCCCCGAAGTTGGGGTCCGAGCGCGTGCTGCGGAAGACCGGCCGGAGGTCCGGCGGCGGCGGGATCGCCTGCGCGCGCGCCTCGCACTGCACGAGGTAGCGCACGTTGAGCAGCCGCAGCCACTCCATGTCCACGTAGCGCTCCAGGTGCCCCTCGGCCAGGCTCTGGAAGAGGCTCGGCTTGGCGGCGTGGTAGCCGCTCAGGTTGCTGATGGCGAAGCCGGCGTAGCGGTTGGGCACCGGTTCGTCCGGCTTGTAGGTGAAGATGCGGAAGCTGCCGGGTGGTCCCGCCTGCTCGAGGAACTGCACGACGTCGTCGCGCCCCGTGTCCAGGTCGCGGCGCGCCACCTCGCCCACCACCGGGCCCATGACGTGCGCGCTCACCGGCCACAGCTCCAGCAGCATGACCGCCAGCGCCACGAGCGTGGCGGGCACGGCGCCCAGCCAGCCGCGGCGCGCCGCCCACGCGGCACCCAGCGCCAGCAGCCCGAGCACGCAGGCCATGACGAGGCCCGGCACCCAGCCGAGGCCCGGCACCCCCAGCTCGGCGCTGAGTCCCGACACCGGACGGATGCCCGAGAAGAACGTCCGCCACGCGGCGGCTGCCTCCTCGGCGGTGTAGGCGTCGGGACCAGAGGGCGCCCCCAGCGTGATCGAGCCACCGCCCTTCCCCGCCCCGGCGGGGCGGAGGTTGGCGTCGCGCCACGACTCCTGGCCGACCGCGGCCAGCACCAGCACGAGCGCCACGACGGCGCCGAGAACGAGCAGCAGCCGCCCGACCCGCCGCGACCGGGCGCGGACGGCGTCGTCCGGCACGCGGTCCGGCAGGACCGTGCTCCAGCCCCAGGCGAGGCCGAGCCCCACCGCCAGCTGGAAGAGGATGACGACCATGACCGGCACGCGGAACTTGTTGAAGAGCGGCAGGTGGTCGTAGAGCAAGCCGTAAAGGGGGAAGTAGCGACCGAAGGAGATGAACAGCGCCAGCAGCGCGAGCAGCAGGGCGAAGAGGCGCTTCGTGCCGCCGGCCAGGAACGCGGGGATGGCGAGCAGGATGGCCACCATGCCGACGAAGGCGTTGGGGTAGTCGGTGAACGGCATCC
>JAXDBZ010000087.1:0-7168 GCA_034678345.1 Candidatus Eiseniibacteriota bacterium
GCACCGCCGCGGGGGGGGGCGGGGCGGCCCGCCCGCGGCGTGGCTGGTGTCCGGGCACCCCCCCCGTCCCCGGCGAGCTTCCGCGCCAGGGCGCTGAGCGCCACGCCGGGCGCGCGCGGGTCCACCCAGCGGGCGCGGACCGCCGCACCCGGACCCGCGCCGCGCGGCGGAAGAACCCTGGACGACGGGGCGGACGGCTCGCCGCGCCAGACCTCGGCCTCGATGAGGCGGTGCGTGATCGCGTGGCGCACGGTCGCGCCCGTGCGCTCGAGCCGCACGCGCAGGCCCAGCGCGACGAGCCGCCGCCGCAGCGCCGCTTCGGGCCGGCCCCGCCCGACCTCGACGCCGGGCGGTTCCCACAACCCGGCCAGCAGCGGTCCCTCCCGCCGCGTCATCAGCACCCGCCCCCGCCGCGTCACGACGGCGTAGGCCAGCCGCACCCGCTCGCCGGCGCGACGCGGGGAGACCGGCGGCAGGCGGTCCGTCCACCCGAGCGCCCGCGCCCGGCAGTGGCGGCGCACCGGGCAGTCCGGACAGCGCGGTGCCCGCGGCGTGCAGAGAGTGGCACCCAGCTCCATGAGCGCCTGGTTCCAGTCGCCCGGCCGCTCCGGCGGCACCAGCGCCGCGGCGCGCTCCCACAGGCGGCGCGCTCCCGCCGCGTCGCGCACCGAGGCCGGCAGCGCCTCCAGCCGGGACAGCACGCGGGCGGCGTTGCCGTCGAGGGCGGGCAGCGGGCGGTGGTAGGCGATCGAGAGCACCGCCCCCGCGGTGTAGCGCCCCACCCCCGGCAGCCGGGCGAAGGCCGCGGGGTCGTCGGGCACGCGCCCGCCGTGCTCGCGCACGACCTGGCGCGCCGCCTCGTGCAGCGCGCGCGCGCGGCGGTAGTAGCCGAGCCCGGACCAGGCGGCGAGCACCTCGGCCGGACGCGCACGGGCCAGCGCCGCGAGCGAAGGGAAGCGCGCGACGAAGGCGCGGTAGTAGGGGGTCGCCGCCACGATCCGGGTCTGCTGGAGCATCACCTCCGAGACCCAGATCCGGTACGGATCGCGCACGCCCCGCCACGGCAGGGCGCGGCGGTGGCGCGCGTACCAGCCGAGCAGCGCGCGCCGCAGCGCGCGGCCGCTCACCGCGGCGGCCGCGGCGCGTCCTTGAGGTTCGGTGTCGGGACCTGCGTCCCCGTCCATACGCAGGTGAGCGGGTTGCCGCAACGCGGGCAGGGGAGCCTGGCCCCCGCGCCCTCCTCCTCCGTGGGCATCCAACGCTCCACCTTCACCTGGCAACCGGGCACGTAGCACACGTACACGCAGAGAGGCATCGTCGGTCTCCCGTCAGGGATCGCCGGCCGGGCATCCGCCACGCCGGCCCACGCGCGCATGATAGCCGAAGCGGGCGGCGCTTGCCGACGGGCCCGCCGCTCAGTCGAGGGCCCGCCCCAGCCAGCGCACCACGTTCAGGGCGAAGCGCTCGTTGTGGAGGTCCGTGCGGTTCAGACCGACGAGCAGCCTCTCCTGACCCCGCCGCCGCGCTTCCTGGCCGATGAGGAACTGGGCGCTCAGCATCGCCGCATCGCCGAGCGCCACGACCCGGCCGCGGCCGAAGCCGAAGGCGAGCCCCTGGAAGCGCCCCAGCGCCGGAATCGAACCCGGGGTCGTGGGGACCGAGGTGGTGTCCATCCGGGCGCGCAGGCCGGGATCGGTCTCGCGCCGGGCGTCCGGCGTGAAGGGCACGTCCCACGCGGACGTCCCCATCGCCAGCAGCCCGTGGCTCCCGGGCGGCCCCGCCAGCGACTGGCCGCTGAAGACGACCACGCGGTCCACGCGCTCGTTCCGATTGCGCCCCCGCAGGATGGCGTGGTCCCCGAGCATGCCCAGCTCCCGCTGGTACAGGATGCAGCCCAGGTTCTTCATCTCCGGGTCCAGACGGCGCGTGTCCACCGCGTAACCCTTCGCCATGTCCACGCCGAAGCTCCGGGCGAGGCTGTCCATGGCCGAGGCGTAGGGCGCCGAGTCCGCCACGAGCAGGAGCGAGCCCCCCCGCTCCACCCAGTCGCGCACCGCGTCACACTCCTCGGGGCGGAAGGCGGACTTGCGCGCCTGCGGGAGGTCCGGGTCCTCCGAGCCGCACGCGTCGGCCACGACCAGGACGTCGCAGGGCGCGAGCGAGGCGGGCGAGAACGGCTGATTGCCAGGAACGATCCGCAGGCCATCCGCCTCGAGCAGCGCCGCCAGGCCCCGGTAGTACCCGCCGGCGGTGAACTGGTTGTGGTGCGCCTCGTCCACCATCACGACGGGGTGGCGCCCGGTGAAGGCCGGCCGGGACACCTGTGGCGCGTAGGTCGTGTCCGGGATCTGTGCCCGCGCCGGCCGCCGGGCGGCCCCGGCGGGCACGGCCGTCGCCAGCAACAGGGCGAGGGTGAGGACGAGTCTCATGCGGCGTCTCCTCGGATGGGAAAGCGGGCGGACGACCACCAGCCTAGCAGGTCCGGCCCCGGCCGTTTGTCGCGCCCAGGTCAAGCCCGCGCCCCGCCCGCGGCCGGCTGCGGGCCGAGGAACCGGACCTCCTCCTCGAGCATGACGCCGAAGCGCTCGCGGACCCGTTCCTTCATGAGCGCGGCCAGGGCCAGCACGTCGGCGGCGCTGGCCCCGCCGTCGTTCACGATCATGTTGGCGTGCCGGGCGAAGACCACCGCACCGCCGACGCGCAGGCCGCGGCAGCCGCAGGCGTCGAGCAGTTGGCCGGCGGCCACGCGGCGCGTGCCGGGCGAGAGCTTCGCCCCGGGCGTGCGCCAGTCCGGCGGCAGGTTCTTGAAGTACGATCCGGCCGTGGGCTCTGTGCGCCAGTCGGGATGCTTCGCCCGGCGCAGCGCCAGCTTCTCGTCGATCTCGCGCCGGATGGCGGCACGGTCCCCCGGGGCGAGCCGCAGGCGGCAGGACAGCAGCACGCGCGGATCGCGCTTGAGCCGCGAGTCCCGGTAGGCGAACCCGTACCAGGCGGCCGGGACGGTCTCCGTCACCGCCCCGTCGAGGCCGACGTGCGTGCACTCGACCACGCGCGAACCGAGGTCCTCGCCGTAGCAGCCGGCGTTGCCGAAGAGCGCCCCGCCCAGCGTGCCGGGCAGACCGGCGGCGAACTCGAGGCCGGCGAGCCCCGCGTCGTGGCAGCGCTCGACGAGGTCGTGGACGCCGGCACCGCAGTCGGCCCGCAGCTCGGCCCCCTCGACGGCCACGTGGTCGCAGGCGTCGTGGAGCACCAGACCGCGCACGCCCCCGTCTGCGACCAGCAGGTTGCTGCCGCCGCCCAGCACGAAGACCGGCAGCTCCAGCTCGCGGGCGGCCCGCAGCGCGGCGACCAGATCGCCGGGGCGGCGGGCGGTGTAGAAGAAGTCGGCCGGTCCGCCGATGCGGAAGGTGGTGTGGAGCCGCATCGGCTCGTCCGTGCGCAGGCCGTCGCCCAGCCGTTCCCGCAGCCGCTCCGCGATGTCCATCCCGATGGCGCCTCCGAAGGCCGTACGGCACCGCCCGCGCGGGCCGAACCGCCCGCCGCGTCCGGGCATCTTAGTCGGTTGCGCGCGACCGCGGAAACGCTACTCTCCGGCATACGGAGCGTGGCACGACTCGAACCCCCCGAGGAACGGATGAGCCGGCTGACGATCACCTACTGCGGTCAGTGAGGGTATCTCTTCCGTGCTGCCAGTCTGGCGGCCGACATCAAGCAGGCCCGCGGCATCGAGGCGGAGCTGATCCGCAGTTCCGGCGGCGTCTTCGACGTCGTGCTCGACGGGAGGAACCTGTTCTCGAAGAGCGAGACCGGGCGGTTCCCGGAGACCGACGAGATCCTCCGGCTGATCCCCGAGAAGCATTGAGCTTCGGACAGGCGCACGGCCCGCTCCCGGCACGGGAGGGGGCCGTGCGTCTCGGCATCAGAAGGCGACGCCTGCCAGGACCGAGAAGACGTTGTTGATGGACTCGGCGTTCCCCTCGATGTCGTAGATGTCGGTGAAGCCGGTGGTCCAGCGGAACTCCGCCGTGACCTTCTGGCCGGCGAGCGCGAACCTCGCCCCCGCCCCGAGCGCCAGCCCCAGGTCCACGCCCTTCAGGTCCTCGAGGTCCTCGTCGGGAACGCCGTCGCTCTCGACCGTCCCGCCGAGGCTGAACCCCACCGTCGGCCCGAGGAAGTACACGGGCTGCACGGGAGAGCCGCGCAGCAGCGTCCCGCGCAGCAGCACGGGAACCTCCATGTAGTCCAGCTTCACGAAGGTGTCGGACTCGCCGAGGGGATCGCCGATCTCGTCGGTACGCACACCCTCGAACTTCGCCCCCTTCTGGCTGAACAGGGCCTCGACCTGCACGGCGAGGTCGGGGGCGAAGCCCAGGGCCAGGAAGCCGCCGACGACGAAGCCCGTGCGGGTCTTCGCGTCGGCGATGTCGGCGAACTCGCCGCGGAAGCTGGCGAGATTGACGCCCGCCTTGATGCCCTTCTCGATGCCCATGGCGGTCGCCGTGCCGGGAAGCCAGGCGGCCACGAGGGCCACGACGACGACGCTGCGACGGAGTGACATGCGCGATCCCCTCTGGAGGTGAGATGCCCCGGATGAGGCGGAGTCCAGCGATGCGTGGCGACAGGGTACACCAGTCGCTGCGGGTCCGTTCTCTGGGACGAGGCGGCCTCTGCGATGCATCCACACGGCGCCAAGCGCGTTGTGACGCGCGCCACCGTCGGACGAGCGATGACTCGCCGCCGCCGGGCGCACGCGGCGGACCGGCGATGCAGGATCCTGCTGACGAGCCCGCCACCACGGAGCTAGATTCATGGTCGTCCCCCGGGCTCGAGACATCCCTTCCGGAGCCCGCCCATGCCCGCCCCGGGCATCGCCCCTCTTCCGGGCGTCCCCCGCACCCGTGTCGTCGGTGTACCCGCTCCGCTCGCTCCCGCCCGCCCCGAGCGCGCTCCTCCCCCGGCCCGATCCTCGCGGACCCGCTTCTCACTCCCATCCAAGGAGGCCCCTCGATGAAGCGCCTGTTCTTCCTCTTCGCCCTGCTGCCGGTCCTGCTGGCCAGCCCCGCCCTCGCGGTGGCGCCCTCGACCATGAGCTACCAGGGCGTGCTCATGGACAACGCCGGCGTGCTCGTGCCCGACGGCAACTACAACCTCACCTTCCGCCTCTACACCGTGGCCGCCGGCGGCGTCGCCCTGTGGACCGAGACGCAGAGCCCGGTGCCCGTCTCGCGCGGCGGCTTCCACGTCGTCCTCGGCAGCGTCACGCCGCTGACCGCCATCCCGTTCGACGTGCCCTACTGGCTGGGCATCGCCGTGGGCGGCGGCACGGAGATGGCGCCGCGGGTGCAACTGGCCTCGTCGCCCTACGGCCTGTCGCTGCGGCTGCCGTTCGCCGGCGCGGTCTCGAGCACGGGCTCCGCGCTCGCCGTCGGCAACACGGGCGGCGGCCCGGCCATCACCGCCGACCCGCGGCTGACCGTCGGCACACCCTCGAGCGACGGGACCCTGCAGGTGTTCGAGAACGGGGTCGTCGGGGCCCAGATGGGCAACTGGTTCACCGATGGGGGCTACCTCCAGCTGTCCGACAACCTCGGCACCTGGACCACGCGGATCGAGCCCGACATCGAAGGCGGCGCCGGGTGGTTCAAGGTCCAGGGCATCGGGGGCGAGTTCAGGGTGGACGGAAACTACGCCGGCAGCGGTCCGCTCGTGGCCGTCGAAGGGACCAGCAGCACGTATTTCAGGCCGTTTGCCGCTGGAGACGCCGCGGTGAGTCTGCCGGTGGACGCGGTCTCGTCCGCCGAGATCCTCGACGAGCCGGGCATCGCACAGAGCCACGACAACGGGGCCGTGTCCTTCTACAGCGGGAACGCCTCGGCCACGGTGGACATCCTCAGCGTGAGCATCAGCATCCCCGCCGCCGGTTACATCGTGCTCACCGCCGACGCCCAGTTCGGCTTGTTCACGGAGAACGCGACCGCCGGAGCACAGATCACCGACGTGTCCGGTGGTGCCGCCGACTGGAATCACTACTTCTATGTCGGTGGTCCCGCCGCCAGCAGTGGCACGGTCAGTCCGGGCTACGTCCCGGTGAGCATCCATCGCACCTACTACGAGCCCGCGCCCGGGACCTACACCTTCTACTTCCAGGCGTGGAACGACTACAACGCCTCGGCTGCCTATGCGTGGAGCCCGACCTTCACGGCGCTCTACACGCCGGTTTCCTACGGCTCGGTGGTGACGTCCGCGACGGCCGGGGACCTGCCGCGATTCGAGAGCGTCACGCCGACGTCCTCGGCCGGCAACGGCCCGGGCAAGCCGGTCGTGTCGGGCTCGCTCGTGGACTTGCGCGAGCTGGAGTTGCGGGCCACGCGGGAGCGGCTGGAGGCCGAGCAGGCCGAGCGCCGGCTGATCGAGGCCAGGCTCGCGGAACAGAACGGCAGGCGCGCCGCGAAACCGGCGGACGGCGAGTGACCGCGGAGCCGCGGAGGGCCATGCCATGAGAGCCACAACCATCCGTCTCGTCACGCTGGCGCTGCCGGCCGCGCTGCTGGCCGCCGTCCCGGTCACCGCCGAGCAGCTGCGCGGCGGCGTGCTCGCCAACGGCGGCACCCCGTCGTCGAACGCCAGCTACTCGCTGCTCGGTACCCTCGGCCAGCCGGCGGTCGGCGGCAGCCTGAACGCCGGCTTCATCCTCTGCTCCGGCTTCTGGTGCTTCGGCGGCTCGCGCGTGGTGGCGGTGGATCCACCGCCCATCGTGCCACCGCCCGAGGCGCTGCCGACGGAGCTGAGCTTCGGCGCCCCCGTGCCCAACCCGACCCGGGGCCCGGCGCGATTCGTGCTGGCCCTGCCCGAGCCGGCCACGGTCACGTTCGTGGTGTACGACGTAGCCGGCCGCCAGATGGGCGAGCCGGTGAGCCGGGCCTTCGAGGCCGGGTATCACCAGTTGTTCTGGGAGGGCGTTGCCGGTCACGCCGGTGTCTACTTCGCCCGTCTCGTCGTGGACGGGCGCGTCCGCGGCGAGCGCCGCATCGTCCTCGTGCGCTAGTATGGAACGACCCTGAGTCAAGGCACTTGTCTGCTCCTGGCGGCCACCCATCGGGTGGCCGCTGGGCTTTCCTTGCGCAGGACGAACGAGGACGACGGAGAAGGCCGGGCGCTTCGACGACGA
>JAXDBZ010000088.1:0-10157 GCA_034678345.1 Candidatus Eiseniibacteriota bacterium
GGAGGTCTCGCGCGAGATCGAGACCGGCAGCTCGCGTTCGCACACCGCGGCGGCGTCGTGGCCGCGGCAGCGCTCGTACAGCAGGCGCCCGGGCGCGCCGAACAGGCGCGCCAGCGTGTCGGCCGGCAGCGCGCGCAGGTCGCCCGCCGTGCGCACGTTCATCGAACGCAGCGTCCGCGCGTGGGCGTGGCCGACGCCGGGGAGCTCCGCCACCGGCAGGTCGCGCAGGAAGGCCTCGGCCTCGCCGGCGCCGAGGCGCGCCACGCCGTCGGGCTTGGCGGTGCGGCCGGCCAGCTTGGCGAGCATCCGGTTGGGCCCGAGCCCGCAGGTCACGGTGAGCCCGGTGGCGTCGCGGATCGCCCGCTTCAGCCCGTGCGCCAGCGCCAGCGGATCGCCGTGCAGGCGGGCGGTGCCGGTGAGGTCGCAGTAGGCCTCGTCGAGGTAGGTCTCGACCGCGGGGGCCACCTCGCGGCAGCGCTCGAAGACCGCGGCGGCGAAGCAGCGGTAGACCTGCGCGTGACCCGCGACGACGACGGCGCCGGGGCAGAGGCGCAGGGCCTCGCCGATGGGCATGCCGGCGCGCAGGCCGGAGCGCCGCGCCTCGTACGAGCAGGAGGCGATGACCCCCGCGCCGACGATGACCGGCCGCCCGCGCAGGCGCGGGTCGCGCTGCTGCTCCACCGAGGCGAAGAACGCGTCGATGTCCACGTGCAGGACGACGGGCTGCCGCTCCGCTTCGCGCCCGTCCATCATCCCTCCAGCGTCACCGAGTCCACCCACCAGACGAGGTCGGCCGCCTGGAGCTGGAGCTGGTAGACGTCGCCGCTGTCGGCGGTGACCGAGAAGTAGAAGTGCGGGTGCCGCGGCACGCGGTCCACCCAGCGGGCGTTCACGCGCACCACGCGGTGCTCGCGTCCGCGCAGGCGGAAGGCGATGGGCGTGACCGCGCCGCCCCGGAAGTCGGCGCGCACGGCGACGGGCTCGTCGATGGGTTCCTGTCTCATGGTGACCTGGCGGGAGGGATATTACTGCACAAATGTGCAGTCGTCAACGATGATCCTCGTTCCCGTCCACGGACCCCGTGGACGGCCTCCGCCCGGACCCGCGGAAGTGATTGGGACCAGCGCGCCCCGGGCGACACCGGCGCCCCGGGGTGCCACGGCCCGCCCGGCGGGTTACACTGCGTGGGCTTCCCCCGGGGGTGGGCGCCAGGAGGCGCCCGGCGACCCCGCGTACCGTGAGATCGAGGGAGGTCCCGTGACCAAGACCCAGAGAACCGTCCGCATCCTGGTGCCGACCGTGCTGATCGCGGCCGGCCTTGCGCTGTCCATCGCCCGGGCGGCGCCCCCCACGGCACCCAAGTTCCTCGAGCTGGGCAAGGGCCCGACCATCGTGCTCGTGCACGAGCTGGGCGGGAACCGCATGACCTGGATGCCCACCGCGAAGAAGCTCATCGGCCAGTACCGCGTCGTGCTCCTGGACCTGCCCGGTCACGGCGGCAACCCGCTGCCGGACCCGTTCACGCTCGATGCCGCGGCCGAGGCGCTCGACTTGGTGCTCGCCAGGCAGAACCCCGACAGCACGGTGATCGTGGGCAAGGGGTTGGGCGGGACGCTCTCGCTCATGGCGCTCAAGGTGCATCCCGACCGGGCGCGCGGGATCGTGCTCATCGAGTCCAACCTCAAGTCGCCCCTGCCCATCTCCGACCAGCGCATCAAGTACTTCCAGGAGGCGCTGGAGGAGAACTACGACGAGATCCTGAAGATGGTGTTCTCCCGCGCGGGCCGGGACTCGGTGCAGGGCGTGGCCATCCACGCGACGGCCGCCCAGACGCCGCCGGCGACGATGAAGAGCTACATCAACGCCTCGCTGCGGGCCGACGCGACCCCGGCGCTGAAGGCGCTGCAGGTGCCGTACCTCTTCGTCGGCACGGACCAGTTGTTCCGGGATGGCCGGGCCCCGGGCGCGGCGCTGCGGGCCCTCGGCTACGAGGACACCTCCGCGGTGCCGATGCGCCGCGTCGCCAACGCCGGCTACCTGGTGATGCAGGACCAGCCCGACACGCTGGCCGCGGTCATCGCCGACTTCGCGGCGCGCACGCTGACGGCGAAGAAGAAGAAGTAGCCGGCGCCGTCTCCCGCCGCCCCGGGCACCCGCGCCCGGGGCGGCGCGTTTCCGGTCACCGCCCGTTCAGCCGGTCTCAGGCGGTGCCGATAACCCCGTCGTCCCCGTTCCACCCCGGGGCGACGGAGCCGCATGAACCCGCGAGCCGGTGTCTTCGTCCTTGCGTCCTTCGGTCTGGTGCTGACCGCGTACACGTCGCGGCCCCCGGCGGCGGTGCCGGTCGTCGCACTCGGGCACGGCCCGACGGTCGTGCTCGTGCAGGGGCCGGGCGGCGCCACGGATGCGTGGCTGCCGGTCGCGCGGCAGCTCGATCGGCGGCATCGCGTCCTGCTCGCCGACCTGCCGGCGCCGGAGGCCGGGACGGGGGCGCGCGCCCTGGCGCGTGCCGCCCGCTCGCTCGACCTCACGCTGGCGCGCTCGGCGCACGACCCCGTCGTGCTGGTCGGGCACTCGTTCGCGGGTCTGGTCGCGGCGGCGGAGGCCTGCGCGAGCCCGTCGCGCGTGCGCGCCCTCGTCCTGGTCGAGACCGCGCTGCGCACGCCGGGCGGTCGCGCCGGCCGTGCCGCGGCGCGCGCCGAGCTGGACCGCGACTACGCCGCCGCGCTGTGGCGCGCGTGCGGCGGCCCCGGCCTCGACTCGGCGCGCACGGTGGCGCTGCGCCGCGACCTGGCGGCGCTCGATCCCACGATCATGAAGGCCTGGCTGCGGCTCGGGCTCGACTCCGACCTCTCCACGCGCGTCGCGCGGCTGCGCTGTCCGCTGCTCGTCGTGCTCGCTCCCCGCTCGTGGCCGCGCGGCCGCCCGTGGGTCGAGGTCGCCGCCGCGCTCGGCTATGGCGCGGCCCCGCGCGTGCGCGGCGTGCGGCTGGACGATTGCGGGCACTTCGCGATGCGCGACCGTCCGGACGAGCTGGCCCGCCTCATCGAGCGCTTCGCCGATTCGCCCGGCGGCGCGCCGGTCGTGCTGGCGAGCTTCGCGCGCTGATCGCGGGCGGCAGCGAAAGGCCCCGGGCTCTCGGGAGCCCGGGGCCGTCGCAAGTCGGTGGAAGGACTACTTGCCCTTGAGGGCCAGCTCCTTCATGGCCTTCGCGATCCGGAACTTGAGCACGCGCTTGGCCGGGATCTTGATGGGCTCGCCCGTCTGCGGGTTGCGGCCCATGCGCGCCTTGCGGTTCACGACGACGAGCTTGCCGACGCCCGGGAACACGAAGCCGCTCTTCTTGGCCTCCTTGCCCGCCAGCGTCGCCAGCTCCTCGAGGATCAGCGTGCCCTGCTTCTTCGTGAGCTCGAACTTGCCGGCGATGTGCGCAGCGACCTGCGACTTGGTCATCATCTTCGCCATGTTGCCTTCCTTTCCCTGTGAAGGTGGGCTGCTCGGAACGGACGGGCACCGTTCGGTGCCCTGGCCGCGGCTGTGTATAGCAGGTTCCGACCGCGGTTTCCAAGCACTTTCTCGGGGTGGGGAGTGTTTCACCCGCGTCTGACGCGGTCGGAACGCGCAAGCATATTCCGGGCCGCGTCCAGAGCGGTCGAAACCGAGGTCCGGCCTCCCGGTCGTGACCCCGGCGCGGGAACTCGGCGCGTGACGCCGGCGCGAGACAGGGGCTTGACGTTCGGCGGCGTTCCCGCGCATCCCCCGGGCGCGCGGCGCCGCGTTCGTCGGTTCAGTGGGGCGTGACCGGCGGGGGGTAGGCGCGCGCCAGCAGCTCGACCAGGTGCTCGATCCGCACCTCGAGCCCGCGCTCGGCGGCCCCGCGCGCCATGTGCATCGCGCAGCCGGGGTTGGAAGCCACGACCACCTCGGGCGCCACCGCCGCGATGGTGTCCGTCTTGTGGGCGAGCTGGGCGTCGGACATGGCGGGGTGCGCGAGGTCGTAGACGCCGGCGCTGCCGCAGCACCAGTCGGACTCCGGCAGGTCCACCAGCTCGATGCCCGGCAGGCGCCGGAGCAGCTCCCGGGGGGGCTGACGCACGCCCTGGGCGTGGGCCAGATGACAGGGGTCGTGGTAGCCGACGCGCAGGGGCCGGCCGCCGTCCCGGGCCGAGGCGAGCGGGGCGGCCGGCTCGGGCAGGCCGAGCTCGGCCAGGGCCTCCGAGACGTCCCGCACCGCGGCCGCCAGGCGCGCGGCCGCCGGCTCCCCGGGCAGCAGCTCGTCGGCCTCGCGCAGGGCGGCGCCGCACCCGGCCGAGTCGCTCACCAGCAGCTCGCAGTCCAGCGCGGCGAAGAGGTCCGCGTTGGCGCGGGCCAGCCCGCGGGCCAGGTCGCGCATGCCGGCGTGGGCCTGCAGCGCGCCGCAGCAGGGGCGCGCCCGCGGCACCGTGACCTCGGCGCCGGCCAGCACCAGCAGCCGCACCGCCTGCTGGTCGATGCGCGGGAACATCACCTCCATCACGCAGGCGGGGAAGAACGCGACGCGGGCGCGCGCCGGGCCGGCCGGGTGGAAGACGAGCCGGTCGGCACGCTCCTCGAGCCGCGCGCCGGCCGGCAGCTCCCGCGCCACGCGCTCGAGCGCGCGCTCGCGCCGGGGCAGCAGCGGCGGGGTCATGCGCCAGCCGCGCAGGGCGAACTCCGGCAGCAGCCGCGCCGCCGCCGGCGAGCGCATGAAGGCGGCGACGGGGGAACGCTGCGTGAGGCGCACGAGGTCGGCGGCCCGGTGCATCGCCGCCCGGTCGGGCACCAGCCGCGCCAGCGCCCAGTGGCCGAGCCGGCGCGAGAAGGAGCGCGCGGGGCGGAGCGGCTCGAGCCGTCCGCGCGCCTGCACCAGCAGCCGGCCGTAGGGCACGCCGGCCGGGCAGGCGGTCTGGCAGGCGCGGCAGCCCAGGCACTGGTCGAGGTACTCGAGCAGCGGGTGCTCGGGCGCCAGGCGCGCCTCCGCGAAGGCGCGCATGAGGTGGATCCGTCCGCGCGGGGAGCCGGGTTCGAGCCGCAGCGTGCGGTAGGTCGGGCAGGCCTGCAGGCACAGGCCGCAGTGGATGCAGGCGCGCAGGTCGGCGCGCGGGGCTCCGGCGGGATGGCCGCGCGAAGGGTGGGCCTGGGACGCGTCGCTCACTTCTTCGGCGCCCCGCGCCCCTCGGTGAAGTAGGCCCGGCGGAACGCCTCCATCATCTCGCCGCGCCGATCGTAGAGCCGCTTGAGCGGCCGCGGCGCGTGCCGCGCCAGCGCGTAGGCGGTGAGCAGCGGCAGGGCGATGGTCGAGTCGGTGTAGCAGATGACCGTGCCCGGGAGCTGGTCGGGGTCGATCTTGCCCCAGGAGACCGCCTCCGAGGGCGTGGCGCCCGAGAGCCCGCCGGTGTCGGGGCGCGCGTCGGTGACGGCGAGGAAGTAGTCGTGGCCCTTCTCGCTGATGCCGAGCACCTCCTGCAGCTGCGGCTCGGTCTGCAGCACGAAGTTCTTGGGGCTGCCGCCGCCCAGGATCCACACCCCGCTGTGCCCGCCGCTCTTCTTGGCGTGCCAGACGATGGCCGCGGTCTCGTTCACGTCGGCGGCCACGTCGAGCACCAGGCGGTTGCCCTCGAGCGCCTTGGCCGCCACGTTCATGCCGATGGAGGAGTCGCCGGGCGACGAGGTGTACACCGGCACGCCGCACTCCCACGCCGCCGCCAGCAGCGAGCGGCTCTCGAGGCCGAGCGACTGCTCGCGGGCGCGGATGTACTTGCCGCAGAGGAAGTGGAACTCGGCGGTGCTCATCGGGCGCTGGAACTCGGGGCCGGCGATCAACTCGCGGAAGAAGGCGTCGGTGTCGAGCAGGACGTGGTAGTCGAAGAAGATGTCGTAGATGCGCACCACGCCCGCGTCGTGCAGGGCGACGTCGTCGGCCTGGAAGGTGCCGCGGTGCAGCGGCAGGCCGAGGCCGAAGTGGGTGTCGTGGTAGAGGTTCGCGCCGGTGGAGACGATCCAGTCCACGAAACCGGCGCGGATGAGCGGGATGAGGGCGCTCATGCCGAGGCCGGCGGGCGTCAGCGCGCCGGTGACCGAAAGGGCCACGGTCACGTCCGGCTCGAGCATGCGCTCGGTGAGCAGCCGCGCGCCCTCGCG
Organism: Candidatus Eiseniibacteriota bacterium; assembly: GCA_034678345.1. Classification (GTDB taxonomy): domain Bacteria; phylum Eisenbacteria; class RBG-16-71-46; order RBG-16-71-46; family RBG-16-71-46; genus JANXPZ01. The sequence continues at coordinate 6,160 of JAXDBZ010000088.1, forward strand.
CAGGCGGGCGGCGTTGTAGGCGAGGAAGGACTGCTCGACGAGGTCGGCCGCGCTCTCGCGGCCGGTGATGGCCGGCGGCTCGATGCGCGGGCCCGAGAGGAAACGCGGCTGCTTCGGCTGGCTCATGGGCTCCCCGGACGTGCGGTGAAGGTCGGCGACGTGGGGCGCACGATAGCGCGACCCCGGCGGGGCCGCTAGTCGCGCGGGTTCCCCGCCACCCACCGCTCGGCCCACATCTGCAGGCTGAGCAGGGTCCACAGCGTGCGCCCGCGCTCGGCGCGGCCGCTCACGTGCTCGGCGAGCACGCGGCGCGCCGCCTCGACGTCGAGCACGCCGGCGGTGCGGAGGCGCTCCGGCGCCAGCCGGGAGTCCACGAGGCCGCGCAGCGGTCCGCGCGCCCAGGCCGAGAACGGCGGGGAGAAGCCCTGCTTGCGCCGGGTGAGGATGCTCTCCGGCAGCAGCCCACGGGCGGCGAGCCGCAGCGCCCGCTTGCCGGTCTTGCCGCGCAGGCGGGCGTCGTCCGGCAGGCCGAGGGCGAAGCGGATGAGCGCGTGCCGCAGGAACGGCGCGCGCGACTCGACGCTGTGCGCCATGGTGCAGCGGTCCACCTTGGTCAGCAGCCCGCCGCCCAGGTAGAGGTCGAAGTCGAGCAACTGCCAGACCACGAGCCCGGGGTGCTCCGGCCAGCCCGGCAGCCGCGCCTCGGCGGCGCGGGCGGCGAAGTCGCGCAGGTAGCCGCGCTCCTCCCCCTGGCCGAGCTGCTGGCGCAGCCCCGGCGCCAGCAGCGCGCGCGCCGTCGCCGGCGTCGCCGTGCCGAACCAGGCGAGGTGCCGCTCCAGCGGATCCATGGCGCGCGCGTCGAGGAAGCGCTCGACGAGGTGCGCGATGCTGACGTGCGTGTGCTTCGGGCGCAGTCTTCGCGCCAGCGCCAGCGCCGCGTCCGCCACCGGGTCGGGCAGGTGGCGCGACAGGCCGACGAGGCGGTGGCCGAGGTAGGTCGGGTAGCCGGCGAACAGCTCGTCGCCGCCCTCGCCGGTGAGCACCACCGGCACGTGCTGGCGCGCCAGCCGCGCCAGCGCCCAGGTGGGCAGCACGCTGGGGTCGCCGAGCGGCTGGTCCATGCGCGCGGCGAACAGCTCGATGGCCTCGGCGCCGTCGGCGTGGTCCATGACCGCCTCGTGGTAGTCGGCGCCGATCCGCGCCGCCACCTCGCGCGCGTAGCCGGTCTCGTCGTAGCCCTGGCCTGCGAGCCGCATGCTGAAGACGGGGAAGCGGTGTCCGCGCCGCGCCGCCAGCGTGGCCACCAGCCCCGAGTCCACGCCGCCCGAGAGGAAGACACCGAAGGGCACGTCGCCGGGCATGCGCGACTCGACCGCCTCGGCCAGCGTCTCGCGCGTGGCCTCGGCCAGCACGTCGTCGCCCATGCGCGCCGCCGGCTGCACGCCGTCCCACGGGCGCCAGGTGCGCACGAGCCGCGCGCCGGCCGCCGTGACCTCGAGCAGGTGCGCGGGCGGCAGCTGCCGCAGCGCGGCGAAGGGGCAGTCGCCGTTGGCGAAGAACCCGTGTGCCAGGTAGCGCGCGATGGGCCCGGCCGCGGGCTCGCGCGTCACCCACGGCAGGCGGGCCAGCGCACCGGGCTCCGAGGCGAAGGCGAAGCGCCCGGCGAGGCCGCCGCCCGCCGCGTAGAAGAGCGGCTTCTCGCCGGCGCGGTCGCGTGCCAACACGAGGCGGCGCGCCCGCGCGTCCCACAGCGCCACGGCGAACATGCCGTCGAGGCGCGCCGGGAAGTCGAGCCCGTGCTCCTCGTAGAGGTGCGGGACGACCACGGTGTCGGGGCCCGGCTCGAGGGTGTGGCCGCGGGCGGCGAGCAGCGTGCGCAGCTCGAGGTGGTTGTAGATCTCGCCGTTCACCACCGTGTGCAGGTGCGCGTCCTCGCTGCAGTAGACGCGCGGCGGCACCTGCGGCGCGACGATCGCGAGCCGCGCGAGCCCGAGGGTGATGCCGTCGCCCTGCCAGACGGCGGTGCCGTCGGGGCCGCGGTGGCGCAGGACGCCGAGCATGCCCTCGACCAGCGCGAGGCGCTCGTCGGGGGCGAGGTCGGGCGCCCACAGCCCGGCGATGCCGCACATCGGCTAGCGCTCCCTCCGCGCGACCACGGCGCTCACCGTTTCACGAACGCGGCGAAGCGCCCGTCGCGGAAGAACGGCATGTAGCCGGGCGGGCCATCGTCCGCGCGCCGCGCCGGCAGCACCACGATTGGCACCCGGCCGGTGTCGGGCTCGGCGGCCAGCGGCGTCCACTGGCCGCGCGCGCGCAGCGTCTCGCGGTAGCGCACCTGATAGTTGCTCGTCGTCTCGTGCCCGGTCGCGCTCACGATCTCGCCGCGCCGGCCGAGCCGGAAGTCCGTGCCCGGGCTGTAGCAGCCGACGTAGCGCACGGTCCCGCCGGGCGCCATCACGGCGATGGAGCCGGCCAGCGCGTCGCCCGACTGCGCGGCGGCGTACTCCAACAGCGGCCGGCCGGCGGCGAGCAACAGGACCGGCGTGGACAGCAGGATGCCGATGAAGGCGCGGTCGGGGTTGCCGATCGCGGCGGCGGCCGAGCGCAGGGCGATGTAGGCGAAGCAGGCCATCAGGATCTTCGCGCCGAAGACGCCCGAGTCGAAGGGCGCGCCGGCGCGGGCGAGGAACGGGCCGAAGCCGGCGACGCCGAAGACGAGCGCGAGCGCGAGGAACACGGCGGCCAGGCCCCAGGCGCCGCGGCGGGCGCGCTCGGCGTCGGACCAGGCTTCCGCCGCGGTCCAGGCCAGCATGGGCAGCGCGGGAAGGAGGTAGGTGACGAGCTTCGAGTGGGAGAAGGTGAAGAACACCGCGGCGAAGAGGACGAAGCCCAGTCCGGCGCGGCTCTCGATCGAGAGCGGGCTCTCCTCGTCCGTCCCGGCCGCACCGGGTGCCCGGCGGCTGCGCCACCAGGGCGTGGCCAGCGACCAGGGCAGCGTGCCGGCCGCGAGCACCACCGGCACGAACCACCACGGCTGCTCCCGCTCGAAGGCGCCGGTGGCGACGCGTTCGAAGGTCTCCTCGAGGAAGGCGTAGCGCGGGTACTCGGGGAAGCGCGCGCTGGCGAGCGCGAACCACCCGCCGGCCGTGCCCAGCACGACCAGCCAGCCCGGCCACCAGCCGAGCCAGCGCAACGGCCGCGCGCTCCGGAAGAGCAGCGCCGCGCCGAGGCTGCCGCCCAGCGCCCAGGCCAGCATGACCGGGCCCTTGATCAGCACGCCGGCGGCCACCGCGGCGAACATCCCCAGGCGGCGCCACCCGTTTGGGCCCCGGTCCAGCTCGGCGGCCAGTCCCAGCCACACCGCGGTCACGCACAGCGCCAGCGGCATGTCGAAGATGACGTAGGCCGAGAGCACGGTGAAGAGCGGTGCGAAGAAGAGCAGGGCCGCGGCCTTGAGCGCGAACGGCCGGCCGTAGCGGCGCTGCGCGGCGCGCACCAGCAGCGCCAGCGTGAGCGCGGCGGCGATCGCGGCGGGCAGGCGCGCCGCCCATGGCACGTTGCCGACCACCCCCACCGCGGCCGCCGCCACCCAGAAGAGCCCGGGCGGCTTGTCGAGGTAGGGCATGCCGGCCAGCTGCGGCACCAGCAGGCCGCCGCCCGCGGCCATCTCGCGGGCGATCTCGGCGTTGCGGCCCTCGTCGGGATCGAGCAGGGGATAGGCCCCGGCGAGCAGGAGGCTCAGCAGGAACGCGGCGAGGGCGACGAGCCCGGGCAGGATGCTGCGGCGGGGAGCCGGGGCGGCGGGCGAGGTCATGGGCCCACGCTAGCACAGGGGCGCGAGCGGCGAGAAGGACCGTTGACAGGCGACCTCAAATCGTGGTCATATGACCACCGATGAAGGTCTTGATCACCGGCAGCCCGTTCGGCAGCGCGTCCCGCACCGGGGTCCTCCTCGCCCTGCGTCTCCTCGGCGAGAGCTATGCCCGGGAGCTGGCGCG
>JAXDBZ010000089.1:0-2752 GCA_034678345.1 Candidatus Eiseniibacteriota bacterium
AGCGCCAGCGACTCCCACCACGCGCCGCGCGCGAGCAGCCCGAACGCGCGCGTCAGCCCGCAGGTCGGGCAGTCGAGCCCCGCGACGCGACGCAGCGCGCAGAGCGGCTCGTGCCCGCCGGTCGCCGAGGGCGCGGCGACCAGCAGCGCCCCGGCGAGCACGAGCAGCGCGCCCGCCCCGAGCCAGAGGAGCCGGGCGCCGCGCGGGGCGGACGCCGTCGCGGCCCCCGCCGCCGGACTCACACCGGTGTCCACGGCCCGGGCCCGGCCGGCGGGACGCTCTCCGGCGGCGTGTTCTCCCCCGCCGGCGCCGCCAGGGCGTCGAACTCCGGCCCGAACTGGGCGAGGAACTCGGGGCCCAGTCCCCGGAACGTCACGTACACCGGCAGCAGCACGACCTGACCGACGTAGGGCATGAACATGACGAAGAAGCCGACGCAGCAGGTCGCGAAGCCCAGCGTGGTCACCACGGCGATGAACACCAGGAAGAGCAGGAGCACGAACAGGGCGTAGAGGACGAAGCGGTCCGGGTGCGCCCGCAGGAGCGGCAGGAAGCGCCGCCAGGCCTGGCTCGCCGGGAGCCCGTGGCGGTACATGATCGGCACCACGCACTCGTTGAGCATCAGGCTCACGAAGCCGATGCAGAGCCCGACCAGGGCCGCCAGCCCAGCGCCGAGCAGCATGGACGGCGCCATGGCCACGGGCTCGTGGAAGCCGAGCCAGCCCAGCAGAGCGGTGCCGAGCGTGCCGAGGACGATGACGATCATCAGCAGGCCGGCGACGACGACGAAGCCGAGCCGCCAGAGGAAGAGCGAGTTCCCGAGCCGGGCGAGACGATGCCAGGGCTCGACGATGGCGGCGCGCCCGCGCACGACGTCGTCGAGGAAGACGAACTTGCCCCGCGAGTTCAGCCACATCAGGACGAGGGCGACGACGACGGCCAACAGGACGAGTCCCGCCAGCAACGGGCCCCACACCAGCGCCGACAGGATGTCGCGCGGGTCGAAGCAGGCGGCGCCCGGGCCGCCGCGCCAGGTCACGAGCCGCTGCTGCCAGCCGGCCTGTCCCCAGCCGCCCGAGAGCCACTCGGAGAGGAACGCGGCGAAGCCCAGCGTGAGCCAGAACTCCAGCCGGAAGGGCCGGAACAGCATGGTGCGCGCGCGTGCGACGGCACGCTGCAACGGGGCGACATAGCCGACGTTCATCGGACGGCCTCCTAGGCTCGGGGTGGACCCGGCCAGCCTAGGCAACGGCGACTGCCGTGTGCAATACCAATCGCGGGGTGGCGGATCCGCCCGGCGCGACTGGCACCGGGCTTGCGATATCGTATGGACGGAGCACGGCGCCGGGATGCCGCGCGCGGCCGGCTCCGCCGGGCGCCAAGCCGCTGGAACCGTGGGCGTTCGCACGCTCCGCGAGGGAGGAACCGATGCACCACCCGACCCTGGCCCGCACCCTGCCGGCCGCGCTGCTGCTGGCCGTGACCCTCTCGTCGTGTGGCGACCGTGCCACAGACCCGCGGCCGACGGACGACTCGCTGCCCGCCATCCTGCGGCGCCAGATGGACGCGCACGGGCTGCCGGCCATGGCCGCGGCGGTGGTGCGGGGGGACTCCGTGGCGGAGATCGCCTGCCTCGGCGTGCGCCGGCTGGGCGCGCCCGACACGGTCACGCTCACCGACCACTACCACGTCGGCTCGAACGTGAAGGCCATGACCGCCGATCTCGTCGCGATGGAGGTCGAGGCCGGGCACCTCGCCTGGGACCGTACGCTGGCGGAGATCTTCCCCGAGTTCGCCGACTCGATGCAGCCGCAGTACCGCACGGTGACGCTCGAGGCCCTGCTGCAGCACCGCAGCGGGCTGCCCCCGTTCACCACCGTGGGCGAACTGGTCACGGTCCCGGCCTTCACCGGCACGCTCACCGAGCGCCGCGCCGCGCTGGCCCGGTGGCTGCTCGGCCGCCCGCCGGCCGCGACGCCCGGCCAGTACCTCTACTCGAACGGCGGCTACGCCCTCGCCGGCTCGATCCTCGAGCGCTCGGCGGGCGGGGCCTGGGAGATACAGATGGAGTCGCGGCTCTGGTCGCCGCTGGGCATCGCCGGCGGCTTCGGCTGGCCCGCCGCCGGGGGCGCGCCGCAGCCCTGGGGGCACCTGGACGCAGGCGGCGGCACGCTCGTCCCGCACGATCCCGACGCGCCGGGCGAGGAGTTCCCCGACCTGCTGCGCCCGGCCGGCGACGCGCACATGTCCATCGGCGACTACGCGAGGTTCGCGCGCCTGCACCTGCGCGCCCTGCGCGGCCACCCCGAGCTGCTCTCCGGGCCCACCTTCGCGACCCTGCACGCCCCGAACGGGAGCTACGCCATGGGCTGGGGGGTGCAGCCGGTGGCCGGCGCGACCACGTCGTTCCACGTCGGCTCGGCCGGCACGTTCGCCGTCTGCGTCATGCTCCAGGCCGACCGCGACGTCGCCGTCGTCGTCGCCAGCAACGCCGGCAGCGACGGGGCGATCACCGCCGTGCAGGCCGCGGCCATCCAGGTCCTGACGCGCTAGCGGGAGAGCGCGCCCCCGTCGCCGGGCGGCGCCTGCGGTATCCTCCCCGCATGCGCGATCCCGACCTGCTGGAGGAGTGCCGCGCGCTGCGCCGCGCCGTCGAGGCGCACGCGAGCCTCGCCGCGCTGCGGGGTGCGCCCGACTGGCCGCGGCTCGAGCCGCGCCTGCGCGCGCTGCTGGGCACGGTGCGGCGGCATCC
>JAXDBZ010000090.1:0-3291 GCA_034678345.1 Candidatus Eiseniibacteriota bacterium
CCACCGCCACCTTCTCCGGGCGCGTGCGCGCGGGCGGGACCGGGCGCGGCTCGGGCTCCATGTCGCCCAGGACGCGCTCGATGGCGTGGAGGTTGACCGCCTCGTCGAACGAGGCCCGGTTGCAGGCGGTCTGGCAGGGGTGGTCGCAGACCCTTCCCGTCACGCCGGGCATCGGGTTCTCGCGCAGCAGGAGGTCACGGGCCTCGGCGAGCCGCCCCTGGCGCATCAGGTCCAGCATGCCCTCGAGGTCGGCGCCCACGGGGCAGGCGGTGTTGCAGGGCGCGACCATGTCGCGGTGGACGGGTCGCATCCGCGGTCCCGGCGCGTCCCCGCACGGGGGCGTGCCGGCGTCCCTGGCCTCGTGCATCTCGGACAACGTCCACCTCCGCTCTGCCGGCGGCGGCTCCCCCGGTTCCCCGGGCATGCGGGGTCGTGGCCCGGCCCGGGCGGCGCGGGCGGCACCGGCGCGCCGCCGCCGATCGCGCGGGCTGCCGCATGGTTCATGCCAGAGCGGCCGAGACTGCGGTGGCCTCCGGTGGGCCCCCCGGCGCCGCGCAACCCGCTCGATCCGCCCCGGCGGAGGCCGGTTTCGTCACGCCCGCCCCGGGCGCGACGTGCGCCCTCGCTGCCAACCTGTCAGCCGGATGGCGCGGCCTGTCAGCCCGGCTGCGGGCGGCCGGCGGGTTTGCGCCCCGCGAGACGCGCCGCCTAGAGTGGGGGGCCGGGCGTCCGCCCGGAGGGCCCGGACCTCGAGGAGACCATGGTCACGTTCACCGAAGTCGCGCGCGGGAAGATCTCCGAGCTGCTGGGGGTGGAGGGCCGGGAGGGATCGGCCCTGCGGTTGTCCATCATCGGGCGGCTGGGCGGCGAGTTCCAGTACCGAATGTCCTTCATGAAGCCCGGAGAGCGCGCCGAGGGCGACGCCCTCGACGAGACACAGGGCTTCCCGCTCGTGATGGACGCCCGGAGTGTCCCCTACCTGGGTGGCACCGTCGTGGACTACGTCGAAGTGGACGGGCAGCGTGGCTTCAAGATCGACAACCCGAACCCGCTCTGGCACGACGCGCTGGCCGCCGAGGTGCAGAGGCTCATCGACACCGAGATCAACCCGGCCCTGGCCTCGCACGGCGGCTTCGTGCACCTGCTCGACCTGCGGGAGGGCGTCGCCTACGTCGAGCTGGGCGGCGGTTGCCAGGGTTGCGGCATGGCGAAGGTGACGATCAAGAACGGGGTCGAGGCCCGCATCCGCCAGGTCGTCCCCGCCGTCCGCGAGGTCGTGGACGTCACCGATCACTCGGGGGGGCGGCATCCCTTCTTCGGCCCGGCCGACAGGGGCGAATCGCCCTACTCCTGAACCCCGGCGGGCCCGGCCGCATCCTAGCGCGGGTGAGCCATCCGGGCTTACCGGCAAGGAGGGGACATGCAGCGCAAGGCGACGGCGGTCTGGAAGGGCGGTCTGAAGGACGGCAGGGGCACGATCACGGGCGAGAGCCGGGCGTTCCAGGACCTGGCCTACGACTTCCGCAAGCGGTTCGAGAGCGACCCGGGCACGAACCCCGAGGAGCTGATCGCGGCGGCCCATGCCGGCTGCTTCTCCATGGCCCTCTCGGCCGAGCTGGGCAAGGCCGGCCTCACGCCGGAGAGCATCCGCACCACCGCGGCGGTCACGCTCGAGATGCTGGAGTCCGGGCCCACCGTGACCGCCATCCACCTCGACGTCGCGGCCCGCGCCCCCGGCGCGGAGGCGGCGGCGTTCGCGGCCGCGGCGAACGCCGCGAAGCTGGGCTGCCCCATCTCGCGGTTGCTGGCGGCGGCGAAGATCACGATGGCGGCCCGCCTGGAGTAGGCGGCGCGGCCCGAACGACCGAGGCCCCGTCCTCCATCGCGAGGACGGGGCCTCCGGTTCGTCCGGCTCAGAAGCCGGGCTGGAGCGCGAGCACCCAGTACCAGCCCTGGCCGGGGCGTTCGTTGGGGTGGACCAGCGCCGCCTCGCCGACGGCGAAGCCGAGCAGGTTCATGCGCAGCGAGAGGCCATAGCTGGTGAGCGTTTGCCGCCAGCCGCCGGCCGCGGCGGAGCCGGAGAAGGCGTCCGGCTGGTAGGCGGCGCCGGCGTCGAAGAACACCGCGGCCTCGATGGGCGGCACGGCCGGGGTGGGGAAGAGGCCGAGGGCGCCGAGCAGCGGCACGCGCAGCTCCAGGTTGGCCACCGCCAGGCGCGTGCCAAGGAGGCGGTCGTAGTAGAGGTCCTGGGCCGCCGCGGCGGTCCGGGCATCGTCGCCCTCGATCTGGTTGCCCACCGAGGTGTAGTCGTAACCGCGGATGAACCAGGGATCCCCGAGGAAGAGCGAGTAGAGGCGGTCGTCGCTCGCGCCGGGACCGTAGCGGCCGTAGTGGAGCGCGCGCCCCGCCAGCACTAGGGCGCGACGCAGGCGCACGTAGCGGCGGTAGTCCAGCAGGATCTCGTTGTAGCGGATGCTGCCGGCCAGCGCGTCGGCCTCGAAGCGGAAGCGCTGGCCCAGGATCGGGCTCGTGCCGCCGAAGACGCCGCTGTCGTGCACCAGCGCCACGCCGCCTCCGCCCAGGTTGAGGGCGGACGGCAGACCCGCGACGTCGTCGGAGGTCTCGTCCGAGAGCTGCGCGCCGGTGGAGGCACTGTAGGTCCAGGTGTGGGTCCGCGCCGCGAACGAGATGTTGCGCACGCCGCCGTTGAACTCGGCGCGCGTGAAGCGGCTGAAGGGGTAGCCGACCGTGCCGAGGAGGGCCCGCTCGATCTGCCAGTAGGTGAGCAGCTGTTCGTAGTAGGTGCCCGCGCCCTCGCCCACTCCGTAGTACTGCGTGATGTAGGGCAGCTGGCTCGCCTGCACGCCCCAGTCCCAGCGCGAGCTCAGGTTCTGGTAGACCGCCGCGACCGACGTGTTGTTCAGGTAGTTGCCCTCGACGCTCGAGATCTGCAGGAGGGTCATGAGCTCGTGGTCGCCGAGCATGTCGCTCCAGTAGAGCCCGGCGCCGCCGCCCACCGCCACGCCCGAGGAGCCCGCCGCCACCCCCAGCGTCGGCTGCGAGACGTAGTCGAGGGTGAGGCGCGGGCGGTAGCGGGACAGCCCGAAGCGCATCGTGTCCACCGCCGCGATCTGCACCCGCGCGGAGTCCGACCAGCCCGGCTTCGCCCGCGGCGTGGGCGGCAGGAGGGCGGCGCTCACGGGCATCGAGTCGGCCGGCGCCTCCGCCGGCATGGCGAGGGGCACGGCGGCCAGGGAGCGCGCGGCGACGGAGTCGGGCGCCGCGGCCACG
>JAXDBZ010000091.1:0-6211 GCA_034678345.1 Candidatus Eiseniibacteriota bacterium
GGCGCAGCCCCGACGGTCCGCCCGGCCCGTCGGGCACGTCCACCACCGTGCGCGGGCCCAGCACGAGCAGGCCCATCCGCGGCACGGTGAGGAAGGCCGACTGCGGGTAGCCGTCGTAGGCGACGGGCTGGGTGGCGATCACGCCGGCGTTGCCCACGCCGCTGCCGTCGTAGGCGGCGTCCTGGCTGTTGAGGACCTCCTGCCATTCCCCCGCCGCCGGCATGCCGATGAGGTAGTTCCACAGATCGCCGTTGCCGAAGTTGGCCACCACCACGAAGGGCGTGCCCGCGGTGTCGCTGCGGCGGAAGGCGATGACGTTGTTGGCCTCGTCGAGGTGGAACACCGACCAGGCGGCGTCCGCCCGGAACTGCGGCCAGGTGCGGCGCAGCCCGATGGCGTCGCGGAAGAAGTCCACGATGCCCGCGTACGTCGTCCGCTTCGACCAGTCGATCTTGTTCGCGCCGTCGGTGCCGAAGTCGGTGTCCTCAAGCCACTCGCCGCCCATCAGGAACGCGGGCACGCCGGGGGCGAACAGCGTCAGCCCCTGGGCCAGCTTCACCCGACCCTTCGCGTAGAGGTCGTCGTGGGGGTAGGTCGTGTCGATGCTCTTCGGCAGCCGCTGCCCCCCGCTCGTCGGCCAGGCCTCGTCGTGCAGCTCGACGTAGTGCAGGACCTTCCTGCCGCTCAGCCAGGTGCCGCCGCCGTTGATGGCGTCGCGGATGCGCCACATCTCCGGGTCGCCCGCGGCGGCGTCGAAGAGCTCCTGCCGCAGGTTGTCCACGAAGGCGTCGTGGTACTGGCAGTCGAAGCCCGCGCCGCCGCTGCCCGTGGGCCGCGTCACGTAGTCGTCGTCGGGCAGCTGCTCGGCGATGGTGACGCGCTCGCCGAACCTGCGGTTCTTCTCGTCGTTGAAGCGCTGCATGAGCGACCAGCCGGCCGCCGCCTGCGGCGCGATGTTCATGTAGTCGGTGGCGTCCATGCGGAAGCCGTCGAGGTGGTACTCCTCGAGCCACATGAGCGCGCTGTCCGCGAAGTAGTCGCGCACGGCCGTCCGGTCGAAGTCGGGCTGGGAGCCCCACGGCGTCTCCACGGCGACCGAGTCGAAGTAGGTCTGCGTGCCGTCGTAGTTCCACAGGAAGCTGTTGTTGAGGTGGTTCCAGACGATGTCGAGGATCACCGCGATGCCGTTGCGGTGCAGCACGTCCACCATCTGCTTGAGCTGGTCGGGCGTGCCGTACTTCCACTCGGGCGCCCAGGCGGTCTGCGGGTTGTAGCCGGCCGACAGGTCACCCTCGAACTCGGTCACCGGGTTCAGCATCACCGCGTTCACGCCCAGGTCCACGAGGTGCGCGACGCGCGCCGCCACGTCCAGGTAGGTGGCCGGGGTCGCGGCGGTGCCGAAGGGGTCGTTGCGCCCGGCGAACGTGCCGACGTGGAGCTGGTAGATCACCAGGTCCTCGAGGGCGGGGGTGGTCCACGCCGAGTCGCCCCAGGCGTAGAGGAAGGGGTTCTCAATGCGCGCGTTCAGGTTGTTGCTCGGGTCGAGCGAACGGGCCCGCGCGTCCGTGTTCCAGACCGAGTTGTTGAAATAGTACTTGTACGCCTGGCGGTTGAAGGTGGGCGCGACGCGCGTGATGAAGTGCTCGCCCACCTTGGTCATGGGATTGCCGGTCCCCCAGCCGTTGAAGTCCCCGCGCACGTGCACCGTGGTGCGGGTGGGCGCCCAGACCTTGAAGACCGTGCCGCCGCCGTTCACCAGGGTCGCGCCCACCGGGGCGTGGGAGAACTTCGCGAAGTCCACCACGAAGCCGCTGTCGGGCGGCGCGGGGGCGTCGTTCATGCCGTCGGCGCCGTAGGAGTCCGTATCGGTGCCGTCGGTCAGCTCGATCCAGTAGCGCAGGGTGTCGGCGGCCGACGCCGGCACCTGGGCGGCCCAGAGGTCGTAGGGCCCGCGCGTGCCGTACTTCGCGGCCGCGACGAAGGAGGACGCGCCGCCGTTGGCCACGTAGACCCGGGCGCCGGTGAGGTCGTCCCGGTACGACTGGAAGCGGACCTGGAAGGTCTCGCGGTTCACCGGGCAGACCGGGCGCCGGTCCTGCCAGGCGACGTGCGAGACGCCGTTCCACTCGATGTCGTTGTCGGGGCCGGCGGCCCGGACGGGGGTGGCCGCGAGGGCAGCGAGGGCCGCGAGGGCGGCGAGGGCCGCGAGGGCGAGGGTCTTCGGCAGGCGCAAGGCAGGCTCCGGGAGGTCGTGGGACGGGCGTCCGCCGGGGATCGGCAGGTCCTTCGATTTCAGGGAAAGCGTACCACGGAGCTTGGATGCCGCCGAAGCCGACCGGGATGCAGGCCGCCCCCTCCCGCGGGCGGGAGGGGGCGGGACCGCGGCCGCCGCGGGCCGCTACCGATACAGGGTCTTGATGGCCCCCCAGGTCGGCGTGCGCGCCGGCGTCGGGTTGCCGCCCTCGCAGGTGCCGACCGGCGGGCAGTCGAGCGCGGGCGGGCTCGGGAGCCACGGGTCGAAGTCCACGTTGGTGGAGACGGCCTCGCCCAGGCCGGTCCCCTGTCCCGACGGCCCGGTGGGATCGCCCCACCAGTTGTTCTCGGCCGTCAGCGGGGCCGCCGCCTTGTTCGTGATGCCGTTGGGAAGGTTGCCGTGCAGGACGTTCCCCGACACGGTGATGGTCGAGGCGTCGGGTTCCGCGCCGATCATGATGCCCGCGGGATCGCCCCACTTGGCGGTGTTGAAGGCGTTGTCGTGGACGTGGTTGTCGGTGACCGCGACGTGCGAGACCGCCCAGGCCACGTAGATGCCGCCGTTCTCGCTCGTGCTGTAGCTGACGTCGTTGCACGACGCCGCGGCGTAGCTGGTGTAGATGGCGATGCCGTCCTGCGCGGTGTGGTGGACGGTGTTGTTGAAGACCATGCCGCCGGCCAGCCCGGCGTCGGGGCCGTACTTGGCGCCCAGCTTGATCCCCTCGTTCGTGGAGGTGCCGTAGACGAGGTTCCCCTCGACGACCGTGTTCGTGGAGGAATAGACGTAGATCGCGGCGTTCTCGGAGTCGATGTCGTGCACCTCGTTGTAGCGGATGAGGCCGTCCACCGAGGTGCAGCACAGGTTGATGCCGTCGCCGAACGTCGAGTAGACGTGGTTGCACTCGATGATCCCGTTCGTGACCGCGCGCAGCTGGATGGCCTCGTCCCCGATGGCGTCGTGGACGATGCAGTTGCGGATCCGCGTGTTCGCGGTGGGCACGCCGGTCGTGGACTCGATGAGGTCGCCGGTGCCGTTGCGCACCTCGATACCGTCGATGACCACGTCGTCGGCGAGGATGCGGATGAGCACGCCGAGCGTGCCGCCGCCGTCGAACACGGCCTCGCTCGTCGACCCCGCCACCCGCGTGGTGGCCTTGCTCGGCAGGGGGTTCATGCCCGCCTGCGGCCCGTAGATGCCGACGCTGCGGTCCACCAGCACGGTGGCCGTGAGGGGATAGACGCCCGCCTGGACGCCGATGAGATCCCCGGGGCTCGAGGCGTCGATGGCGGACTGCAGATCGGTGTAGCAGGGGGTGCCGCCGCAGGTGCCGGTGGGGTTCACCAGACGGACCGTGGCCCCGGCCGGCGGGGTCAGCAGCAGCAGCAGCAGCGGGGTGCACAGGAGGGCGCGCAGCGGTGTCGCATGGCTCATGACGGGCCTCCCCAAGGGCGTGGGGCCGATCCGGGCCGCGAGGGTCCGGGGTGTCTGGGCAACGGCGGCGCGAGGGCCGGCCGCGGGGGAGCTTCCATTATCCCACGGCCCTCCGCGGCCGGCCACGGAAATCGCGGGCGCGGGACGTTCCCGGCGCGGACCGGCGCCGTGGCGGGAGCGCCGGCCGGCGCCCGCCCGGCCCCGGCCCTCGGCACGGCGGTCCGACATGGGCTAGAATGCGCCATCCCTGTGCCGTCCCTCCCGGGCGGACGCCGGTACCGCGCGGCGCGCGCGGTCCGGGGCCCGCCCCGCACGAACCTCTCAACCGGAAGGTCACCCGTGGAATTCCGCAAGCTGGGCATCGTCGGCGGGGGCACGATGGGCAAGTGCCTCGCCGAGAAGGCGGCGTCCGTCGGCATCGACGTCGTGGTGGTGGAGGTCTCGCCGGAGAAGGCCGAGCGGGCGCGCGAGGAGCTGGTCGCCGCATTGGACCGCGAGCTCGAGAAGTGGGGCATCACCGCGTCCGAGAAGAAGGTCGTGCTGGCGCGGGTGCGCTTCACCGCCGACTTCGCCGAGCTGGCCGCCACCGACGTGGTCGTCGAGATGGTGACCGAGGACCTGGGGATCAAGCGGAAGGTCATGAAGCAGCTCGGCGAGCTGTGCCCGCCCGAGCGCATCTTCATCACGAACACCTCGACCCTGAGCGTCACCGAGATCGCCGCCGCCTCGGGCCGCCCCGACCGCGTCCTCGGCATGCACTTCATGAGGCCCATCGCGCGCACGCCGGTGGTCGAGATGGTGCGGGGCACCGCCACCTCCGACGCCACCTACGAGCACGCGCTGGCGCTCGCCCGCGCGCTCGAGAAGACGCCCATCCGCGTCGCCGAGCGGCCGGGCTACGTGGTGACGCGGGTCATCCTGCCGCTGCTCAACGAGGCGATGCAGGTGGTACAGGAGGGCATCGCCAGTGCCGAGGACGTGGACCTCGCGCTGCGGCTGGCGCACGACTTCCGGGTCGGCCCGCTCGAGTACGCCGACCGCATCGGGCTCGACAAGGTGCTCGGCTGGATGGAGCACCTGCAGCGCGAGCTGGGGGAGAAGTACGCGCCCTGCCTGCTGCTGCGCGAGCTGGTGGAGGCCGGCCATCTGGGCTGCCGAACCGGCCGCGGCTTCTTCGTGTACGAGGGACGCCGGCGCGCGTCCGGCGGTGGGAAGGAGGCCGCGCGATGAAGGTTCTCGTCCTCAACTCGGGCTCGTCGTCCGTCAAGTACCAGCTCATCGAGACCTCGCTCGAGCTCATCGAGCAGGACGCCGATCACGCCATCGCCCGCGGCAACGTCGAGCGCATCGGCACCTCGAGCGCCGTCCACACCTACCGCCCGGCCGGCCGCGACAAGACCAGCGAGGTGAAGGAGATCCTCGAGCACCGCGTGGCCATCGCCGAGATCATCCACACGCTCACGAACCCGCAGACCGGCGTGATCCGCGAGGCGGCCGAGATCGAGGCGGTCGGGCACCGCATGGTGCACGGCGGCGAGAAGTTCACGCAGTCGGCGCTGTGCACCCCCGACGTCGTGCAGGAGATCGAGGCCTGCTGCGAGCTGGCCCCGCTGCACAACCCGCACAACCTGCGCGGCCTCTATGCCGCCCGGCAGATCATGCCGGACGTGCCGCACGCGGCGGTGTTCGACACCTCCTACCACCAGACGATGCCGCCGCACGCCTACCTGTACGGCCTGCCCTACGTGCTCTACACGCGGCACCACATCCGGCGCTACGGCTTCCACGGCACCTCGCACCGCTTCGTCGGCTGGCGCTCGCGCAAGCTGCTGGGGCGGCCGCGCGAGGAGACGCGCCTGGTCACCTGCCACCTCGGCAACGGCGCCAGCATGTGTGCCATCGACCACGGCCGCTCGGTGGACACCTCGATGGGCTTCACCCCGCTCGAGGGCCTGCTCATGGGCACCCGCACCGGCGACCTCGACCCGGCGGTGCTCTTCCACGTGATGCACAAGGAGGAGCTGACGGAGCACGAGATGAACACCCTGCTGAACAAGCACTCGGGCCTGTTCGGCGTCTCGGGCGTCTCGAACGACATGCTCGAGCTGGAGAAGGCCGAGGCGCAGGGCAACGAGCGGGCGAAGCTGGCCATCGACATGTTCTGCTACCGGGTGCGCAAGTACGTCGGCGCGTACGCGGCGGCGATGGGCGGCGTGGATGCCGTCGTCTTCACCGGCGGCATCGGCGAGAACTCGTCCATCGTGCGGGCGCGCACCATGGCCGGGCTCGAGTTCATGGGCGCGACCATCGACCCGGCGCGCAACGAGGCCGCGGTCAAGGGCGCGGAGGCCGACATCTCGGCCACCGACGCCAGGGTGCGCACGCTGGTCATCCCGACCAACGAGGAGCTGATCATCGCCCGCGACACCCTGCGGCTGGTGAAGAAGGTCCAGGGCGGCGGCTGAGCCGGCGACGGGTGAAGGGAAGGGGGCGGGCGGGAGCGCGGGCCCCACGGCGGGTTGGGGG
>JAXDBZ010000092.1:0-4044 GCA_034678345.1 Candidatus Eiseniibacteriota bacterium
CGAGCCCGAGCGCGGCGACGGCGGCCCGGCGCGCGCGCGAGGCGTCGCCCGCGCCGACCGCCTGCCCGACGAGCACGGCGGCGGCGCCGCCGATGCCCTGCGGCACCATGAAGGTGACCGAGGCGACGGTGAGCGCGATCTGGTGCGCGGCCATCGGCACGGTGCCGAGCCGCCCCATGAGCAGCGCGACCACGGCGAAGATGCCGTACTCGATCTGCATCTGCAGGCCGATCGGCAGCCCCAGCCGCAGCATCCCGCCCAGCGCCACGCGGTCGAGCACGCCCGGCCGCCACGGCAGCAGCAACGGCCGCAGCTCGCGCCAGGCGAGGGCGAGCAGGCCGAGCGCCAGCGCGAAGCGGCTCACCGTCACCGCCAGCCCCGCCCCCACCGCGCCCAGCGGCGGGCAGCCGAACCGCCCGAAGACGAACACCCAGCCGACGCCGAGGTTCAGCAGATTGGCGCCGAGGATGGTGAGGACGATGGCGCGCATGCGCCCCATCGCCTGCAGGCTCTGCCGCAGGACGAGGAAGACGAGGAAGGCCGGCAGCCCGGGGGCGACCGCGCGCACGTAGCCCGCCGCCCGCGGCACGACGTCGGCCGGCTGGCCCAGCAGCTCGAGCACGGGGCGCGCCGGCAGGAAGAAGGGCAGCGTGACCGCGCTCATCGCCACCGCCAGCACCAGGCCACGCTGCACGGCGCGGGCCACGCCCTCGCGATCGTCGGCCCCGTGCGCCTGCGCCACGAGCGGATCGAGGGCCATGATCGTGCCCCAGGCCAGCAGGCCCAGCCAGACGAAGAACAGGTTCCCCAGCGCCGCGGCGGCCAGGTCGGCGGCCGAGACGTGCCCGATCATGACGATGGGGACCACGCCCAGCAGCATCATGCCCAGCTGGACGATGACGATGGGCAGGGCCAGGGCCCACAGCCGGTCGAGGTCGTCCCGCTGCGGGAAGAGGTGGTGGGCGCGCAGGCGCGCGAGGATCGAGGAGTCGGCGGCCATGGGACCGCGCAGGATGCCCGCAACCGCCCGCGACCGCCAGCCGACGCCGCGCCGCGGCCCCCGCTCAGCGCAGCCGGACGCCGCGCAGCGGGCGCCGCGCGGCGTCGGCGCCGCGCGCGAGGTAGACGCCCGGCGCGGCCGGGCGGGGGCCGTCGAGGCCGTCCCAGACCGCGCCGGACGCGCCGGCGCGGACCCCGTGACCCGGCCACGCCACACGGCGGCCGGCCAGGTCGTAGACGGTGACGTCGGCCCCCAGGCCCTCGAGCGTCACCGCGCCGAGGCTCGGGTTCGGCCGGGCACGCGGCGGCACCGCCCCGGCCGCCGGCCCGTCGCCGACGTCCAGCACGCCCGGCATGTAGAACCAGCCGAGCTGCGGCGTGGAGGCCGTCCGGCCGCCGCCCCGGTCCTCCGCCTCGACCGACCACCAGTACCAGCGGCAGGGGACCAGCCCCAGCTCCGACACCGAGGTGGCCGCGGTGCGCACGATCCCCGCGTCCGCGAGGGTGGAGTCGCTCCCCACACGCACGAGGTAGCGGACGCAGTCGCCCGAATCGGCATCGGCGGCCGGCGCCCAACTCAGTCCGGCCCAGGCGGTGTCGCCGGGCAGCGGCGAGGCGAGCGCGAAGTCTTCGGGCCGCGTGCGGAAGGACTCGCCGAAGACCTGGCGGGCCCGGGCGAGGCGCGCCAGCAGCGTGTCGCGCTGCCAGGCCACCGGCCAGTCGCAGCGCTCGAGGGCGAGGTCCTCGTAGGCGTCGAGCTGGTCCAGCCAGCGCAGGAGCGCCTCCACCCGGCGCAGCGGGGCGCCGTCGTGCAGCACGCGCACGGCGTTCGTGTAGGCCACCGCCTCCGGCGCCGCCAGGGCCGGGTGGCCCGGCGTGCCGTCCACGCGCAGCAGCAGCCAGCCCGGCCGCGGGATGCGCAGGACGAAGGTGGTGTCGAAGGCCTGCACCTGCGGATCGGCGGCGATCGGCCGCGTCCACACCTCGGCGCCGTCGGCCACGAGCGCCACGCCGGCGAGCCCGATGGCGCAGCGCGCACTCAGGTCCACCGTGGCGACGAGCGTGTCGGCGGCCACGTCCAGCGACTCGCCCGGCCCGCGCCCGGCGACGCGGAAGTCCCGGACGAGCGGGAAGCTGGTGACGAAGCAGCGGCCGGCGACGAGCGCGTCCAGCCACCCGTCGTAGTCGAGCAGCATGCCGGTCGGGCGCGCGTAGACCCGCCAGCCGCCGGGCGGGGCCGAGTTGTACCAGCCCAGGGCCGCGTCCGTGCCCGCCGCGGGCGGGATGTCCACGCCGGCGGAGAGGAGCGCGAACCAGTCCGTCGTGTCCAGGTCGGGCTCGTTGCTGTACGAGGCGACGTCCATGGCGTCCAGCCCGCCCAGCGCGGCGAGCACGGGCAGCTCCCGCGCCAGCCCCGCGCCCGGCCAGGCGGAGAGCATGTCGTAGTCGTCGGTGGTGTGCGGGTGCGAGAGGACGACGCGCGCTCCGTCCTGGGCGTGCACCTGCGCGGCGAGGTCGAGGAGCATGGGGTAGGGCGGCTGCGGGCTCAGGCAGCAGCCGCCGGACACGGCTTGGCGCAGCGCCGGCAGGCCGACGTGGCCGGCGACCTGGTTGCGGTGCTCGTAGCTGCAGTAGAGGATTGTCCCCGCGTCCGAGACGGCGTGCGGCCCGCCGGTGAACTCCCAGTCCTGGTCCAGCAGGTCGAGGACCGAGAGCCCCTCGGCCATCGCCACGCGCTTCGCCTGCAGCGGCGTCAGGTCGTAGTCGAGCGGGCCGTGCCGGGCATGCGTGTGCACGTCGCCGGGGAACCAGCCCTCGGCCGCGAGGTTCGCCAGGCGCGACAGCGTGACGCGCACCGTCGTGGCGCGCTTGACGTTCACCACGAGCCGGGCCGGCACGTACTCGAAGCCGCGCGAGACCGTGATCGTGGTGGCGCCGACCGGGACGTACACCAGCGCGGAGCCGTCGAGGTAGAAGTAGCCGCCCAGGGGGGCGTGGCTCATCAGCGCCGCGTCGGCCGCGCCCGGCCGTGGCTTCCCGTCCGACCCCGTCACCGACACGCGGGCCGCCAGCGGGAGGCCCGCCTCGTCCTGCACCCGGATCGTGAGCGCCACCAGTCCCGCGACGGTCTCCTCGGGCACGGCCGGGACGGTCACCGGGCAGAGCTCCGCCGCGGCGGGCAGGGGCGAGGACACGGGCTCGGCGAGTGGCAGGGCTCCGAGAAGGATGGCGATGACAGGGTGCAGTGCGCCCATGCGTGCTCTCTGGGGGGAATCCCGGGGGCCGGCGGCAGGACACAATGGTACCCAACGGGACGGGGCCCGGGGAAGTCCGGCCTCGCCGGCCCGGCCCGCCGCGCGCCGGGCCCCCGACGCTCGTCTGGTCCGGGCGGACCGCCGGCGGGCGGCGCGCCGCTCCCGGCACCTACTTCGTCCGCGCCCGCCTGGGCGGCGACGAGGGCACCGCCCGCGTGGTGGTTCGGCGCTAGCGCGCCTTGACAGGCACCGCCCCGGCCGTGCCAGAGTGGCCGGCGAGGAGACCCGCGCCATGACCATCCGCTTCCTCGTCACCGGCGGCACGTTCGACAAGGAGTACAACGAACTCACCGGGCAGCTCTTCTTCAAGGACACGCACGTCCGGGAGATGCTCCGGCTGGGGCGCAGCGATCTCGACCTCGAGATCCGCACCCTGATGATGATCGACAGCACCGAGATGACGGACGTGGACCGGGAGATGATCCTGAAGAGCTGCGTCGAGTCGCCCCACCGGCGCATCGTCGTCAGCCACGGCACCGACACCATGGCCGAGACCGCCCGCTACCTCGGCGAGCGCGTGCGGGACCGCGTCGTCGTGCTCACCGGGGCGATGGTGCCCTACACCTTCGGCAGCTCGGACGGGCTCTTCAACCTGGGCAGCGCGCTGGCCTTCGTGCAGGCGCTGCCCGACGGGGTCTACGTCGTCATGAACGGCCGCTGCTTCCCCTGGGACGACGTGCGGAAGAATCGCTCCACCGGCCACTTCGAGACCCTGCCGGATTGACCCGGG
>JAXDBZ010000093.1:0-4920 GCA_034678345.1 Candidatus Eiseniibacteriota bacterium
GCACCCTGCACCGCGCCCGGTCGCCACACGCCGAGCGCCACCCGGTGCACCTGACCTTGCGCGCCCGGCCCGCCGCCGGCTCGCTGCGGGCACCGCGGGCGTACGTCGCCTTGGTGGCGGCGCTCACGGCGGCGCAGCGCGACGGCTTCCGGGTGGTGCAGTATTCGGTCCAAGCGGACCACGTGCACCTGATCGCCGAGGCCACAGACGGCGCGGCGCTCCTTTCGGGGGTCCAGGGGCTGGTGGTCCGCGCGGCGCGGGCCATCAATCGGGCACGGCGACGCCGCGGTGCCGTGTGGGGTGATCGCTATCACCGGCGCGACCTGACGACGCCGCGGGAAGTGCACCACGCGCTCGCCTACGTCCTGTGCAACGCGCGCAAGCACGCGCCGGGCGGGCCGCGCTTCGACTCCTGCTCGTCGGCCCCCTGGTTCGACGGGTGGCGCGGCGCACCGCCGGCGGTGCCGCCGGACGCGCGGCGGCCGGTGCGCGCGGCGCGCTCGTGGCTGCTGACCACCGGCTGGCGGCGCCACGGCTTACTCGAACCGACGACCACGCCCGGGGACCGGGACTCGTGGCGGCGGGTCGCCGCGCGGCGGGGCTGGGAGCTGGTGACCATCGGGTAGGGCGCAGGCGGTCGCCCACCACGGCCGGCACCTGCGCCCGGCCGGCGCCGATCGTACGCCTTGGCCCGCCGCGCACGAGATCGCCGCCGCCACCTGTGATCGGCACAAAAAAAGTCGGCGCCGGGGCGGGCACCCACGACGCCGAGTCGTCAAGCAGCCCCACCAGTAGATCGGAGATGCCATGCAACGTCAAGCAGCAACTCCCAAGGGCCTGGAACGACGGGTCCGCGACCTCGGCTTCGCGCAGGTCACGGACCCCCGCGTCGCGGGCAAGGTCAAGCTGCGCCTACCCGCGCTCCTGACGGCGCTCGTCACGGCCATGGTGACCAAGGCGCGCTCACTGCGCGGGGTCGAGCAACGTACTGCCCAACTGGTTTGCAAGCTGGGCGGGTGGCTGGGCATCGCCAAACGCATCGCGGACAACACCTTCACCGCGATTCTCCCGCGGCTGAAGCTGGCCGAGTTGGTGGCGTGCCTGCAGCGTCTGGTCAAGGCGGAGCACCGCCGCGGCAATCTCAAGCCCACGCGGCTCGCCGGCGGCACCATCGCCATCGACGGCAAGAACAGCGCCACCCTGCGCTGGCACGACCTGTGCCGCGTGCTTGAGCTCGACGAGACGAAGGCCACTCCCGCACAGGTCAAGGCACAGCTCGCGGCGGCATATCCCGCCGCGCAGTTTTGTCAGCCGGCCGAAGGCCAGCCCTACGCCCTCATGCGCGTGCACACCGTGACCCTGATCTCGGCGGACGCTGCGCCTTGCATCCACCTGCGCCCGATTGAGGGCGCCACCAACGAACTCGGCGCGATGCCCGCGTTGGTGACGGAACTGGCGCGCGACTATGGGCGCACCGGGCTGTTTCACCTGGTCACTACCGACGCGGGCAACACCGCGTGCGGGATCCAAGGCCAGATCCGCCGTGAGGGGTGGCACTACTGCGCGCAGATCAAGTCGGAGCACGGGGACCTCTACAAGGAGGCGGAACGCGTGCTCGGCCCCCGGCGGCGGGCACGCGCGCTGCAGAGCTACACCGACACCGAGAACGGCGAGCTGTGCACCTATCACCTGTGGCGCTACGACCTCGAGGGTGCGGGCTGGCTCGACTGGACGCACGCGCGGCAACTGCTGCGGGTCGAGCGCATCGCCGAGAAGCCCCAAACCGGCGAGCGCACCGTCGGCAATCGCTACTACGTCACGAGCCTCGCGCCAGACGAGCTCGGCCCCAAGGCCGCCCTGTCCACCACCCGTGCCCACTGGCGCTGCGAGTTGGAGACGCACTGGACGGCCGACGCCGAACTGGGCGAGGACCGCCGGCGGCTGACGTGGTCACGGCACCCCGACGGGGTCTTGGCCGTCATGGCCATCCGGATGATGGCGCTCGCGATCCTGGCGGTGGCTCGGCGCCTCAGTCGCCTCGGCTACACGCGCGAGACGCCGACCTGGCACCAGGTGGCCGAGCACTTCCTGCTGGCGCTCTGCGGTAGCGTGCTGGAGACTGCGGCCTCAGGGCGACGCCTGACACTGCCCGCCCCGGCGTTGGCCCGCTCCACATCGCTGTCTGCTCACGTACTGCCCGCCGGGCGCCGGGGCTCAGTCTGCCCGCCGCCTCCCGGCGACCTCACCACGGCCGCCACTCGGGGCCCGCAGCCGCGGTGCTACGGGGTCCCTGATCGGTCGTGCCCCCAGGGGTGATCGGCGGGAGGCGTCGACACCGATGGTACCGGGCGAGGACGCAAATTCGCATTGGAGCTCCGAGGAGCTACCGTCGAGGATTGACATCTCGGAGGCCGGCAGCGGAGCTCGGTTCCGGTAGCGGGAGGCGACAGCGGCGAGCGTCCGTCCTGAGCGGTGACCGGGGCCGGCTGCCGCGGGCGGCGGGCGCTACCGCGGTCGGCGGCCGGACGCTCCGGGCAGCCCGGCCGCGCCGCGCTTGCCGAGCTTGCCGGGGGGAGCCGCGACTCGAGGCCTGACACCTTGGTCAAGGCAGGCAACCGAGCATGGGGCGCGGACTCCCGGTCGCGTGCCTCTCAATTCGTGTGTGTACGACGCTGTTTTCGCTTGACTCCGACGCGTGCGGCTGCTATATTAGCCTTATCAAGTGATGGCCCGCCGCGCTGCACAGCTCTCGCTCCCGCGCACCTCCGGCTGGGGAGGCAAGCGCAAGGGCGCCGGCCGCAAGCCCGCGGGAGACCGCGCCGGCGTACCCCATCGCGCCCGCCCGCAGCACTACGGCGGGCATCCGGTTCACGCCACCTTGCGGGCGAGCCCTTCCCTTCCCTCGCTCCGCGAGCAGCCCCTCTTCCTCGCCATCCAAGGCGCTATCCGCGCGGCCTCGTGCCCCGCCTTCCGCATCGTCCACTTCAGCGTCCAGAGCGACCACCTCCACCTGCTCCTCGAGGCGAGCGACCGCTCTGCGCTCATGAGCGGGCTGCGCGGGCTGGCGATCCGCACCGCCCGGGCGGTCAACCGCGCCCTCTGCACCCACGGTCGGGTCTGGGCCGATAGGTACCACGCCCGGCCGCTGCCGACGCCGCGTGAGGTCCGAAACGCGCTCCTCTACGTGCTTCAGAACTGGGCCAAGCGGGCCTTCGAGACCGTGTCACTCGACTCGCGCTCCTCGGCCTGCTGGTTCGACGGGTGGAAGGGGCCGCGGCCGGGGTGGGCGCTGCCGCCGGAGGGGGAACGGCCTCCGGTCTGGGCACCGAGGACCTGGCTCCTGACGGCGGGCTGGCGTCGGCTCGGGCTGATCTCGCTCGCCGAACGTCCGCGGGGAGGGTCCGGGCCGCGCCCGGGGGGCCCCGGGGCGAGGCGGCTCGACCGAGAGCGGCGGTGAGCTTGTGGGAGCATGCCAGCCGAAACCGCCCTTTGGCGAGCGCCCCCAGGGAGCGGTGACCGAGGCCGGCGGAGGTCGCCGCCGTCCCACTGGCGCTGCTCGACCGCGGCTGCTCCACCGGCGGTAATGAGAATGAGGCAGAAGGGATAGGTGGGGGAACGGGCGTTGGCCCGCTCCCCCGGTACCACGTGCCCCTTGGGATAGGAGGCAGGATGACTCTACGACGCCGGATCAAGACAGTGCAATCGGCGTTGCTGACGACGGCCGTGCTGAGCCTCATGCTGCTGGCGCGACGCTCGGCGACTTCGTGGCGCGGCTGGCGCCGGCGCCGCTGCGTCGGCACCTGCACGCGCAGATTCTCGCGGAGCATCGGCGCAAGGCGCTCGAACCCACGGTGCTGCCGATTCGTGCCATCGCGGTGGATGGCAAGAACGTCGCTACGCTCACCAAGCGCGTCAACCGCGACTGCCAGCGCCAAGACCCGCCTGGCCCGGGCCAGGACCCCTACTGGCTCTACCGGGTCGTGAACGCGACGCTGATCTCGGCCGCCGCCGCGGTGTGCATCGACCAACGCCCGATTCCCGCGAGCACGAACGACATGGGCGTCTTCCGCACCTTCTACGCGGAGCTGCAGCGCACCTACGGTCGCGCCGGCGTGTTTGACCTGGTCTCGACGGACGCGGGCTTCACGTCCGAGGCGAACGCGCGCCTGATCGACGACGACGGCCGTGAGGCTCCCGAGGCCCAGACCGACTGGGAGCTGGACTCCTCGCGCGGCTGGATTCGGCGCGAGCTGTGGCGCACTGATGAGCTCGCCGGTCCAGGGACCGCCCCAGATCCTCGAGGAGCGATTCCATGTCACCAATCTGGTGCGCGGCCGGCTCAAGGGCGATCACCTGTTGGCGTTGGATCGCGCCCACTGGCGTATCGAGAACAACCTCCACGGCGCGCTCGACATCCAGTGGCAGGAGGACCACGGCCGCTCGGGTCCGGCGCGGCCACGGGCTACCCGTCAGTGCGTTGCTGCGCGTGCTGGCCTACAACCTGCTGGAGCTGCTCCGCGCCGTGCACCTGCGCAGCGAGGAAGCCCGCGCCGCTGCGTGGGTGCAGCTGCGCGACTGGGTGCGCGACGCGCTGGTGTGGCCCGACCTGACCGCCGGCGACCAGGAGCAGAGTCACGCACTCGCCTGACGAGGCGCCCGCTTCCCCACCTATCCCCCGAAGTGTCAGGACGTGCGGTCACCCGCTTGGGGAGGGGGGCGGTGTATCCGAGCGGTCGCCGTCCATTCGCTCCCGCTGCGCGGAGGTCCCTCGTGCTCCGCCGCCGGCCGACCTCCGGGCACCCCTGGCGGTGATCGGGTCGTGCTTGCCCTGGCCCGGGGCGAGCCGGTAGAATGGCGCTGGCTGTCTCTGCCGGCGGGAGGAAACCGATGCGCACCATGGTGCTGATCCTGAGTCTCGCA
>JAXDBZ010000094.1:0-23935 GCA_034678345.1 Candidatus Eiseniibacteriota bacterium
GCCCATCCCGGCTGGCGACGCAGCACGGCACCCAGGTTCACGCGCAGCAGGTTCGCGCCGCCGAGGACGATGCCGAAGGCCACGACGATGATCGCGCACTGCTGGAGGAAGTCGGCGGGGACGCTGACCAGCTGATGCGGGACGAAGAACGACAGGATCATGAAGAGGCCGATGGTGGCGGTGACCAGCAACGGGAACTCGCGCTTCACGCCCCCCCCTCCTACTGCGTCGCCAGCCAGCGGACGAGCCCGTGGACCCCGAAGGTCTCGAGGACACAGCCGGTCACGACCAGGGCGATGATGACGATCTTCATCAGGTCGGCGCCCTTGAGGCTGCCGACGAGCTTGGGTTCACCCGACAGATAGGCGCTCGCCGCGAAGAGCTCCTCCCCGATGAGCGTGTAGTCGCACGCGACGACGAAGAACGGCAACTGGTCCGCGTTCGCCGTCCCGGCCACCTGGATGGCACCGGTGGCGAAGCCGGTCTCGGCCAGCAGCAGCGACTCGGCAAAGAACGAGCCGAGGAAGATGTGGGCGGCGGGCTTGTCGCGCAGCATCACCCCGGTGACCGCCGCCACGTACGCGAACTGCTCCGGCGACACGAACTGGACGCTGTCCGGGTCGTACCGCTCGGGGCGACCGGCGTGGATGCAGCCGCCCCGCACCATCTCCTGCGCGATGGTGAAGGGGATCGGGTAGGTGACCGGCACCTTGATGGGCGTGTCGTAGCGCGCCGTGGTCCGGGCGACGCTCTCGAGGATGATGAGCGCCTGCACGGTCTGCATGTCCTCGATGTCCTGCACGCCCGGCACGTAGAGCACGGGCCGGCCCATCTCGGTGGCGCGTCCCACCGCCTCCTCGATGGCGTCGATGCCTGGGATGCGGCGCACGAAGGGCTTCTTCGTCCCCGCCTGGGCGCTCTGGATGAAGAAGAGCACGAAGGCGAAGAAGGCCATCATCAGGACCAGGACGCTCCAGCGCGTGTGGTTGAACCACTGCGACGAGGCCACCGCCGGTCCGGTCACGCTGCCGGCGGGCGTGACCCCGCCCGGTCCGCAGGCGTCCACGCGATAGAAGTACGTGACCCCCCGCCGCAGGCTGGCCGACTGGTCCCGCGTCGCGTACGTCTCGGGCCCCACCGAGTCCACTATCGCCCACGGCCCGCCGGGGCTCTCCGAGCGCATGATGCGGTACCCGGTGACCAGCCCCGCCCGCGGCCCGTCGTCGGGCGAGCCCTGCCAGATCAGGTCCACGGCGCGCCCCGCGTCGTCCGGGACGTCCTTCCACACCAGCCCGCGGGCCGGCCGCGGGGCGGCAATCGCACCCGGCGCCGGGGCCGGCGTCGGCGGTGCGGGACGCGCCGGCTCCGGGATGATCACCGGGGGCGGCTGCCCGACGATGACCTGCGCACCCGCCGGCGGGACCGCCAGGCCGAGGGCCAGCGCGAGGAGCGCGGCTACCTGTGCCCGGCCGTGCACGCAACCCCCATCGTCATGGCGACCTCCTTGTTCGACCCGCGGCGTCCCTGCCGGTCCGGGGTAGCCGGCACGACGACGCTGCGACCCTAGGACGCCGGGCACTCACTGTCAACGAATTCCGCCCCCTCCTCACGCGACGATGACCTCCAGATTGGCGCGCGGGACCGCCACCGGCACGGCGTGCTCGGGGAAGACCACCATGGCCACCCGCGCCAGCGACTCGGTGTCCAGCCGCCGCGGCTCCGGCGGGAGCTCGGCCACGCGGCCGATGCGCCCGAAGCCCGGCGCGCGGATGACCCGCACCAGCGAGTCCACCGTCAGCTCGGCCGCGACCTCCCCCTCCGTTCCCGGCCCCGCCCCGTCCGGCTCCGGGACGAGCACCTCCGGTCGGACGACGCCGGCCCGGATCTGCGTGGCGCCGCTCACCGAGGCCAGGCGCCCGGCTCGCGCGGCCAACAGCCCCCAGGCGCGCTCCGACATCGCGATCCGCCCGAAGCCCTCCGTCAGGATCAGGGTGAGCCCGAGGTCCTCGGAGCCGGTGATGGCCACCCCCAGATCGCGGCCGAGCAGCCGGCGCAGCACCAGGTCGTCGATGCCACCCACCACCACGGCGCTCACTCCCAGCTCGCGCGCCCGCGCGAGCGCCTCCAGGGTGGCGTACGCACCTCCCACCACCACGTGCCCGCGATGCTCGGCCCGCAGCCGCCCCGGCGTCAGCTCCGCCTCCGGCGACTCCACGGCCGGCGCGAGCGCCCCCCAGGCCTCGCCGCCCACGCCGAAGATCCCCTGCAGCAGCGCCCCCTGGGCCTCCACGACGACCCCCTCCCCCGGCAGCTCCGCCACCACCCGCCCCCGCACGTAGGCGTTGACCTCGACGGGGACTGGCGGCTCGCGCACCAGGAGCTGTCCCGTCACCGGCGAGACGCTCTCCAGCACGCCGTCGCAGGGGGCCGGCACGCTCCGCCGCCCCAGCCCCAGCAGACCCCGCGCCACCGCCACCTCGTCGTCCCGGCGCACCTCCGCGCCCAGCGGCCGCGTGAGCGTCTGCGGCGCCCGCGCCGCCTCCACGCCGAGCCGCGACGCCAGGTTCACGGCCTGCACGTTGCCGGGCAGCTCGGTGCGCGCCACCACGTCCTGCGGTCCCACCGCCTCGCCGACGCGGACCAGCACCTCGCCGCGGATCGGCAGGCGGCGCTCCCGCCGCACCACCGTGCGGGTCGAGACGCGCAGCCCGGGACTGTAGGCGTTCGCCACGTTCAGGCCCCCCGGGGATAGACGCTGAGCGCCGCATGCCAGGCGCGCAGCCGTTCGATGCGCTGGGCCGCGTCCGCCGGCAGCGCGAACGGCCGCCGGCCCCGCGCGTCCACGATCAGCCCGGTGTGCCCGCCCGGGATCTGCGCGCTCACCGGCCGGCCGCGACCGGCGCCGAGGTCGAAGCCGCGCTCGGGGACGGCGCTCACCCGCGCCACCGCGCTCGCCGGCGGCAGCGGCAGCAGCGCCATGTCGCCGAAGGCCACGCTACGGCTCGCCGGCGCCATGTCCGGGCCGCTCACCTCGACCGTGACGCAGGGCTGACCCGGGCGGCCCGTGCCGATGGGCGCCAGCACCGCCCCCAGGCGCACGAGGCAGTCCCGGTCGAACACTTGCGTCGCCGCCGCCTCGTGGACGGTCGCCAGGACGCCCAGCTGCGGCGCCATGAAGATGCTGTCCACCGCCAGCAGCGTGATCCCTTCCGGCAGGAACGCGTCCACCATCATGAGCGCCGCCTGGACCCGCCGCGGGGCGTGCGAGAGCACGCCGCCCGAGCCGATCATCAGGCCGATGCCGAGCAGGTCCACGAGCGACCCGCCGCCCGCCGACTGCCGGAGGGCCTCGGAGATGGTGCGCTCCTGCTGCACGCCCTTGAGCCCGACCGCCAGCATGCGGTGCTGCTCGAAGGCGAGTCGCAGCGCCTCGCGGGCGATCGCCTGTTCGACGACCAGGTCCTCGAGCGTCTGCGGCACGGTGGTCGGCCGGATCATCTTGTTGCGGATGCCGTTGCGCAACGCGCCCTCGTCCACCGGGAAGGGCACCCAGCGCAGGATGTTCTCGAGCCCCGCCTCCGCCATGACGTTGGCGACCGAGTAGCTCATGCCGAGGTTGGCGGACACCGAGCGGTGGAAGACCGGCGTGCCGTCCGGCCCGGGCAGCACCGAGAACACGTCCGTGGTGGCCCCGCCGATGTCCACGCCCAGCACGGACACGCCGTCGCGACGGGCGATCCGGTCGATGATCAGGCCCACCGCGCCCGGCGTCGGCATGACCGGGACGGGCGTCCAGCCCATCAGCCGCGGATAGCCCGGTGCGTGCGCCATGACGTGCTCCATGAAGAGCCCGTGGATCGCGTCGCGGGCCGGTCCCAGGTTCTCCCGCTCGAGCTGCGGCCGCAGGTTCGGCACCACCCGCAGCGCCATGTGCGGCTCGAGCAGCTCGCGCACGGCCGCCGCCGCGTCCTGGTTGCCGGCATAGACGACAGGCAGCGCGTAGCCGGCGCCCAACCGGGCGCGCGGGTCCGCGGCCACGAGCATCTCGGCGATCTCGACGACGTGCCGCACGTCGCCGCCGTCGGTGCCTCCCGACAGCAAGATCATGTCGGGCCGCAGCTGCCGCACGAGCTGGATGCGTTCGTGGAAGCGGCGGCCGTCGTTCAGGGCGATCACGTCCATGACGATGGCCCCCGCCCCGAGCGCCGCGCGCTGGGCGCTCTCGCCGGTCATCTGCAGCACCAGTCCCGAGACCATCATCTGCAGCCCGCCGCCGGCGCTCGAGGTCGAGACGTAGAGGTCCACCCCCGCCCCGTCCGCCATGGGCGTGAGGATGCCCTCGGCACCGAGCAGCCGGCGCCCCGTCACCTCCTCCAGCTCCCGCACGGCGTTCGCCACCCCGCCGGTCACGTCCTCGAACGGGGCCTCGACGGTCGTCGGGGCCTCGCCCCGCGCCACCAGCCGGTAGCCGTCGCTCCTCCGCTCGATGAGGATGGCCTTGGTCGTGGTCGAGCCGCAGTCCGTGGCGAGGATGGAGCGCACCGCCTCCGGGACCACCCCGTGCGCGGCGGGCGTCACGGCGTCCCCGCCGGCGGCGGGGACCCCCGCCCCGTCCCGCGCACGGCCTCGGCGCGGCGCTCGATGAGCGACGGCGGCCGCGCGAGGCTCTCCCGCCGCTCGAGCAGCGCCGCGAAGCGCCGGTAGTCGTCGAACCGCAGCAGCGCCTGCACCATCGGCTGGAAGAAGACCATCGCCTGGCCGGCCACGAAGGACAGCGGACGCACCGACTCCAGCGTCAGCACGGCCGGCACCTCCAGGTGGAGCTCGACCACCCGGGCCGCCACGCGCTCGAGCAGCGCCAGGTCCTCGGGCGCGAACGGGGCGGTCTCAGAGGCCACGGCCGTCCAGCTCCCGGCGCAGGGAGACGCGCAGCTCGGCGCCCCCGCGTGACTCGCCCGGCAGCGGCAGGAAGAGACCGCGGAAGCGGTCCAGGCGCCCCGCTCGCGCCAGCGGCGAGACGAAGAGGCCGCCGCCGGCCAGGCGCGCCCGGCGGATGTCGTCCCAGCGCCTGCGCTCCCAGAGGAACAGCACCTGCCGCCCGACTCCGGCCGCATCCACGCGGCAGCGCGTCCCGACCATGCCCGGCGCCAGCGCGACCAAGGCCGCCAGCCCCAGCAGCACGGCGGCGAGCCCCTCGCCCCGCAGCAGCCGGGCCGCCAGCAGCGCCAGCGCCCCCGCGGCCAGCACGGATGCGATCGCCGCGCCACGGTTCTCCCGCCACGGGCTCACGGTCCACTCCAGCGTGGACTCCGGCCCCGCGCCGCCCCCGACGGGGGGCGGCAGCAGCCCGCCGGGAGCCTGTCCGCGCGCGCCTCCTGCGCTCGCCTCCACCTCGTCCTTCCCTCCGGCGGTCCTGGCCCGCGCTAGGGCGCGCTCCAGACCAGTCTCGGCTCGCGGCTGGCCCGCGCCTCGTCGAGCCGGCGGACCGGAGTCGTGAGCGGAGCGTCGTGCAGCAGCTGCGGGTCCTCGGCGGCTTCGCGCGCGATGCGTTCCATGGTGGAGGCGAAGTGGTCGAGGCGGTCGAACGTCTCCGTCTCGGTGGGCTCGATCATCAGAGCCTCCTCGACGATGAGCGGGAAGTACACCGTCGGCGCGTGCACGCCGAAGTCGAGCAGCCGCTTCGCCACGTCGAGGGTCTTCACCCCGTGCGGGCGCAGTCCCCGCCCCGACAGCACGAACTCGTGCATGCAGGCCCGCGGGTGCGGCAACTCGTAGACCCTCGCCAGCCGGCGCATGAGGTAGTTGGCGTTCAGGATGGCCGTGCGGCTCACCTCCGCGAGCCCCGCCGGCCCCAGGGTGAGCATGTAGGCCAGAGCCCGGACCAGCACGCCGAAGTTCCCGTGGAAGGAATGCACGCGGCCGATGGACCGCGGCCGCTCCCAGTCGAGCCGCAGCCGGCCGTCGGCCTCACGCACCACCACCGGCGCGGGCAGGAACGGCTCGAGGTGCTGCGCGACGGCCACCGGGCCGCCGCCGGGTCCGCCGCCGCCGTGCGGGGTGGAGAACGTCTTGTGCACGTTGATGTGCATGACGTCGAAACCGAGGTCCCCCGGGCGCACGCGTCCGACCAACGCGTTCAGGTTGGCGCCGTCCATGTAGCACTGCGCCCCGGCCGCGTGCGCCAGGCCCGTCACCTCCTGCACGTGCGGCTCGAACAGGCCCACCGTGTTCGGCACGGTGAGCATCACGGCCGCCGTGCGCTCGTCCAGGGCCGCCTTCAGGGCCGCGAGATCCACCGTCGCGTCTGCGGCCGAGGGGACCACCACGGTCTCCCAGCCGACCAGGTTCACGCTGGCCGGGTTCGTTCCGTGCGCCGAGTCGGGCACGATCACCCGGCGGCGCGTCTCCCCCTCGCCCCGCGCGCGGTGCCAGGCGCGGATGAGCAGGAGCCCGGTCAGCTCGCCGTGCGCCCCCGCCGCCGGCTGGGTGGTCACCGCGGCGAAGCCGGTGATCGCGGCCAGCAGCCGCTGCACCTCGGCCATGACCCGGAGGCAGCCCTGGGTGGCGTCGTCGCCGGCCAGCGGGTGGGCCCCGGCGAAGCCGGGCAGCGCCGCCAGTTCCTCGTCGATGCGCGGGTTGTGCTTCATCGTGCACGAGCCGAGCGGGTAGAACCCGCGGTCCACGTGGTGGTTCAGCGTGGACAGCTCGAGGAAGTGCCGCACGACCTCGGGCTCGGTCACCTGTGGCAGGCGCAGCTCGGCGCGTAGCGGGACGCCGGGCAACAGCTCGGCCAGCGGCTTCACCGGTACGTCGCAGGGGGGCAGGGCCGGGCCGCGGTGTCCGGGCCCGCCTTGTTCGATCAGCAGACGGCGTGGCATGGTCATCGCGCACCTCCCGCCCGGCGCAGGTTCTCCGCCCACCGCGCGATCTCGTCCGCCGAACGCAGCTCGGTCACCGCCACGAGCAGGCGGTTCTTCCACTCCGGCCGGAAGCGGCCCAGGTTGACGCCGGGACCGATGCCGGACGCCATGCCGGCCTCGATCACCCGCCGCGCCTCGACCGGACACTCGAGCACGAACTCGCGGAAGAAGGGGGCGGCGAAGGCCAGACGATACCCGGGGATCCCCGCCGCCAGGCCGGCGGCGTGGTGGCTCTTCTGCACGCACTGTCCGGCCACCTCCCGCATGCCCTCGCGTCCGAGCAGGCCCATGTGGATCGTGGCACGCAGCGCCATCAGCCCCTGGTTCGTGCAGATGTTCGACGTCGCCTTCTCCCGGCGGATGTGCTGTTCGCGCGTCTGCAGCGTCAGCACGAAACCCCGCCGTCCGTCCCGATCCACCGTCTCCGCCACCAGGCGTCCCGGCAGGCTCCGCAGCAGCGCGCGGCGCGCCGCGAAGTAGCCGAGCAGGGGGCCGCCGAAGGACGGCGGGCTGCCCAGGCTCTGCGCCTCGCCCACGACGAGGTCCGCGCCGGTGCGCCCCGGCGGCTCGAGCAGCGCCAGCGCCACCGGGTCGCACACCGCCACCGCCAGCGCGCCCGCGGCGTGCGCCGCCTCGTGCAGCGCCGCGCCGTCTTCCACCAGCCCGAAGAAGTTCGGCTGCTGATAGATGACGCAGGCCGCGTCGGTGCCGGTCGCGGCCCGTACCGCCGACGACGCCGCCAGACCGTCGGCGTCCGGGACCACGACGACGTCGGCGGGATCCAGGTAGGTCCGCAGCACGCCGAGCGCGTGCGGGTGGAGCATGCCGGCCACGATCACCTTGCGCCGCCCCGTCTGGCGACGCGCCAGCAACGCCGCCTCCGCCGTCGCCGTGGCCCCGTCGTACATCGAGGCGTTCGCCACGTCGCACCCGGTCAGCTCCGCCATCATGCTCTGGAACTCGAAGATCGCGGTCAGCGTCCCCTGGGCCACCTCCGGCTGATACGGGGTGTAGGCGGTGAGGAACTCGGAGCGCCCCGCCAGCGCCTCCACGGCAGCGGGGATCCAGTGCTCGTAGACGCCGCCCCCGTGGAACGAGGCCGTGCCCCGCACCCGGTTCTCCTCCGCCCAACCACCCAGCAGCCGGCGCAGCTCGATCTCCGAGAGCGGCCCGGGGATCGCCGGCGGCTGCGCCAGGCGGGCGGCCGCCGGCACGTCGCCCAGCAGGTCCTCGAACCGCTCCACGCCGATCGCCTGCAGCATGCGCCGCTCTTCCTCGGGCGTCCGGCCGACGTAGCTCATGCGTGCTGCTCCTCCACGTGCTTCTCGTACTCGGCGCTCGTCATCAGCTTCGCGTGATCGGCCGGGTCGGCGGGACGGACGCGCACGATCCAACCCGCCCCGAAGGGGTCCTGGTTCACGAGCGCCGGGTTGTCGGCCAGCGCCTCGTTACGCTCGACCACCTCGCCGGAGACCGGGGCGAACAGGTCGCTCACGGTCTTCACGGCCTCGATCACGCCGAAGGCCTTCATCGCCTCCAGCTTCGCGCCGACCTGGGGCATCTCGACGAACACCACGTCGCCCAATTGGTCGGTGGCGTACGACGTGACGCCGACGGTGACGATGCCCTTCTCGAGCCGGGCCCACTCGTGCTCGGCGGTGTAGCGGACGTCATCGGGGAAGGCCAAGGCATCCTCCTCACGAACGGCGCGAGCCCCGCGTCCAGAACGGCCGCGGCGCGATGCGCGCATTGAGACGCGTCCCACCCGCCAGCACCTCGAGGGTGCCGCCCGGGCGGTCCAACGTGCTTACCACGTAGCCCATGCCGATCGGGCGCTCCAGACTCGGGCTGAAGGTGCCGCTGGTGACGCGGCCCACCACCCGCCCGCCCGACTCGATCTCCATGCCATGCCGGGGGACCCGCCGCCCCTCCAGATCGAATCCGACCAGGCGGCGCTTCAGGCCCTGCTCCTTCTGCCGCAGCAGCGCCTCCCGGCCGTTGAACTCCGGCTTCTTCAGCTTCACCGTCCAGCCGATGCCCGCCTCGAGCGGCGTGGTCGTCTCGTCGATGTCGTTGCCGTACAGCATGTAGCCCATCTCGAGCCGCAGCGTGTCGCGGGCGGCCAGGCCCACGGGCTCCAGCCCGTGCGACCGCCCCGCCTCGAAGAGGCGTTCCCACACCTGCGTCGCGTAGCGCGGGGCGAAGTAGAGCTCGAAGCCGTCCTCCCCGGTGTAGCCGGTGCGGGAGATGACGGCCGGGGCCCCGAAGGCCTCGCCCTCGAGCAGCCGGTAGAAGCCGAGGTCGAGGACCGCCGGCGTGACGTGACCCTGCAGGACCCGCTCGGCCAGCGGCCCCTGGATCGCGAGCAGGGCCGTCTCCTCGCTGATGTCCCGGAACTCCACGCCGGCGGGGACCTGCGGCTTCAGCCAGGCGAAGTCCTTGGCGTTGGTCGCCCCGTTGACCACCAGCATCCAGCGGTCCGGAAGGCGATAGACGAGCAGGTCGTCCACGATGCCTCCGTCGGGGCGACACATGGCGGTGTAGATCGCCTGCCCGACCTGCATCCCGAGGACATCGTTCGTGACCATGTGGTGGATGAACTCGCCCGCCCCGGGACCGCCGACGTGGTACTCGCCCATGTGGGTGATGTCGAAGACCCCGACCGCGTTGCGCACGCACTGGTGCTCGCGCACGTCCCCGGTGTAGCGCAGCGGCATCTCGTAGCCGGCGAACTCCACCAGCCGGGCGCCGAGGGCGCGGTGGAAGGCGGTGAACGGCGTGGACTTCACGTTCTGCGGCGTCGACATGGAAGGCTCCTCGCGTGGGAACGGACCATCGCAAGGTACCCACTGACCGGAAGAGGGTCAAGGAGCGCCCCGCCGACCCGCACGCACGCGCGGCCGGGCGCTCGGCCCGGCCGCTCGCTCCGCCTGCCCGTTCTCACCGGGTCACGACCAGCCGGCGACTCAGCGTCGTGCCCTCCGCCCGCAGGCGCAGGAAGTAGATGCCCGCCGGCGCGGCCCTGCCACCCGCCGCCGCGTCCCACGTCGCCTGGTGGCGCCCGCTGCCCACCGAGCCGTCCACCAGCGTCGCCACCCGGCGCCCCTGCATGTCGAAGACACCGAGATCCACCATGGCCGCATGCGGCACCGCGAACTCCACCCGCACGCGGCCCCCGGCGGGATTCGGCACGGGACGCCCCAGCCCGAAGGCCAGGACGACCTCCCCCGCCGTGGCCTGGATCGGCCCGAACGTCATCCGGGCCCCGTCATGGAGCGCCGAGATCCGGTACCAGTACGTCGCGCCCGCCCGTGCGCTCCGGTCGAGGGTCACGCTGACGCCGTCCTCGACCCGGATGTCCACGTCGAGCGCCGCCCACGGGCCGTCGGCCGAGGCCGAGCGCTCCACCACCACCGAGCGGAAGGCCGCCGGATCGCTGAACTCCCAGCGCAGCTCCACCCCCGCCGCCACCGGCTCGGCCACGAAGTCGGTCATCAGCACCGGCACCACCGCGTCCATGATGGCGAAGGCCGCGTCGCTGACGTCGGCGCCGACGTTCCCCGCCGCGTCGTGCGCGACCACGCGGAGCCAGCAGTCCTCGCTGGCCGGCAGCGTCACCGGCCAGGCGTGGCTGCCGCTGTTGGGCACGCCGGAGGCGAGCGTCTCGTAGGGGCCACCCACGCCGCCGCGGGACAGCAGCAGATCCACCGACGCCACCCCCACGGCATCCGTCGCCGTCCACGTCAGGCTCGCCGTGGCGCCGGACACCAGCACCTCGCCCCCGTTCGGCGTCGTGACGGTCACCGCCGGGTCCAGCATGTCCCCGAGCCACAGCTTGCCGTGGCCCCAGCTGGCGTTCCAGACGCCGCCGGTGTACCCGTCCACGACCGCCCGGCCGTAGAGGAACTGCTTCACGAACGACGGCGACACCGCGCCGTACTTCTGTAGGATCAGCGCCGCCGCTCCCGCCGTGTGGGGGGCCGCCATGCTCGTGCCCTGCAGCACCTGGTGCTGCAGGCTGTCGGCGATGAACGTGGAGCCGCCGGTGGGGCAGGTCGGTCCGGGGTCCTGGGTGAGCGTCGAGATGATCGCCGATCCCGGCGCGGCGATGTCGGGCTTTTCCCGTCCGTCCCGCGTCGGCCCGGGGCTCGAGTACGGCGACAGATTGCCCGCCGCCACGGCGCCCGTGAAGATGAGGTTGTACCCGTAGCAGTCCCACCAGTCGCGGCGCGACGTCCACGAGGCCGTGGTGATGACCGAGTCGGCATTGCCGGGCTCGCCCACCAGGTGCGTGTTCGTGCTGTTGAAGCTGAACGTGGCGGTCAGGCTGCTGGTGGACACGTAGTACCGCCACAGGTCCACGGCACCCGCCCCGCTCACCGCCACCGGCGTGAGGTAGAGGGTCCAGGTGCCGCTGATGCTGCCTGTGCCGAGCCCGAGGCTGCGGAGCTCGATGTAGATCTCCCGGGCGCTGCGCGCCGTCAGATAGAGCCCGTTCTCGACGTAGACGCGACCGTTCACCCCCGTCGTGTCGCCCGGATAGGCCTTGTTCGCCGCCCCGAACGGGATCGGCCCGATGATCTTGTTGCCGGGCGAGCGCAGGGTGACGCTGATCTGCTCCGGGTAGTCGTAGTAGCCGTCGATGGCCAGCGTCCGCCCGCTGGTGGTCCCGCCGCCGACGGTGAGCTTGATGCTGTCGGGGCCGCTCGGCACCAGCACCCGCGCGTGGAGGTTCGAGGCCCGGTCGTTACCGGCCGACTTCGTGACGATCCGGCCCGGTCCGCACAGGGCGTTCAGACCGCTCTCGAAGGCGCTGCTGCCGTCGTGCGGCCCGTACTGCGAGCCCAGGGACAGATTCACGACGCAGTTCCGCCCCAGCGCCGTCGCGCGCTGGAAGATGTACTGGACGCCGTCGAGGATCGCCGTCGTGTAGGACGTCGTCTTCACCATGATCAGGTCGGCCTTCGGGGCCATCCCCGCGTACGTGAACGGGGCGAACCCGTAGCCGGTCTGGCTGCCGTCACCACCGATGGTGCCGAGCACGTGCGTGCCGTGCCCGTTCAGGTCGGTCTCCGTGCAGGTGTTCGCGTCGATCTGCGCGCTCGACCACTCCGTCCCGTAGCCGTAGCCGGCGGGGGCGGCGCCGTTGACCGTCTGGTCCCAGATGTTCACCAGCCGGGTGTTGCCGGCCGCGTCGTCGAAGTCCCCGTGACCGTAGTCCACGCCGGTGTCCACGTCGCCGACCAGCACGCCGGCTCCGTTCAGGCCGGTGAAGCCCGGTCCGGCACCGCGCAGCGCGGCGGCGTTGGTCGCCGCCGTGCTGAGATCCATCTCCGGCTCGCACACGGCCGCCCCCTCGATGCGCCGCACCCCCCGCAGCGCCGCCACCTCCGCGATCGCGTCGGCGGGCACGTAGGCGGTGAACACGTCGCCGGCCTGCGTGCGCACGCGGGCTCCGGCCGCCTCGAGCTCGCCCCAGCTCACCTCACCGACCACGAAGACGTCGAGTTCCCCGGCCTCGGAGAGGACCATACCGTCGAGCAGTGCCTGTTCCACGGGCACGCGGATCTGCAGGGCGGCCAGCGACGCCCGCGCCCGCGCGTCGAGCTTGCCGAGGTCGGCGAGTGCCGGCACGGCCACCAGCAGGGCCAGTGCGGTGATCAGCAGGAACCGTAGCGAACGAGTCATGCGCCACCTCCTCCGCGAAGCGAATACCACGCCCGGCCAGACGTCGGGCAGCCTCGAATCGGCGGCATCGTAGCCTGCGGCACGAAGGGGTGGCCACGCCAAAATGGCGCCGCGCCGATTGGCGGACGACGACGTCGGGCACGCCCCCGCAGGGTGAACGCACCCAGCGCGCGCGTCCGATGCTCCGCGGGGGGGCGCCGCCGGGACCCGGGTCGCGGGGTGCGCCGGGCCGTCCCGTGTCGCTAAACTCCGTCCCGCGGCCCCCGCGCTCCGCCTCGATCGCGTCGCCGACGGCGTCGGAGCGCGGCTAGGCTTCCTGGCCCCAGGGCACGAGCACGATCTTGCCAGCGTTGCCGGAGCGCAGCTGCTCGATGCCCTCCACCACCTTCGCCATGGGCATCACGTGGGAGATGCCGGGACGCACGTCGAGCCGTCCGCTGCGCAGCAGGGTGTCCATCTGCACCCAGGTGTCGTACATGCGGCGCCCGGCGATCCCGTGGATGGTGATGCCCTTCGACACGATCAGCTCGCTCCAGTCGAGGGGGAAGGGCTCCCGCGGCAGGCCGAGCAGCGACAGGCGGCCCCCGGGACGCAGCGCCGCCAGTCCGTCGCGGATCGCCTTCGGGTTGCCCGACATCTCCAGCACGCCGTCGAGGCCGCGCCCGTCCGTGAGTTCCTTCACCCGCGTCACGAAGTCCTCCCGGCCCGAGTCCACGACGGCGTCGGCGTTCATCGTCCGCGCCAGCTCCAGCCGATACGGGGCCACGTCCGAGGCGATGACCTGCGACGCGCCCGCCGCCCGCGCCACGGCGATGGCGAAGAGCCCGATGGGCCCGCAGCCGGTCACGCCGATGCGGCACGCGGACAGCTCGCCGGCGAAGGCGGTGTGCACCGCGTTGCCCAGCGGCTCCATGATGCTCTGGACCTCGAGCGGCACGTTCTCCGGCGCGCGCCAGGCGTTCGCCGCCGGCGCGACCGCGTACTCGGCGAAGCCGCCGTTCACGTGCACGCCCAGGATCCTCGTCGCCGTGCAGACGTGGGCGTTGCCGGTCCGGCACGGCCGGCAGCGGCCGCAGACGATGTGGCTCTCGAAGGACACGCGCTCGCCGGGCGCGAAGCCCGTGACCCCGCTGCCCAGCGCGACGATCTCGCCCACGAACTCGTGCCCGATGACCACCGGCGGCCGGATGCGGTTCCGGCTCCAGGCATCCCACTCGTAGATGTGCAGGTCCGTGCCGCAGATCCCGGCGCGCAGGACGCGCAACAGCAGCTCCCCGGGCCCGGCGGCGGGCACCGGCACGTCCCGGATCTCGACGCCCGGCCCCGCCTGGGCCTTCACCACGGCCTTCATCGTGCCCGCGGGGGTCGCCGCGGGCGTTCTCGTCTCGCCCCTGGGGGTGGAACCGGTCATCGCGTCAGCACCTCTCGCAGAGCCTCGCCGGTGTAGGACCCCCGCGCGCGGCTCACCGCTTCGGGGGTCCCGGTGGCGACCACGGCGCCGCCCTGCTCGCCACCCTCGGGACCCAGATCGATCAACCAGTCGGCGCTCTTGATCACGTCCAGATTGTGCTCGATCACCACCACCGTGTTCCCGCGCCCGACCAGCGAGTGCAACACCTCGAGCAGCATGCGCACGTCCTCGAAGTGCAGCCCGGTGGTCGGCTCGTCGAGAATGTACAGCGTCCGGCCCGTGGCCACCCGCGACAGCTCCGCCGCCAGCTTGACCCGCTGGGCCTCGCCGCCCGAGAGCGTCGTGGCGGATTGGCCGAGGTGGATGTAGCCCAACCCCACCGCGCGCAGCGTCTCGAGCCGGCGCTGCAGGGCCGGCACGGCGCCGAGCGACTCCAGCGCCTCCTCGACAGTCAGGTCGAGCACGTCGGCGATCGAGCGCCCCTTGTAGAGGACCTCGAGCGTCTGGCGGTTGTACCGTCGCCCGTGGCAGACGTCGCAGCGCACGAACACGTCGGGCAGGAAGTGCATCTCGATCTTGCGCAGCCCGTCGCCCTGGCAGGCCTCGCAGCGGCCGCCCTTGACGTTGAACGAGAACCGTCCCGGGCCGTAGCCGCGGACCCGCGCCTCCGGCAGC
This sequence comes from Candidatus Eiseniibacteriota bacterium, assembly GCA_034678345.1. Classification (GTDB taxonomy): domain Bacteria; phylum Eisenbacteria; class RBG-16-71-46; order RBG-16-71-46; family RBG-16-71-46; genus JANXPZ01. The sequence goes on from JAXDBZ010000094.1 coordinate 14,695, forward strand.
CGGGCGAACAGGTCGCGGATGAAGCCGAACGTGCCGGTGTAGGTCGCGGGATTCGAACGCGGCGTCCGGCCGATCGGGCTCTGGTCGATGGCGACCACCTTGTCCACGTGCTCGATGCCCCGCAACCCGCGGTGCGTCCCCGGCACCGGGCCGCTCTCGTGCAGCCGGCGCTGGAGCGCCGCCAGCAGGATGTCGTTCACCAGCGTGCTCTTCCCCGAACCCGACACCCCGGTCACGCAGCAGAAGGTGCCCAGCGGGAAGGCGACGTCGATGCCCTTCAGGTTGTGCTCGCGCGCCCCCAGCACTTCGAGCCGCCGCCCGTCCCCGGACCGCCGCGAGGCGGGGACCGGGATGGAACGCCGTCCCGCGAGATAGCAGCCGGTGAGCGACGCCTCCGCGCGGCAGACCTCGGCGGGCGTGCCCGCCGCCACGAGGCGCCCGCCGTGCCGCCCGGCGCCGGGGCCGAGGTCCACCAGCCAGTCCGCCGCCAGCATCGTGTCGCGGTCGTGCTCCACCACCACCATCGTGTTGCCGAGGTCGCGCAGGCGCAGCAGCGTCGCCAGCAGCTTCTGGTTGTCGCGATGGTGCAGGCCGATCGAGGGCTCGTCCAGGATGTAGAGCACTCCGGTGAGCTGCGAACCGATCTGCGTCGCCAGCCGGATGCGCTGCGCCTCGCCCCCGGCGAGGCTGCCCGCCGAACGGTCCAGCGTCAGGTAGCCGAGCCCGACGTCCTCGAGGAACCCCAGGCGGCTCCCCAGCTCCTTCAGGATGGGCGTGGCCACCGTCCGCTCCGCGCCGACGAAGTCCAGCGCCCCGAGGGCGCGGCGGGCCTCCGACACGGACCGGGCGGTCCACGCCGCGATATCGCGACCGGCGATGCGCACCGCCAGGCTCTCCGGCTTGAGACGTCGCCCGCCGCAGTCCGGGCAGGGCCGCGGGTTCATCAGGCTGTGGATCCAGCGCCGCACGTGCTCGCTGGTCGTCTCGCGGTAGCGGCGCTCCAGGTTGGGGATCACCCCCTCGAACGCCCCCGTGTGGACCCACGACGAGCCCTTCCTCATGCGGTACTCGAAGCGCACCTCTTCGCCGCCGGTGCCGTGGAGGATCAGGCGCTGCACCGACGCCGGCAGGCGCCGCCACGGCGAGCGCAGGCTGAACCCGTACTTCTTCGCCAGCGCCCGCAGCGTGCCGCCCACCCAGGTCCCGCTCGCGTCGCCCCAGGCGGCCACCGCCCCGCCCTCGATGGACCGCTCCGGGTCCGGCACCACGCGCTCGGGGTCCACCTTGAGCAGGCTGCCGAGGCCCTCGCAGGTGCGGCAGGCCCCGAAGGGCGAGTTGAAGGAGAAGCTGCGCGGCTCCAGTTGGGGCACGTTGGTGCCGCAGTGCGGGCAGGCCGCGCCCTGGCTGAAGAGCAGGTCCTCCGCCGGCCGGCCGCCCTCCAGCCGCGCTACGCCGACCAGCCCGCCGCCCAGCTTGAGGGCGCTCTCGAGGGAGTCCGCCAGGCGGGACTTCGCCCCCGCGTCCACCGCCAGTCGGTCCACCACCACGTCGATGTCGTGCCGCTTGTAGCGGGCCAGCCGGGGAGGCTCGTCCAGCTCCACCCAGGCGCCGTCCACCCGGGCGCGCAGGTAGCCCTGGCGGCGCACCGCCTCGAGCTCCTTCCGGTACTCGCCCTTCTTCCCGCGCACCAGCGGCGCCAGCAGGGCGACCCGCGCGCCGGCGCAACGGGCCAGCACCGCGTCCACGATCTCCGGCACCGTCTGGCGCCGCATCGGCCGGTCGCAGCCGGGGCAGTGCTGCACCCCGAGGCGGGCGAACAGCAGGCGCAGGAAGTCGTAGATCTCGGTGATCGTGGCCACGGTGGAGCGCGGGTTCGCTCCGGCGCTGCGCTGCTCGATGGCGATGGCCGGCGACAGCCCCTCGATGGCGTCCACGTCGGGCTTCTCCATCTGCCCGAGGAACTGCCGCGCGTAGGCCGACAGCGACTCGACGTACCGCCGCTGCCCCTCGGCGTCGAGGGTGTCGAAGGCCAGGGACGACTTCCCCGACCCCGACACCCCGGTGACGACGATGAGGCTCTGCCGGGGCAGGCGCAGCGAGAGGTTCTGCAGGTTGTGCTCGCGCGCGCCATGGATGGCGATGTTCGAGAGGCCGCGCGCGGGAGCGGCGGTGGGGGTCGGCCCGGCGGGGGCGGCAGGCGGGAGGCGGCGCGGGCGCGGACTCATGCCCGCATACTAGCAGGACCGGCGCCGCCGCGCCGACGCCCGCTCACTCGTAGCGCAGGGCCTCCACCGGGTCGAGACGCGCCGCGCGCGACGCCGGGTACAGCCCGAAGAACACCCCGACCACCGCCGAGAAGACGACCCCCACCACCACCGACCAGGGCGACACGTACGTGGGCAGCGGGGTCGCCGCCTTGACCGAGGCGGCGATGAGCCAGCCCAGCCCGACGCCCAGCGCCCCGCCGCCGGCCGTGAGCAGCGCCGCCTCGGCCAGGAACTGGACGAGGATCGCCGCCCGCGGGGCTCCCAGGGCCTTACGCAGACCGATCTCGTGCGTCCGCTCGGTCACCGCCACCAGCATGATGTTCATCACCCCGATCCCGCCGACCAGCAGCGACACGAAGGAGATGAGGATCATCACCGCCACCACCGCGCCGGTGATCTGCCGGTAGAGGGTGACGAAGACCTCGTCGGTGAAGACGGCGAAGTCGTTCGGCTTGTTGCTGGGCAGATGCCGGCGGACGCGCAGGATCTCGATGATCTGACTCTGCGCCTCGTCGTTCTCCTCCGGCGAGACCGCGATGGCGTGCAGGAACACCTCCCCGCGCCGCGGCACCCAGGGAGGCGCGTCCGCCGGCGCGGCGAAGTACTTGTCCATGGTCGTGTAGGGCATGGCCGCGACGTTGTCGAGGTCCTCGCCGAGCAGCTTCCCCTTCGCCGCGTACTCGCCGATGACCTCGAACGAGATCGCCCCCACCCGCACCGTCTCGCCCAGCGGACTGCGGTTGCGGAAGAGCGCCTCGGTCGCGCTCGGGCCCAGCACCACCACGTTGGCCCGCCGCTGCACCTCCTGCGCGGTGAAGTACCGCCCGCGCCCCACCTCCAAGCCGTGCACGGTGAGGTAGTGCTCGTCGGTCCCGTAGATCTGGGTCGTACGGGTCGTGCGCCCGCCGTGGCTCACCTGCAGGCCGATGTTGTCGTACTTGAGCGGGGTGATCGCCCGCACCGCCGGGGCCCCGACCAGGATGGCCTCTGCGTCGGCCATGGTGAAGGCCTTGCGCGCCTTCAGGCTGTCGGGGATGTCGTGCCCGCCGACGTTGACCCCGGGGCGGATGCGGTGGATGTAGATCGTGTTGGAGCCCGTCGAGCGGATGGACTGCTCCACCGAGCGCTGGAACCCGTTCACCAGCGCCACCATGGCGATCACCGTGGTCACGCCGATGATGATGCCGAGCAGGGCCAGCGCCGAACGCAGCCGGTTCGCGTGCAGCGCGCTCCACGCCATCCCGAGGATCTCAGCCAGCAGGCCGCGGCTCATCGCTCACTCGTAGCGCAGCGCCTCGATCGGGTCGAGACGCGATGCGCGCCAGGCCGGGTAGGCGCCGAAGAAGACCCCCACCAGGCAGGACATGCCGACGCCCAGGAACAGCGACGGGACGCTCACCGCCGCGGGAAGGTGCGCCAGCCCGCTCGCCAGCAGCGCCAGCAGCACGCCCACGGTGACGCCCACGAGGCCGCCGGTCAGCGACAGCGTGGCCGCCTCGGCCAGGAACTGCATGAGGATGTCGTGCCGGCGCGCCCCCAGCGCCTTCCGGACGCCGATCTCGCGGGTGCGCTCGGTGACCGAGACCAGCATGATGTTCATGATGACGATGCCGCCGACCAGCAGCGCGATGGCGGCCACGCCGATCGTCAGGGCGAAGACGCCCCCGGTGATCTTGCGGTAGAGGTCCATGAAGGTGTCGGGCAGCGTGATGCCGAAGTTGTCGGGCCGGCCCGGGGTCAGGTGACGCCGCGCCCGCAGCACGTTGCGCGCCTCCTGCTCCGCCAGCGGCATGGCCGCCTGGTCCACGCTCTTCAGGAAGGCGTAGTAGCTGAAGCGCGAGGTCCAGTACTTCTGGAAGGTCCGGATGGGGACGGTGGCGAAGCGGTCCTGCGACTGGCCGAACATCTTCCCCTTCGGCTTCGTCACCCCCACGACCTCGGACGTCTGCTCGCCGAGGCGCACCTGTCGCCCCACCGGGTCGATCCCGGGGAAGATCTCCGCCGCCGCCTCCGGACCGAGCACGCAGACCGGCCGCCGGCGCCGGTCGTCCACGTCGGTCAGGTGGCGGCCCTGGTCGATGGTGAGGTCCTCGACCACCTCGTAGCCCGGGCCGCGCCCGCCCAGGCGGATGCTCCGCGCCACCTTGTCGCGATAGCGGAGGTGGGCGTAGGTGTCGCCGGCCGCCACCACCACCGCGGCGTGCGGCACCCCGGCGGCGAGCGCCTCCACGTCGGCGAGCGTGATGTCCGGCCGCTTGTCCGCTTCGATGAACTCCTCCTGGGTCGTGATCATCCCGTACTTGTCCACCCACAGGACGTTCGAGCCCACGCCCAGCATCTTGTCCTCGACGTAGCGGTTCAGGCCCTCGACCACCGAGAGCACGAAGATCACCGCCCCCACGCCGATGATGGTGCCGAGCAGCGTCAGGAACGAGCGCAGCTTGTTCGCCCGGAGGGCGGCGAGCGCGATGCCCATGCTCTCGCGGAGGTTCATGCCCCCGCCGGCGCCGCCGCGCCCGTCCGGCCCGCCCCGCGCAGGTCGCTCTCGATGTGCCCGTCCCGCATCCGCACCACGCGGTGCGCGTGCGCGGCGATGTCCGCCTCGTGCGTCACGAGGATCACCGTGTTCCCCTGCTCCCAGATGCGGCCGAAGGCCGTCATGATCTCCTCGCCGGTGGCCGTGTCGAGGTTTCCGGTCGGTTCGTCGGCCAGGATGATGCTCGGCTTGTTCACCAGCGCCCGCGCGATCGCCACCCGCTGGCGTTGTCCGCCCGAGAGCTCGTTCGGCCGGTGCTTCATGCGATCGCCGAGGCCCACCAGCTCGAGCGCTTCCCGGGCGCGGCGCCGGCGCTCCTCGTGCCGGCAGCCGGCGTAGACGAGCGGCAGCTCGACGTTGTGCAGGGCGTCGGCCCGCGGCAGCAGGTTGAACGTCTGGAAGACGAAACCGATCTCCCGGTTGCGGATGCGCGCCAGCTCATCGTCCGGCAGCGCGGCGATCTCCCGGTCCTTGAAGCGATAGGAGCCGCCCGTAGGCGTGTCGAGGCATCCCAGGATGTTCATGAGCGTGGACTTGCCCGAGCCCGACGGACCCATGATCGCCAGGTACTCGTTCGCGGCGATGTCGAGGCTGACCCCGTTCAGCGCGTGCACCTGCTCGGTGCCCACCTCGTAGACTCGCTGCAGGTCACGGATGGAGATCAGCATCCCGCCCTCACCTCCGTCCCCGTCCGCCCGCCGCCTCGCGCTTCACCCGGGACCCCGGCTTGAGGTCCCGCAGCGCCTTGTACGGCCCCGCCACGACCAGGTCGCCGGCCTCCACCTCGCCGAAGACCTCGATGGCGGACTCCCCCGCGATGCCCGTGCGCACCGGCACGAACTTCGCGGTGTTCTCCTTCGTCACCAGGAAGACCCCGGTGATCTCCTTCGCCTTCCGCCCTACCGTGTCCTCGTCCGCCGCGAGCTCGAGGCCCTTCGGAGTACGCGGTCGCTTCGCCCGGGCTCCGGGCTTGTGCGCCGCCCGGTCCAGGTCGCTCTGCGTCCGCACCACGACCGCCTGGATGGGCACGCCCAGCGTCTTCGCGTGGGTCCCGGTCTCCACCTCGACGTCGGCATTCATGCCCGGGCGCACCTCGGGCACGTCCTGGTCGAAGACCACCTTGACCTCGAAGTTCGTCTGCCCCTCCACCGCCGAGGTGAGCGACCGCTTGGCGGTGTTGCCGATCTCGGTCACCGTGCCCGGGAACGACGTGTCGGGGAGCGCGTCCACGAAGATGCGCGCCTTCTGGCCGATGCGCATGTCCACGACGTCCGTCTCGTCCACGTCGGCCCGCACGAGCATCCGCGACAGGTCCGAGACCACCAGGATCTCGGTCCCGGGGTTGTTCATCGTGCCCGTGATGACGTTCTCGCCGGCCTCGACGTTGAGGGCGCTCACCACGCCATCGAAGGGCGCCTCGAAGCGCGTCTTGCGCAGGTTGTCCGCCGCCGCCGCCACCGCCGCGTCGGCCCGCGCGACTTCCTGGCGTGCTGCCTGGGCCGTCGCCCGGACCGTCGCGATCGTCGACGTGGCCTGGTCCCACTCCGCGTCCGACAGCAGCTTCTGCGCGAAGAGTGCCTCCTGCCGCCGATAGGTGGCCTCGCCGGCGCGCAGCGCCTGCTCGGCATCGCGCGCCCGCGCCCGGGCGGCCGCCGCCGTCGCCCGCGCCTGGTCGTGGTAGGCACGGTACTGCCGGTCGTCGAGCTGCAGCATGAGCTGGCCGCGGCGCACCGGATCACCCTCCTTGACCGCGAGCACGACGATCTTGCCCATGATGTCGGCACTGACCTTGACCTGCGTCTTCGCCTCGATCTTGCCGGGGGCCCGCACGCGCGAGGTGATGTCCTCCTGCCGCACCCGCGCCAGCTGAACCGCCTCGACGCGCCCGCCCTTGCCGCGGACCACGTTCATGGCCACCACCACGGCCAACACCGCGACCACCAGGGCACCCAGGCCGATCCACAGCCATCTCTTGCGCTTCACGGACGCAACTCCTTCCCGAACGTCACGCCGCGGTCAGATGCCGCGACCCCGCACCTGGTCCAGCCGCGCCTCAGCCACGCGGATCTCCGCCAGCGCCGACACCAGCTGGCTCTCGGCCCGCTGCAGCTGCACCTGCGCGTCGATGAGGTCCAGGATGGTCGCGGACCCCACGTTGTACTTCTGCTGGGTGAGCTTCATGTTCTCCGCTGCCGACTCCACCGCCGTGCTGGCCAGCCGCTGGCTCGCGAGCGCCTGCTCGTAGGTCAGCGTCGCCTGGTGCACCTCGCCCGCCAGGTTGCGGCGCAGAACGTCGTGGTTGCTCTGGGCCCGGGCCAACTGCGCGCGGGCACCGGCACTGCTGGCGCTCCGCGTCAGCGGGTCGAGGAAGTCCCAGTTCAGCGCCACCGAGCCGCTCAGGCGGCGGTCGTACTCCGAATGGGCGCTGGTGGGATCGCCCGCCGCGTCGAAGGTCTTCGTGTCGCTGAAGGGGTCCACGATCATGCTCCCGGCCACGGTCACATACGGCAACCAGCTCAGTCGCGCCGACCACACGCCAGCGCGCGCCGAGCGCAGGGCCGTCCGCGCCGCCTTCAGGTCGGGCCGGTTCTCCTCGGCCTCGCGCAGCACCGCCGCCTCGTCGTACTCGATGGCCGAGGCCGCCAGGGTGGTGTCCACCTCGCCCAGGCGCGCCTCCTCCAGCCCGATGAAGCTCGCCAGGGCGTTCCGCTGGGCGAGCAGGTTCTGCACCGCGGCGATGGAATCGAGCTGGCCCTGCGCCGTCTGCACCTGCGTCTTGAGCAGGTCGCTGCGCGACACGGAGCCCACCTCGAACAGGACGCGGACCCGGCGTTCGTTGTCGCGCGCCAGCTGCAGCGCGTGCTCGTTCACCCCCACCAGCTTGACCGCCTTGACCACCTCGTAGAACTGCTGCCGCGCCTGCAACGCCACGGCACTGCGGGTCGCCTGACGCTGCCACTGGGCGCTCTGCAGCCCCGCCCGCGCCGATGCCACGTTCGCCAGCGAGGACAGGTTCAGCACCGACCAGCCGCCACTCAGCTCGGGCGTCGTGGAATAGAAGTCGTACTCGGGCGTGGTGTTGGGAAGGGTCGTCTGTCCACCCACCACGGCCGTGCCGCGCTGGTCGCGGGTCTGGGACCCGCTGCGCGTCAGCGACGCCCCCACCGAGGGCAGGACCGCCGACCACGCTCCGTAGGCCGCGCTGCGCGCACTCAGCACGTCGGCGTTGGCGTTGATGATCTGGCTGTTGTGCTCGAGCGCCAGCTGGACCGCGCGGTCCGCGGTGAGCGGCGCCTGTGCCGCCGCGCCCAGCGGCCCGACGACCGTGCCCAGCAACATCCCGGCCGCGATCCGGCCCATCCACCTCATGCGAGACCTCCATGGCTCGCGCCCGCGGTCGCGGGCGCGCCTATCGACTATCTACGGGGAGCGGCCCCGAGTGTTGCAGGACCGGCGCCTCAGACCCCCGGCGACATCAGTCCGCCCAGCGCCGCCATCACGCCCCACAGCACCAGCCAGAGGCCGCCCAGGGCGAGCAGCGCCGGCTTGCGGGGCGCCCCCGCCAGCGCCGCCGTGCCGAGCGCCAGCACCGCGAAGTGCCAGATCGCGAAGGGGCCGACCGCCTGGTCGAGGAAGCTCGCCAGCGCGGTCAGGAGCTTCGAGGGCGGCTCCGCCAGAGGCAACAGCGCGCCGAAGCCGATGTGAACGCTGGTCAGGCTCTCGTTGACCCAGCCCAGCGCGAAGGTAAGCAGCTGTGCCGGGATCGTCACCAACCCGGCCCAGCAGGTGACCACCCAGGCGTCGCGGAAGCGGAAGGGCCTGCCGAGCAGGAAGCCGGCCCCGATCCACGGGACCAGCGTCACCAATAGGGTGATGAAGAGCACCCCGAGGGGCACGAAGGCCAGCGACAGGGCGACCCGCCCGGGCGACGCCATGCCCTCGGCCAGGCCGTCGTACTGCTCCGCGGGGAGCTGCCCCGCCTCGACCATGCGCTCGAGCTGCTCCAACTGGGCCGGCAGCAGCGCCCGGTGGTAGACGAGGGCCGTGCCGGCCACCGCCACGACGACCGAGAGCAGCAGCGGGAACCACCACTGGCCCCGGCGCTCCAGCCCCACCCAGGCCCGGGCGGGACGCACGAAGACCGCGGCCAGCCGCGCGGGCAGGGACAGCGTGGGCGGGACTCCGGGGGTCGGGGCAGCCGGGGTGGCCGTCGTCTCCATGTTCGCCTCCTGGGGAGAGAGGGGGCTACCGACAGGACGCGGGCAGACTAGGCGCTCGGGGACCAAGAGGCAATCCGGGGGCTACGGGCGCGGCAATCGCGCCCCCGAGTGAGGCCCGGGAGGGGCGAGCGCGGCGGGGGGGCCGGGCCCGGCCCCCCGCCCGAGCGGCCCAGGGAACGGGGACAAAAACCGCCCCCCCCCCCCCCCCCCCCCCCGGC
>JAXDBZ010000095.1:0-16497 GCA_034678345.1 Candidatus Eiseniibacteriota bacterium
GCAGCGCCGATGCGATGGTGGCAGCCACGGCGCCAGCATAACGGCCCGGCGCCGTGGCGCCAACGCCGGGGGCATCGTCAGTGCGCCTCGATCCACAGGTCGATCATCATGTACGCGCAGCAGGCGACCGCTCCGGCGATCGTGGACACCTGCGTGCCGGCGGTGATGATGGTCGCCCGCACGAACACGCCGCAGCCCACCGCGGCGAGGCCGCCGAGCCAGCTGTCGGTCGTCACCGCGACCTCGGGCGGCGGCGCCTCCGTGCCTCCCGTCGCCGCGTCGAGCGGCGCGGGCAGCGCGGGCGGCGCCAGCGCGACCAGGGCCAGCAGGGCGCACAGCGTGAACAGCCATCCGACTCTCATCACGACCTCCTCACGGTTCCACGCTCAACGCCATCGCGTTGGCGCAGGCGACGACCATGGCGAACACGCCCACCACCGTGAACGGCATCAGGATGACGCTGCCGGCGCAGCCGGCGTAGGCGATGGCCTTCTTCGCCACGCTGCCCTCCTCCGCCGCGGTCTGCGCCCGCGGCGCGCCCGGGGCCAGCGCCAGCAGCACCATCAGCGCCAGGGCCACGACCCGCGACTTCCTCGACATGGGACACCTCCTTCGGGGACGCGGGGGCAGACGATGCGGGGGCCGTCAGCCCGGCGGCCGGGTCGCGAGGTAGCGCCCGTGCCGGTCGAAGCAGAGCACCTCGCCGTAGAGGCGATGTCCCCAGCGGCGGCGCCACGCGCCGCGCTCGTCCCACCAGACGGGACCGGGACCGAGCGCGGCCAGCCGAGCCGGGCCCGGGCGCCGCGGCGTGTCCACGAGGAGCACGCCCACGCGCGGGGCGCCGGCATCCGGCCCGGCGCGGGCGGCGAGGCGCGCGCGCGCGGTGAGACAGTGCGCGCACTCGGGATTCACGGCGACGAGCCAGGTCTCGGCGTCCGCGCCGGCCGCCGCTCCGTGCACGAGCACGAGGGGCGCGCCGAGCGCCGGGATCTCGCGGGCCCGGGCGCGGTCCGCGTGGCGCAGCCAGCCGAGCGCGGCCAGCGCGGCTGCCAGCGGCACCCAGACCAGCCAACCCGCCCAACGCGGGTCGCGCGCGACCGCGGCCGGGCACATCATGGCAGCGGGCTCGCGCCGCGCACCAGGTCGGCGAGCCACCAGACCGCGACGCGGCCGGCCAGCCAGGCGCACGCGGTGACCGCCAGCGCCGCGCGCAGGCGCCGGCCCGTGCCGGAGGCCTGCAGCCAGGCGGTGGCGCCGATGCGCGCCAGCGTCAGCAGCCCGAGCCCGCCGAAGGCGGCCCGCAGCCCGGGCTCGACGTCCGGGAGGAGGCCGGGCACGAGCTGCGGCCCGGCCAGCGGCGCGAGCCAGGGCGCGAGCGCCGGGACCTGCCGGGCCAGCGCCGCGAGGCTCGCGCTGCAGCGGTCCACCAGCGACAGGGCCACGAGGCCGACGAAGAACGGCCGCCACCGCAGGCGCGCGCCGCGCGTGCGCCACCACAGCGCGTAGGCCGAGGCCTCGAGGGCGCTGCCGGCCAGGTGCGCGGCCACCATCAGGCCCGCCATCACCGCGACGGGCACGTGACGGCCCAGCCCCGCGCTCCCCCCCTGCCGCCAGCCCAGCTCCGCCCACGAGGCCACGGCCAGCACGAAGAGCAGCGCCACGCCGGGGCGCCAGCGCGACGCGCCGGTCGGCTCGGGCGCGGACCAGGTCAGCATCGGCGAGTTCATCGCGACCTCCGGCCGGGGGCGGACGCCGAGCGGACCCGCAAGGCGCATGCCGGGCGGAGAGGCGGTCACGGCGGGAGACACGGACGGCCGGATGACAACCGCGGGGGCGCACCGCGTACGCGGTGCACGCGGCTACTCGGCGGCGGAACCCAGGGCCTCGAGGCGCTCGGCCACGTCGGCGGCGAGCAGCGCCTCGGACAGGTCGTCGAGGCGGCCCTCGAGGATCTCCGGTAGGTTGTGGACGGTGAAGTTGATGCGGTGGTCGGTGACCCGGCTCTGGGGGAAGTTGTAGGTGCGGATCTTGGCGCTGCGGTCGCCGGTCGAGACCTGCGACTTGCGCTGCGCCGCGTACTTCGCCTGCTGCTCCTGCAGCTTGGCGTCGTAGAGGCGCGCGCGCAGCACCTTCATCGCCTTCGCGCGGTTCTTGATCTGCGAGCGCTCGTCCTGGCAGGTGACCACCAGGCCGGTCGGCAGGTGGGTCACGCGCACCGCCGAGTCCGTGGTGTTGACGCCCTGCCCGCCCGGGCCGCCGGCGCGGTAGACGTCCACCCGCACGTCCTGCTCGCGGATGTCCACGTCCACCTCCTCGACCTCGGGCAGCACGGCCACGGTGGCGGCCGAGGTGTGGATGCGCCCCGAGGCCTCGGTCTCGGGCACGCGCTGCACGCGGTGCACGCCGCTCTCGACCTTCATGTGCCGGTACACGGAGTCGCCCTCGAGCGAGAAGATGATCTCCTTAAAGCCGCCCGCGCCGGACGGGTTCGAGGAGAGGATCTCCTGCTTCCAGCCGTGCTGCTCGGCGTACTTCGTGTACATGCGGGTCAGATCGCCGGCGAAGAGCGCCGCTTCGTCGCCCCCGGTGCCGGCGCGGATCTCGACGATGACGTTCTTGTCGTCGTCGGGGTCGCGCGGCAGCAGCAGGCGCTTGAGCGTGCCCACCAACTGCTCGAGCCGGGTCCTCAGCCCCGGCAGCTCCTCGCGCGCCAGGGCCGCCAGCTCCTCGTCGCCCGAGGCGAGGGCGGCCTCGTCGTCGGCGATGGTCCGCTCGAGCCTGCGGTGCTCCGCCAGCGCCCGGGTCGTCTCCTCGAGCCGGGCCCGCTCGCGCGACAGGTCGCGCAGCTTGCGCGGATCGCTCACGACCTCGGGGCGGCCGAGCAGGTCGGTCAGTTCGGCGAAGCGCTCCTCGACCCGGCGCAGGGCCTCCCACATCCCGCCGGCCGCGCTCACTGGATGAACACCATCTCGCCGGCGGGCGACGTGCCCGCGGCGCGCTCGAGGGCGACCACCGTCTCGTCGCCCCGCACGCGCTCCAGCGCGGCGATGGCCACCTCGCACATGCCCGCGTCCGGCTCGCGCGTGGTGAGGCGCTGGAACTGCAGCCCCGGCCAGACCAGCCAGCGCACGACGCGGCGGCCGGCGTTGCGCCCGGACAGGCGCACGAACTCGAAGGCGATGCCGGCGATGAGCGGCATGCAGGCGATGCGCAGCAGGTGGTCGCCGACGCCGCGCGGCCGGCCGATGAAGCTGAAGACCACGACGCTCACCACCACGACGAGGAAGAGGAACGAGGTGCCGCAGCGCGGGTGCAGCCGCGAGAAGCCCATCACGCTCTCCGGCGTCAGCGGCGCCCCGCTCTCGATGGCGTGGATGGACTTGTGCTCGGCCCCGTGGTAGGCGAGCACGCGCGCCATCTCCTTCCAGCGGCTGATGAGCACGAGGTAGAGCACGAAGACGACGAGGCGGAAGAGGCCGTCCACCAGGCCGAAGCCGACGCTGTCGTGGAAGCCGAGCGCGCTGGTCAGGTTCGCCGGCAGCACGACGAAGAGGAACAGGCCGAGCGCGAACGAGAGCACGAGGACCGCGCCCTGGAGGAGCTGCTGCCAGGCGGAGGGCTTCGCCGCGGCGGCCGGTTCGTCGCGGCTCGCCTCCTCGGCGCTGAAGTTGAGCGCGGCGATGCCGAGGCCGAGGGTCTCGAAGAGCGAGACCGCCCCGCGCACGACCGGCCAGCCGAGCGGCGGGAAGCGCTTCGTCACCGAGAGGAACGGACGTTCGAGGAAGGCCAGCGTGCCGTCGGGGCGCCGCACGGCCACGGCCATGCGCGAGGGCGAGCGCATCATGACGCCTTCGATGACCGCCTGGCCGCCGACCGGCAGGAACGGCATGGGACCTCCGCGTAAGCGAAAGGCTCCCGGCCGGGCACGGCGGCCCGGGCGGGAGCCGGAAGAGCGCAGCTACTGCCCGGCGGTCTCGGGCGTGACGGGCGCCTCGGGCGCGGCGGCCTCGGCCTTCGCGGCCTCGGCCTTCCCGGCGTCGGACTTCGCGTAACGCTTGCGGAAGCGCTCGACGCGGCCGGCCTTGTCCATGAGCTTCTGCTTGCCGGTGAAGAAGGGGTGGCAGTTCGAGCAGATCTCGAGGTGGACCTTCCCGTCCGCCGAAGTGGACTCCTGGGTGGTCCGGGTCTGCCATTCGTTGCCGCAGGAGCCACAGTGCATCGTCTGCAGCTTGTAGACGGGATGGATACCGGCCTTCATCGGAACCTCCAGTGGGAATCGCCGGGGCCAGCGGGCCGCTCGGGCCTCGTCGCCAGCGCTGAATCCCCGGTGTGACAGCGGCCGGGGATTATGCACGAAGCGGCCCCAGAAGCCAAACCGGCGAAGGGGCGCAGGGAGTTGCGGCCCCCTACGCCATCGGGCACCCGCCGAAGGCGGGTCCGGGCTCACCGATCAGGCCAGGCCTACTTCCCCAGCCAGACCAGCCGGCGGGTGAGCTTCAGCTCGCCTACCCTTGCCCGCACGGTGTAGACGCCCGGCGCCAGGCCGTCCGGCCGCCACTCGCGCTCGACCCGGCCCGCCTCGAACCGCTCGGCCACGATGGGCCGGGCCACCTCCCGCCCCGCCACGTCCAGCACCGTCACCGTCACCACCGCCGGGCGCGCCAGCTCGACGCCGAAGCGCACCAGACCGTGCGACGGGTTCGGCCAAGGCGCGCGGAAGCGCAGCGCCGCGTCGCCGGGCTCCACACCGGTCGTGGCCTGGATGGTGAAGACCGAGTCGCTCCTGTCGCTGCCGGCGATCCACACCTCGCGCGGCACCACCTTCACGAGCGCGACGTCCGTGACGATGTTGGGCGCCTTCACCTCGGCGGCGTTCGACTCCGACCCGCCCACACCTTCCTGCAGAAGCCGCCAGCTGGCCCCGTCGTTCGTGGACAGCCACAGATCGGCCAGCTCCGCGCCGAGCCACGTCACCGTCTCCGTCATCCTGCGCGTCCAGGTCTCACCGCCGACGGGCGACATCAGGAAGTATCGGTCGAAATCGTAGAGGTAGGCAGCGCCGTCGTCCTCGCCGATACCGTTCGTGCCGTAGGCGCCGACGATCACGTCGGCGAAGCCGTCGCCGGTCACGTCTCCGGCCATGCCCGCGTCGAGACCGAAGAAGCCGCCGGCCGCCGGACCGGTCAACGTGTGATCGGCCGCCGCGTCCATCGCCACGCCACCGTAGTAGACGTAGGCCTGGCCAGCCATCGAGCCGCCGGCGTCGTTGCCGTAGGCGCCGATGACCACGTCGGCGTAGCCGTCGCCGTTCACGTCGCCGGCCGTGCCCACGGAGCAGCCGAGGTAGTTGTACGCGGCCGCGCCGGTCATCGTCGCGTCGGCGACGGTATCCGGGGGCGCGCCGCCGAAGAAGACGTAGGCCTGGCCCGAGTACGACCCACCCGCATAGCTGGCGTACGCGCCGACGGCGAGATCGTCATGGCCGTCGCCGTTCACGTCGCCGGCCGGGCCCACGGCACGGCCGAAGTTGCCCCCGGCCAACGGGCCGTTCAGCGTCAGGTCCGCGATCGCGTTGGGCGCGGCACCGCCGTAGTAGAGGTAGACCGCGCCCGAGTTGGTGCCCGCCCAGCCCTCGTGGAGCGGGGCGCCGACGAGGAGGTCGTCGTACCCGTCGTGGTCCACGTCGCCGGCCGTGCCCACGGCGGCGCCCAGCTCGTCGTTGGCGGCGCCGGTCAGGATCAGGTCGGCGACGTTGTTCGGGCTCGCACCCCCGTAGTAGACGTACGCCCGGCCCGCGTAGTCTCCGCCGGCGTCGTTCATGTATGCGCCCACGATCAGGTCCGAGTAGCCGTCTCCGTTCATGTCGCCGGCCGTGCCCACCGCCTGGCCGAAGCGGTCGTAGAGCGCCGCGCCGGTCAGGATCAGGTCGGCGGTGGAGTTCAGCGAGACGCCGCCGAAGTAGAGATACGCCCGCCCGGCGTCCTCGCCGCCCGCGTCGTTGAGCGGCGCGCCGACGATCACGTCGTCGTAGCCGTCGCCGTTCACGTCGCCGGCCCCGGCCACCGACGTGCCGAACTCGTCCCCGGCACCCGCCCCGTTCAGGGTCAGCGTGGGGAACGCGCTCAGCCCGGGACCGCCGAGGTACAGGTAGGCGCGGCCCGCGGGCGCGCCGACGCCCGTGTCCCGGCTAGGGGCCCCGACGATGAAGTCGCCGTAGCCGTCACCGTTCAGGTCCCCGGCGCTCGCCACCGAGAGGCCCTTGCGGTCGCCCGCGGCCGCGCCCGGCATCACCAGCGGCGACGCGCAGGCCGCCGCCGGCGGCGGCCCCAGGTCGAGGACGTAGGCGCGGCCGGCGGACGTGCCCCCCGCGTCGTTCCCGTACGCGCCGACGATCACGTCGGCGCGGCCGTCGCCGTTTACGTCCCCGGCCGTGCCCACCGCGGCGCCAAAGAGGTCGTTGCCCGCCTCACCCACCAAGGTGGCATCGGCGACGGTATCCATGCTCGGACCGCCGAGGTACACGCAGGCCGCGCCCGCACCCGCTCCGCCCAGGTCGTTCAGGCGCGCGCCGACGATCACGTCGTCGTAGCCGTCGTCATCGACGTCGCCGGCCGTGCCCACCGAGATGCCGAAGTTGTCGCCGGCCGCAGCGCCCGTCAGGATCCGGTCGGCCGTCACGTCGGGGGCCGCGCCGCCGAAGTAGATGTAGGCCCGTCCGGCGTTATTCCCCCCCGCGTCGTTGAGGTAGGCACCGACGACGACGTCGGCGTAGCCGTCCCCGTTCACGTCGCCTGCGGTCCCCGCGGACACGCCGAAGTAGTCTTCCGCAGCCGCGCCGGTCAGCGTCAGGTCGGCCGTCGCGTTGGGGACTGCACCGCCGAAATAGACGTAGGCCCGGCCGGCGTTGGAGCCTCCAGCGTCGTTCCCATACGCGCCGACGACGACGTCGGCATAGCCATCGTCGTTCACGTCGCCGGCCGTGCCCACGGCCTGGCCGAAGTAGTCGCCCCCCGCCACACCCGTGAGCGTCAGGTCGGCGACCGCGTCCGGGCTGGCACCCCCGTAGAAGACGTAGGCCCGCCCGGCGTCCGTGCCGCCCGCGCCGTTGGTGAACGCACCCACGATCACGTCCACGTAGCCGTCGCCGTTCACGTCGCCGGCGCAGCCGACGGAGTAGCCGAACGCGTCCCCGCCCGCCTCGGCCGCCAGCGTCAGGTCGGCGACCGCGTCCATCTCCGCGCCGCCGAAGTAGACGTAGGCGCGCCCACCGGGCGCCCCCAGGGCGTCGTGGAACTCCGCACCGACGATGATGTCGGCGCAGCCGTCGCCGTTCAGGTCACCGGCCCCCGCCACCGCGTTGCCGAACCAGTCACCGGCCGCTTCGCCGAGCAGGGCCACGTCGGCGACGGCATCCGCCGCCGGGCCGCCGAAGTAGACGTAGGCAGCGCCGCAGTCCGTGCCACCGGCATCGTTCCCCGGCGCGCCCACGATGACGTCGGCATGGCCGTCGCCGTTCACGTCGCCCACCGTGGCCACACAGACGCCGAGGTGGTCGTTGGCGGCGGCGCCGGTCGGCGCGAACATCGTGGGGAGCACGCTCGCCGCGGAGACGCCGGCGCCGGCGAGGACGAGGGACACGAGAAGGCCCACCCACAGGGTGCGGGCGGGCGGGCGGAGTGCGCGGGTGCGGGACATGGGGCCCCTCCGGTCGAGGAAGATCACCGAGGACGTCTGCGTTCGCCCCGCGAGTCTAGCCCCGCCGGCCCCCCTCGACTACGGCGTTCTTCGCCCGGAATGTGAAAGGCGGGGCCGGCCCCGGGAGGTCGGCCCCGCGTGAAGCTCCTGCGCGTCTTACGGCTGCGCCGGCATGTTGTACTGCGCCCACTCCTCGCGGGCCGGGCCGTAGACGCCGGGCACCTTGAGACCGGCGAGCCTCATGAGCGCCGTCATCTGCCCGCGGTGGTGCGCCTGGTGGACGATGAGCGAGGTGAGCACCATGCCGCGCGGCCACTGCTCGCCGTACATGGGGACCAGCTCGCCGAGCATGGCGTCGTTCCACGCCTTCGGCAGCCCCTCGCCGATGGCGCGGGCGCACAGCTCGTACTGGCCCACGATCTCCGGCAGCGCCGGCTGCGGCGCATCGTTCGCGGGGCCGACCACCGGCACGCCCGCGTGCTGCATCATCTCCGGGAGCGTCAGGACGAGGTGCCAGGCGAGGAAGCCGAGGGTGCGGCCCTCGGGGCCCATCTTCTGCGCCAGCGAAGGTTCGGTGAGCGCGCGCAGGACCTTGAGCGTCATCTCGCTCTCCTGCTGCCAGGCACGGGTGAAGTCCTCGATGCGGCGGTACATGGGAACCTCCTTGCGTCAGAGGGTGATGACCTTCGTGGCTTCCAGCTGGGCGTTGAGGATGTCGGGCATCCCGCAGGCAGTACCGACCCGCACCTGCTCCTTGAGCCCGTAGAACTCGAGGCAGGTCGTGCAGACGAGCAGGCGGCAGCCGCGCCCGGCGAGCCGGCGCAGTTCCTCGAGCACCGGCGAGCCCTCGCAGGCGAGGTGCACGCCCTCGGTGACGAAGCCGATGGCGCGCGGCGTGAGGCCGCCGGCCAGCAGGAGGCCGAGGTACTTGCCCATCAGGGCGTGCTGCAGCGCCGGATCGGCGGAGCCGAAGCCGTCGCGGGTGACCATGAGGACGGTGGAGGCGAAGGCGTTCGGATCGCTCATGCGGAGACTCCGGGCCGGGGTGAGCCGCGCGCCGAAGCGCGGGCCGCCGTGGGACAGCCGGCGGACCTTACCGCAGGGCGCGGCGCCGTGCACAACCATGTCCCCGGGGGAGCTTCGGCGCGGCGCGCCGCCGTGCTAGCGTGCCGCCCATGTCCGGGACGAGGAGGAGCGCCGGCCGGGCGGCGCGACGGGGGTCTTCCCCCCTCGTGCCCGTCCTCGTCGTCGCCGCGTTCGCGGTCGTGATGGGCGTGCTGTGGTGGCGCACGCACCTGTCGCAGGCCGAGGCACGGGTCCGCGACGCCCTCGCCGCGCGGCTGGCCCGCGATTCCGTGGCGACCGACGACCCGGTCGAGCGCGCGCTGCGGCGCTTCTACGAGCGACGGGGCCACCGTCCGGCCTGGAGCGACGGACGGCAGCCGAGCGGCGCGGCGCTCACGTGCGTGGACCTGCTCCGCGGCGCCGGGGCCGAAGGGCTCGACGCGGACGACTACGCCGACTCCGCCCTCGTCGGCGAGGTGACGCGGACCGGCTCGCCGGGCTTCCGCGGCCTGCTGCCCGACGCGGACCGGCTCGCCGGCCTCGATCTGGCCCTCACGCGCGGCTTCCTCCGCTTCGCCCGCGACGCGCACGACGGGCGCCTGCCGGCCGCGGTGCTCGACCCGGCCTGGGTCACGGTCCGCGACACGCTCGACCTGGCGCGCGCGCTGCGCCGGGCGCTCGACGGGCCGCTGGCCGCGGGCGAACCGCCCGATCTCGCCCCCGAGCGCGAGGACTACCGCCGCCTGCGCACGGCGCTCGAGCGCTACCGGGCGCTCGCCGGGGCCGGCGGCTGGCGCGCCCTGCCGCCGGGGCCGGTGCTGAAGCGCGGAGCCGCGGGTGCCGGCGTGCTCGCCCTGCGCCGCCGCCTCGCCGCCGAGGGCGACTCGACCGGACGCTCGCCCGAGTTCGACGCCGGTCTGGCCCGGGCGCTGCGCGGCTTCCAGGCGCGCCATGGCCTGCACGAGAGCGGCGCGCTGGACTCGGCGACGCGCGCGGCGCTGAACGTGAGCGCGGTGGCGCGGGTGCGGCAGATCGGCCTGAACCTGGAGCGCGAACGCTGGCTGCCGGCCGCGCTGCGCGAGCCGCACGTCGTGGTCAACGTGCCCGCCTTCCAGCTCGAAGTGCGCGACAGCGGCCGCGTCATGCTGCGCAGCCGCGTCGTCGTGGGCGAGCCGCGCAACCCCACCCCCACGTTCAGCGCCAAGCTGAACACGATCGTGCTCAACCCGACGTGGCGCGTGCCGCGCCGCATCGTCTTCGAGGAGACCGTGCCCGCCTTCCGCCGCGACACGAGCTGGTTCCGGCGGCACCACATGCGCGTCTTCTACACGCGCGCGGCGAAGCCGATCGAGGTGTCGCCGCACGGCGTCCGCTGGGACGACGCCGAGGAGGACACCTTCGCCTACCTCGTGGCGCAGGACCCCGGCGACGAGAACCCGCTCGGCCGCGTCAAGCTCCTGTGCCCGAACCCCCACGACGTCTACCTGCACGACACGCCCGCCAAGAGCTACTTCTCCGCGGCGGTGCGCGCCTACAGCCACGGCTGCGTGCGGGTGCAGCAGGCGCGGTCGCTGGCGGAGTGGCTGCTGGCGCGCGACACGCTGGTGGCCGAGCGCGCCAACCTGTGGCGCGGCCGGCCGCGGCCCCGGGGCGTGCGCGACTCGCTGGACGTGGTGCTCGACAGCCTGGTGACGCGGTGGGTGGCGCTGCGCGAGCGCGTGCCGGTGCACTTCCTCTACCGCACCGCCTGGGTGGACTCGGCCGGTGCGGTGCAGTTCCGCGACGACCTCTACGGGCTCGACCGCCGCCTCGGCGAGGCCCTGCGCACCGGGAAGGCCGCCGGGTTCGTGCTGAACCCGCCGGTGGAGTGGGGCGAGAAGCACCGGAGCACCCCAGTCGCGTCCGCCGCCGCGCCCGCCCTGCGCACCGTGCCCCCGGAGCGCCTCCCCCGCTGAACCCGGGCTGCGCCCCCGGTGCCCGGGCTGCGCCCCCGGTGCCCGCGGCGGCGCCCCGACCGATGGCTCCGGGGTACGCTCGGCGCGCATCCCTGCGCGCTCTCGCTCTACTCGAGGTCTCGCCCTCCGCCGGACCCGCCGGTTCCCGGCGGGTGCCCCCTGGCTCCGGGCGGCCTCGACGCCCCCTGCGCCATCGGCTCGGGGCTCGCCGTCAGGCCGTTCCCGGTGCATGGGAAACCTGCGGGGCGAGAGAGCTTACTGGTTCATGCTCTCGAGGAACTTCTTGTTCGTCTTGGTGTCGGCGAGCTTGGTGATGAGGAACTCCATCGCCTCGACGGGGTTCAGCTCGTTCAGGAACTTGCGCAGGATCCAGATGCGCTGCAGCACCTCGGGCGCCAGCAGCAGCTCCTCCTTGCGGGTGCCGGAACGGTTGATGTCGATGGCCGGGAAGATGCGCCGGTCGGCGAGCTTGCGGTCCAGCACCAGCTCGGAGTTCCCGGTGCCCTTGAACTCCTCGAAGATGACCTCGTCCATGCGCGAGCCGGTCTCGATGAGCGCGGTGGCGATGATGGTGAGCGAGCCGCCGCTCTCGATGTTGCGCGCCGCGCCGAAGAAGCGCTTGGGCCGCTGCAGGGCGTTGGCGTCCACGCCGCCGGAGAGGATCTTGCCCGAGTGCGGCACCACCGTGTTGTGGGCGCGACCGAGGCGCGTGATCGAGTCGAGCAGGATGACGACGTCGCGGTTGTGCTCGACCAGGCGCTTGGCCTTCTCGATCACCATCTCGGCGACCTGCACGTGGCGCTCGGCCGGCTCGTCGAAGGTCGAGGAGATCACCTCGCCCTTGACGGTGCGCTGCATGTCGGTGACCTCCTCGGGGCGCTCGTCGATGAGCAGCACGATGAGCACGACCTCGGGGTGGTTCTCGGTGATGGCGTTGGCGATCTTCTGCAGCAGGATGGTCTTGCCCGCCTTGGGCGGCGAGGTGATGAGCGCGCGCTGGCCCTTCCCCACCGGCGAGAGCAGGTCGATGATGCGCGTCTCGATGCAGCGGTCCTTGGTCTCGAGGTTGAGCTTCTCCTGCGGGTAGAGCGGGGTGAGGTTGTCGAAGAGGATCTTCTCCTTCGCCACCTCGGGGCTCTCGAAGTTGATGGCCTCGACGCGCAGCAGCGCGAAGTAGCGCTCCCCCTCCTTGGGCGGGCGCACCTGGCCCGAGACCGTGTCGCCGGTGTGCAGGTCGAAGCGCTTGATCTGCGACGGCGAGACGTAGATGTCGTCGGGGCCGGGCAGGTAGTTGTAGGTCGGCGAACGCAGGAAGCCGTAGCCCTCGGGCAGGATCTCCAGCACCCCCTCGGCGAAGATCAGGCCGTTCTTCTCGGTCTGGGCCTCGAGGATCTTGAAGATGAGCTCCTGCTTGCGCAGCCCGCTGGTGCCTTCGATCTGCAGCTCCAGGGCGACGCGCATCAGCTCGGACATGGTCCGGGCCTTGAGCTGCTGGAGCTCCATGGTCTGCTGGGCGGTGGGGGCGGTGGGCGTGGTGGGAGTCGCGGTCTGTTCCATGGTTCGCCTTCGGGTTGTCGGCGCGGCCGGCCCCGGGGGAACACGCATCGGCCGATGACCGATGGCTTCAGCCCGGTGGGCGGCGGAGGGCCGTGGGCGCGGACCGCTCGGCGGCCCGCTGGCCAGGGGTGACGTGGGTCTGGGTGGTGGCTCCGGTACGCGGTTCTATGACGGGAAGCGGCTGCGGATCGTATCCGGTCGGGGAGGTCCGTGCGCCCGGGGACCCGGGGGTGGGGCACACGGCGGACAGGAAACGGACTGCGGGATCACGCAGGCCGGTCGTCTGCACGCGACCCAAGGTTAGGCATCGGCCGGTGGGCTGTCAAGCTTGAGCGCCGCCGGCCGCTGCGCCGCGACGGGACGGGCCCCGTCCCGGGACCGAGCCCGCCCGGGCAACCCACGCATGTCAGCGCGACTCGTCGTCGAAGCGACCTGTCCTCGCCGCCTCACCTTGCCGCACACCAGAAACACGGCGACCACCCCCCAAAGGAGGTGGCCGCCGTCGACCCCTTGACGGGGTCACTCCATGCTAACGGTACAGAGTCTTGATCGAGCCCCAGGTCACCGGGCGGGCCGGGACCGGGCAGTCCCCGTAGAAGTAGGTCACCTGGGCGCCGGACGAGGCGGAGGTGTTGAACTGGAGGATCAGGTTCCCCGCGCCGCTGCCGTTCGACGAGCCCGTCGCCACCACCGGCAGCACGATGTTGCCGGTGCCGGTGAAGAGGGTGATGTCGCCGGGAGCCGACGTGCAGGCGTCCTCGACCTTGTTCGCCGAGAGGCCCTCGTACGTGCGGCCCGAAGTGCCGCCGAAGTCGATGGTGCCGTCGAACGCGGTCACGTTGTCCATGGTCTGAGCCACCGGGATCGTCACCACGAGCGTGGAGGCGTCCGGCCGCTGCAGCGTCAGGGTGGCCTGCAGGTTCATCGTCACCGTGGCGGCGGCGGCGTCCAGGCTCTCGAACTTGGCGACGCCCTCCACGTGCCCATCGAGGCTGAAGCAGATGCTGTCCAGGCAGCCCAGCGCCGGATCGAACTGCGGGAAGCTCATCGAGGACGCCCAGTTGGTCGTCGCCAGGGGCAGCGACGCCGAGTACGTGACGCTGTCGGCCAGAGCCGGACACGCGCACAGCGCGAGGACGGCAGCGACGATGACGCCGGAGAGCATGACGGAGTGGAGTCGCACTGGAGCCATGGGAACCTCCTGCCAGAGCGAGAGGTTCCTTGCCGAAGTCGGGGAACCCCTCAAGGATGCGAGCGCATCTTCGGCGGACTGCAATGAAGCAGCCGCCCGATTGTACCATCCAGAACCGCCGCCGGTCGAAGCCTCAATGTCCGCAACCTTGTGCAGTGTCTACAGTTGCTGAGACTGATGTCGTCCGACGCCGCACCTGGAGGCGTTCGCCGCCGAGCCGAACGCCCGCCGGGGCGCGAGCAGCGCCCCGGCCGTGCAGCCCGGCAGATCCGTCTCGCGAAAAGCGATGCGGCGACCGCCCGGGCGGCGCTGCGGGTTCGCACCCAACGCGGGAAATGCGCGCCAGCACGGGCCCGGTGCGCGGGCCACGCCCCCGGGGGCGGTGGCACATGGCTTGCCCTGTCGGAGGGTCGAGGGTGCGTAGGGCCGCGTCCCACCATCCGAGCCTGCCATCATCGCGCGGCCCACCACCCCCGAGAAGACTCCAGAGCGCCCCGGGTCACGGGAGGGCCCGGGGCGTCATGCTGCCGGGCGGCGGGGCGGAGCGGCGCCAGCGCAGATCGGCGACGGGCGGCCGGCCGCTCAGGGCCTCGCCCGGGCGCAGGACGCGGAAGACGACCACGCCGTAGCCGCGGTGGTGCCCGCCGAAGTAGACCATCTCGAGCCGCCGCTCGCGGGCGCGGAAGTCCGCGTCGTAGA
This sequence comes from Candidatus Eiseniibacteriota bacterium, assembly GCA_034678345.1. Lineage (GTDB taxonomy): Bacteria > Eisenbacteria > RBG-16-71-46 > RBG-16-71-46 > RBG-16-71-46 > JANXPZ01. Next base: position 14,164 of record JAXDBZ010000095.1, read on the forward strand.
GCAGCGGCACGAGCTGGGGCCGGAAGATGCGCACGACCCCCTCCTCCAGCACCAGGTAGCGGACGTCCTCGCGGCGCGCGTACTCGACGATCTCCTCGTAGGGCCAGTCCGGCATCACGCGATAGGGTCGGTTGGCGTAGAAGGCGACCGCCGGCTTGCGGTCCATGACCCGGTCGCCGGGCTCCGACACGCCGGAGAGCCACCGGCCCGCGTCCCGCTCGGCGCCCAGGTACGCCTCGAAGGTCGTGGCCCACTCCATCCCCCTCGCCGCCGACGTCGCGCGCCAGGCCACGCCCGCGACGCCGAGCAACGCGAGGAGGCCCAGCCAGAGCCCGCGCCGCGCGCGCGCGAACGGGACCACCGCGGCGATGGCGAGCGCCGGGACGGCGCCGAGCACGAAGCGGGGCTGCGCCGAGACCGCCAGGAGTGGGATCGCCAGCACGTGGAGCAGCGGGACCGCCTCGAGCCCGCGGCGGCGCAGCAGCCCGAGCAGGGACAGCAGCAGAACCGGAATTGGCCACTCGACGAGCAGGGCGCGGCCGTGCAGCAGGGCGCGCTCCGGGTATCGTCGCAACGCCTCGGGGCCGTGTCGTCGCAGGCGCTCGACCAGCCCCATGGCCTCCGGGGCCGTCGCCGTGCCGAGCCGTGACTCCGTCTGCCGCCAGTCCTCGACGCTCGCCAGTGCGGTGGTCTTCGGGGTCAGCGTCCATTCGCCCGGCGGGGCGCGGAACCACCGCCCGCTGGCCGCGGCGAGGAGCCGGAACGCGCCCGCCGCTGCGGCCCGGGCGCGCGGCCGCAGCGAGCCGCGCCGCACGGCGACGAGGCCCGCGAGCCCGAGCACGGCCGCCGGCAGCAGCGCCTCGGGGCGGATGGCGAAGCCCGCGCCGAGCAGCAGCCCGGCGGCCCAGGGACGCGCCGCCGCCAGCGCGAGGGCGCCGAACAGGGAGAGGAAGTAGGCGGAGTCCGACATGGTGACCGCGGAGAGCTTCACCAGGCCCGGGTGCAGCGCGACGAGCAGGGCGGGCAGCCAGGCCCAACGCCCCACCGCGCGACGCGACAGCGCCCACACCGGCCAGGGCAGGAGCGCACCCGCGACGATGGAGACCGCCGCCGCCGCCGCGACCCGGTCGGCGACGAGGAACCTGGCCAGCGCGACGAGGAGCGGGTAGCCGGGCGGGAAGATCGAGCGGAACGCCTCGCCTCGGGCCAGCGCCTCGGCGAAGAGGATGTACTCGGTGCCGTCCACGGTGACCCACTGCTGGTGGCGGTACACCCACACGCGCAGCAGCAGGGCCAGCAGGACGATGGCGCCCGGCACCAGCCGTCCCGGCAGCCGGCCGGCGGAGCGCGACGGGAGGGCGGCGGGGCGATGGCCGCGGCCCGCCCCGGGGCCGGGGCGCTTCACGGCATGCGGCGGATGGAGGTGACGCTCACCTGCACGAACGCGGGCTCCATCACGCACCAGTCGGGCAGCGACTGCGCGGTGACCTTCGCCCGCAGGGCGTCGCGGCGGCCGCGCGGGCGCACCGGCTCCAGCCGCACCGTGTCGAGCAGGGCGATGGCCGAGCGCGGCCCGGTCACGCGCACGCTCTCGGGCTCGGCCACCGCCACGTAGCCCGCGGCGGTGTCGCCGGGCGCCACGCCCTCGATCTGCGCCCGCGCCGGCACGACGCGGCTCACCCGGCGCTCGATGAGCAGCTCGATGCTGGTCGGCCCGATGACCCGGCTCACCGCCACCCCGTCGTAGCCGGCCAGCGGCAGGTCCCCGGCCTGCACTTCGCGCGTGACCGGGCCGGGGCCGATGCCCTCAAGCGGGACGCGGTACGGCGGCTCGGTGACGCGGATGCGCAGCAGCTGCTTGCCGCTGCCCCGCACCTGCGCCTGGACCGTCGCCGGCACCGGTCCCGAGAGCGAGAGCGAGTCGCCGAGGTCGGTGACCTCCACCGGGAAGGAGAGCGTCGCCTCGGCCGGGCGGTCGAGGTACACGTTCAGGTAGACGAGCAGCGCCAGCAGGAGGGCAGCCAGCTTGAGCCCCAGGTTGTCGAACAACAGCCCGCGCACGAAACTCATGACCGCTCCTCCCCCGCGTCCGCGGGCGCGTCGTCCGCCTCGCCGTCCGCCTCGTCCGTCGCCGCGGGCGGCCGCAGGCCGTGCCGCTCCATGCGCGAATACAGCGTGCGGCGCGACAGGCCGAGCAGCCGCGCGGCCTGGCTCTTGTTGCCGCGCGCCCGCTCGAGCGCCAACAGGATGAGTTCGCGCTCTAGCACCTCGAGCGACAGCCCGACGGGCGGGATAGCGGGCACCCACTCCGGGGCGCCCCCCACGGCGCTCCAG
>JAXDBZ010000096.1:0-2554 GCA_034678345.1 Candidatus Eiseniibacteriota bacterium
CCACCCGGGCCTCGCCGGTGAGCGGCGCCGCGCGGGCGAAGGTCGTTCCATCGCGGACCCCCTTGCTGACCTCCACGTGATGGTGCCCGCGGGCGGCGACCTGGGGCAGGTGGGTGACGCAGAGGACCTGGCAGTCTCCCGCCAGCCGGCGCAGGGCGCTGCCCACGGTCTCGGCTACCCGTCCCCCGACGCCGCTGTCCACCTCGTCGAAGACCTGCGTGGGCACGCGCCGGCCCGCGGCGCCCACCAGCTGGATGGCCAGGCTGACGCGGGAGAGCTCGCCACCGGAGGCGACCTGGGAGAGGGGGGCGAGGGGCAGGCCGGGGTTCGCGCTGACCAGGAATTCCACCCGGTCCCGTCCGCTCGGGCCGGGCTCGCCCGGGGCGAGTGGCTGCACCTCGACGGCGACGCGCGCGCCGGCCATCCCCAGCTCCCGCACGTGGGCCGCCACGGCGCGGGAGAGGTGCGGGGCGGCCGCGACCCGGGCCTCGTGCAGTTCGGCGGCGAGCGCCTCGTAGCGCCGGCGGTGGGCCTCGATGTCCGCCTCGAGTGCCGCGAGGCGCTCTTCCCCCCGGTCGAGCTCGGTGAGCCGGCCCTCGAGCCGCTCGAGGTGGGAGGGCAGGTCGGCCGCCAGCACGCGGTGCTTGCGGGCCAGGGCCTCGATGGCCCCGATGCGCTCCTCGAGCCACTGCAGCCGCTCGGGGTCGAGCTCGTCCGCGTCGGCGTAGCGGCGCAGCCCCGCGGCCGCGTCCCGGGCCTGGATGGAGGCGGCGTCGACCAGCTCGGCGAGCGCTGCGAGCCGCTCGTCGAGGCGGGCGTCCTCCGAGAGCTCGCGGGCCAGTGCGTCGAGCCGCGGCACGACCGCGCCGTCCTCGGCCTCCTCCAGCGCGTGGGCGATGCGCCGGGCGCTCGCGATGAGCGCCCCGGCGTGGCTCAGCCGCCGGTGCTCGGTGCCGATGGCCTCGAGCTCGCCGGCCTGCAGCTCGAGACGGCGCAGCTCCTCGACCTGGTAACGCAGGAGGTCGCGCTCGCCCGCGCGCTCGGCCGCGGAGCCCCCGAGCCGGGCCGCCGCCGCCCGCGCGCCCTGCCAGGCCTGCCAAGTGGTGCGAAGCTCCGCCAGGCGCTGCCCCGCGCCTGCGAAGTGGTCCAGGACCTCGCGCTGGGCATCGCGGCGCAGGAGCGCCTGATGGGCGTGCTGGCCGTGGATCTCCACGAGGAGCTCGCCGATGTCGCGCAGGCCCTGCACGGGGACCGGCCGCCCGTTGACGAAGGCCCGCGAGCGGCCGTCGCTGCCGATGGTCCGGCGCAGCACGCAGGTCCCCTCGGGGTCGGCGAGCTCGAGCTCGGCGAGGCGCGCCTCGACCGCGGGCAGGCCGGCGGTCTCGAAGACGGCGGAGACCTCGGCGCGCTCGCAGCCGGGGCGCACGATGCCCGTGCTCGCCCGGTCCCCCAGGACAAGACCGAGCGCGTCGAGCAGAATCGACTTGCCGGCGCCGGTCTCGCCCGTGAGCACGGTCATCCCCGGGCCGATCTCGAGGGACACCCGCTCGACGATGGCCAGGTCGCGGACCTCGAGCTGGGTCAGCACTACAGCTCCTTGGCCCAGTGCAGCTTCGTGCGCAGGGTGGCGAAGTAGTCGTGTCCGGCGGGATGGATGAGGCGCACCGCGGGGGTCCGCTTGCGCACCCGGACCCGGTCGCCCACCTGCAGCTCGATCACCGTCTCGCCGTCGCAGGTGAGCACGGCGGGGCTCGTCTGCCCTTCGCTCAGCACGATCTCCACGACGCTGTCGGCCTCCACCACGATGGGGCGGTTGCTGAGCGTGTGCGGGCAGATGGGCACGAGGACGATGGCGTTCAGCGCCGGATGCAGCAGCGGGCCCCCGCCGGAGAGGGCGTAGGCCGTGGAGCCGGTCGGGGTCGCCACGATCAGGCCGTCCGAGCGCTGGCTGCTGACGAAGTCGTCGTCGATGTAGGTGTCGATGCGGATCAGGCGGGCGACGTTGCTCTTCTGCACCACCACGTCGTTCAGCGCGTCGTAGCGCGTCGTGGGGGCCGTCTCCCGCACCACCTCGGCCTGGAGCAGGAAGCGGAGCTCCTCCTGGAACTTCCCGGCGAAGATCTCGTCGAGGCGGGCGGTCATCTCCTGGCGCGACACGTCGGTGAGGAACCCCACCCGCCCCAGATTGATGCCGAGCAGCCTCACGTCGTAGTCGACGAGCCGTCGGGCCGCCTGCAGGAGCGTGCCGTCGCCGCCCACGACCACCACGAGGTCGCAGCCCTGGCCGAGCGCCTCACAGCCGGCGACCGGGCCCGGCCCGCCGGGAACCGCGGCGGCGCAGACGCGGTCCAGGAGATAGCGGACGCCCCGGGAGCGCAGGTACGCGCAGAGCGAGCGGCAGGTCTCTGCCACGCGGGGGTCGTCCTGCTTGGCGACGATTCCGACGGTCTCGAACATCCCTGCCGCTCCCCGGCGAGGAGGGGGACGTTAGCACGGCGGGCCGGGGTCGCCAACCGCCCCGGGTTGTGTTGGGTGCGGGTTTCGCCGATCCTTC
>JAXDBZ010000097.1:0-4878 GCA_034678345.1 Candidatus Eiseniibacteriota bacterium
GCCATCTGCCGAGAACGGCGGCGCTGACGGCCGCTGCCCTGACCATCGTGGTGGTCGGCGTCTTCTCCGGCATGCACTCCACCCGTGGGCGCACTCGGCCGCAGCCGCCCGCTCCGGCGACGTTCGCGAGCGGTGCCGATGAACCGGCCACCGCCCGACCCGCCGCCGTGTCACCGGCACAGGTCGCGCCCGCTCCCGCCCGACCCGGGGCCGGCGCCGTGCCGACTCCGGTGCCGGCACCGGCCGCCGCGGCGAAGCGGTCCGCGCCGGCCGAGCCCGAACGAAACTACGGAGTGGAGGTCGCGACGTTCCTCTCCGAAAGCCGCGCCCGGACCGAGCGGGACCGGCTGGCGCAGAGCCTTCAGCGACCCTGCCACGTGGTGCCCACCGACGAGGACGCCTACGCCGTCGTCGTGGGCCCGGTGCCGGGGACGAAGGAGGCGACCCGCCTGAGCGTGGACCTCGCGCAGCGCGGGCTGGTGAGCGAGGCCCGCGTCGTGCCCTGGACGGCGGCCGGCGGCGTCGGGCACTGACGCCCGCGCTGCTCCGCGCTACACCCGCAGCGCCGTCCGGACCGTCTCCAGCGTGGGCACCTGGCCGGCGCGGACCCGCTCGAGCGCGTCGGCGTAGAGCCGGTCGTAGCCGTCCGCGCTGGCGCGCCACGAGAAGTCGCACGCCATGCCGTTGCGCTGCAGGGCCCGCCACAGCTCCGGCTGCTTCTGGATGGCGAGCGCGCGCTTGAGGGCCCCCACCATGGCCTCCGCCTCGTAGGGACCGAAGAGGAAGCCCGTGCCCCGCCGGGTGGTGATGTCGAACTCCTCCACCGTGTCCGCCAGGCCGCCGGTCTCGCGCACGACCGGCACCGTGCCGTAGCGCAGGGAGTACATCTGGTTCAGCCCACAGGGCTCGTAGTGCGAGGGCATCAGGAACAGATCGGCGCCGCCCTCGATCAGGTGGGCCATGCCCTCGTCGTGCCGGGCGCTGAAGTGGACGCGGCCGGGGTAGCCCGCCATCAGGGCAGAGAGCCACTCCTCGTGGTGGAGCTGGCCGCGCCCCAGCACGACGAAGTCGGCCCCCAGCTCGAGCAGCGCCGCCTGCGCCTCCTCCACCAGGTCCAGGCCCTTCTGGTCGGCCAGACGCGTGATCATGCCGACGATCGGCCGCTCCGGAGCGAAGCCGCACTCGGCGGCGAGACGCTCGTGGCTGGCGCGCTTGGCGTCGAGCGTATCGGGACCGTACGGGGCCGGCAGGTGCGGGTCGTGTTCCGGGTCCCAGATGCGGTCGTCGATGCCGTTCAGGATGCCGCGCAGGTCCGTGCCGCGCCGCCGCAGCACGCCCTCGAGGCCGAAGCCGTACTCGTCGCCCGACTGCACCTCCCGGGCGTAGCGCGGGCTCACCGTGGAGAGCAGGTCGGAGAAGGCCAGGCCGACCTTCATGTAGTTCACCCGGCCCCAGAACTCGAACGGGCTGGCGGCGTGGAACAGGTGCCCGGGGAACCCGGCCAGCCCCAGGACCCACGGGTCGTAGATGCCCTGGTAGCCGAGGTTGTGGATGGTGAAGACCGTGGCCGTGTGCCGGAACAGCGACGCGCGGGCCTCGTGCGTGCGCACGAAGCACGGCGCCCAGGCCGCCTGCTGGTCGTGGGCATGCAGGACGTCCACGCGCTGGCCGAGGATCTTGAGGCCCTCGAGGGCGGCTCGGGCGTAGAAGAGGAAGCGCTCCGCGTTGTCAGGGTAGCCGGTGCCGGTGGCGGGATCGTCGTAGATACCGGCCCGCTGGTAGAAGCGCCGCTCGCCGGCGTGACCGACCAGCAGCACCCGCAGGGATCCGGCGCCGTCGGCCGGCGCGTGGAGCAGTTCGAAGTCCGCGCGCTCGCGTTTCAGCCCCCACGGCACGTCGGCGGACGCCAGCGGTTCGCGGCGCCACCCGGCCGGCGGATCGAGCGTGCGATAGGCCGGCAGCGCGACGGTGACGCGATGGCCGCGGCGCGCCTGTTCGGCGGCCAGCGCCCCGACCACGTCGCCGAGGCCGCCCACCTTGGCCAGCGGCGTCATCTCGCTGGCCAGGTGCGCCACGGTCAGGGGAGAGCCGCTCACGTCCTGTCGCTCGTCTGGGTCAACGGAGGTCCCGGGTGCGCGGTCAGTCCTCGACCGCGATCTCCCGCAGGTACTGGGCGGCGTCCTCGGGCGGCGTCGGGTTGATGTGGAAGCCCGAGCCGATCTCGAAGCCCGCCATCCGCGCGAGCACCGGCATGATCTCGAGATGCCAGTGGTAGTAGTCGAGATCGCCCTCGCTCACCGGCGCGGTGTGGATGACGAAGTTGTAGGGCGGGCGGTCCAGGGCGCGGTTCAGGCGCCCCAGCGTGTCCTTGAGGATGCTGGCGAGGTCCCGGTACTCGTCCGGGTCCTGCACCACCTGGAACGAGGAGTCGTGGCGGCGCGGCAGGATCCAGGTCTCGAACGGGAAGCGCGGGGCGAAGGGCTCGACGGTGAGGAAGCGGTCGTTCATCGAGACGACCCGGCGCCCGTTGTGGTCGGCGGTGTCCTGCTGGATGATGTCGCAGAAGACGCAGCGCTCCTTGAGCTCGTGGTAGCGGCGCGCCCCCTCCAGCTCCTCCATGAGGTTCTTCGGGATGATGGGCGTGGCGATGAGCTGCGTGTGCGTGTGCTCGAGCGTGGCCCCGGCGCCGGCACCGTGGTTCTTGAACACCAGCACGTAGCGGAAGCGCCGGTCGCGGTGCAGGTCCACCATGCGCTCGCGGTAGGCCTTGAGCACCTCCACCAGGTGCTCGACCGGGAGGTCGGCCAGCGCCAGGTCGTGGTCCGGCCCCTCGATGACCACCTCGTGGGCGCCCACGCCGTTCATCTTGTCGTAGAGGCCCTCGCCGCGGCGGTCGAGTGCCCCCTCGATCTGCAGGGCGGGGAACTTGTTGGGGACGACCCGCACCTTCCAGCCGGCGCTGTTCGGCCCCCCGCCGTTCTGCCGGCAGGCGTACACCTCCGGGGGGGTCTTGTCCTCCTGTCCCGGGCAGAAGGGACAGAAGTTCGAGGTCCTCTCGACCCGGACCGGGGCGAAGTTCATCGGCCGCCGGCTGCGGTCGGTGGAGATGATCACCCACCGTCCGACCACCGGGTCCTTGCGCAGTTCCGGCATGAGTCTCTCCGGTCTCCAGGGCAGCCGCCGTCACACGGGTTCCTTCCCGTGGACGCGTCGGCAGAAAGGGCGATGCAGTCTAGTGACCCGGGCCGGTGTCGGTCAAGGCCGGCTCCCGCGGCCCCGGGCGGGCTCAGCGGCCTGCGACCGGCCCCGCGCCGATGGCGGCCGTCCGCTCGGCCGCGCTCGCCGCGAACAACTCCCGCAGCGCCGTCCGCTCGGCCTCGCCGAGCACGAGGCCCCGGCGGCCCAGCACGGTCGCGGCCGTGTCGAGGCAGGGCTCCAGCCGATGCTCGACCAGGCACTGCCCGTCCCACCACGCGAAGGCCGGCACGCGCTTGGGCGCGAAGCGGCCCCCGCCGAACAGGTTCGAGCCCGCGCCGATCGAGCAGCCCGTGGGCAGCAGCGTGCCGATGCCGGTCTTGACGTGGGCACCGATGATCGAGCCCACCTTGTTCGAGCCGCTCTCGCGCTCGCAGCCGTCGGCCCAGACCCGCACGGGCCCGTAGTTGTTCTTGAGGTCACTGGTGGTGGTGAGGGCCCCCAGGTTCACCCATTCCCCCACCACGCTGTGCCCGACGAAACCGTGGTGCCGCTTGTTGGCCCAGCCCTGCCAGATCGTCTCCTCGACCTCGCCGGCGACGCGGCACTGCGGCCCGACCGTCGAACGCCGCACAACGCCGCCCAGCACCTGCGTGCCGGCGCCGATCACGCACGGGCCCTCGATCAGGCTGTGGGCCAGGACCACCGCGTCGCGGCCGATGGCGATGGGGCCGCCGCGGGCGTCCAGCACGGCGAACGGGTCCACGCGCGCGCCGGCCCCGACGCTGACCAGCCCGCGCTCGAGCACGGCTACGTTCGCGTCCACCGCCCCCTCGATGCGACCGCGCCGTGCCGCCAGATCGACCTCGAGCGCCCCCGTGTTGTGGGCGACCAGGTCCCAGGGCCAGCGCAGCACCCGCGCCTCGACCGCCACCTGCGGCAGCGCCAGCGCCGTCAGGCGCTGCTCGAAGGCCGCGCCCGCGCCCAGGCAGGGCGCCAGCGAGCTGAACGGGACCCGCGCCGCCACCGGCTCGCCGTCGGCGAGGAAGAGAGCCGGCCCCCCCGCCTCCACCAACCCGGCCAGCCAGCCGCCCGGCAGCACGGCCGAGTCCAACACCAGCACCTCGTCCCCGGGATCCGGCCGCCCGGCATCCGCCAGCAGGGGCTCCCGCCAGGCCGCCAGCGCGCCCGGCCGCGCCTCCACAGCGAGCAGCGGCAGGCCCAGCGCCGCCAGCCAGCGCGCCCCCAGCGTGGAGGCGCCGAAGCGCAGGCCCGGTACGGGCGACAGGTCCGCCACGGGGCTGAGACGCCCCCAGCGCGGGTTCTCGTAGAGCAGCAGGAATCGCTTCACGGCCTTCCTCCCCTGAAGCGGAACGCCCCGGCGAAGCCGGCCCCCCACGCGCGCCGGCGCAGCGCGTCGGCGGCCGCGGCGTCGAAGCAGCCGGTCGTGCGTACCTTGAACAGGCCCGCCTCCTTCTCGATGACCATGGGGACTCCCAGCTGGGACCGGGCCGCGTCGAGGTAGCGCTCGGCCTTCGCCCGCTCGGCCCACGCGGCAAACTGCACCCGCCAGCAGGTGTCGGCGGCCGCGGGCGGCGGCGCGGCGCCCCCGGGGGTGTGCGCCCCCCGGCCCACCCCCGGGGGGGGGGGCGCGCCCCGGCCCCGCCCCCGCCCCCGCCCGGG
>JAXDBZ010000098.1:0-8685 GCA_034678345.1 Candidatus Eiseniibacteriota bacterium
GGTCCGGTCAAGTCGCCCGACGGGGCCGCGCCCGCCGCGACGCTCGAGCGCAGGTGCCCGACGCCGTCGGTCTCCGCGCCGCCGCCCGGCAGCGTCCCCTGCACGTACGCCCGCAGCCGGCCGCGCGGGCCCTCGCGCGCCTCGAGCGGGACCACGAAGCTGCCGCGGAAGGCGCCGTCCGTCACGCCGGCGTCGCCGCGGAAGATCGGGCCCGCGTCGTAGAGGTACGGGCAGGTCCCCGCGGTGGTGCTGCGGGCGGTGTCGTACGGCGCCGAGTCCTCGATGAGCATCGCCACCGCCCCCTGCAGCGCGACCGCGTCGCCGCCGGGGCAGTCGAGCACGCGGCCGGCGAAGTGGAGTCTCTCGCCCCGTCTCACCCCGGTCACCGGCGCGCCGGCCGAGTCGGTCAGCGTCAGCTCCACCCACAGCCGCGGCAGCGCCAGACGCGTCGCGGCATCGCCCATGAGTTGGTACTTCATCTCGTTGATGTCGCCGGTCTTGGCCTCGTACAGCGCCTCCGCCACCGGGACGTGGTACTGACAGTCCACGGTGTCGGTACCGAACATGCGATCGAACAGCGTCCGGTTCAGCTCCGCGTTCTGCCAGCTGTAGGCGAGCCCCGTCGCCGAGATGACGCTGACCGCGCCGCCCGCCGTGCTCGCCACCAGCTTCTCCCCCAGCCCCTCCTTGTTCGGGTCGCTGAACTTGCCGACGGCGCAGGAGGCGGTGATGAACACCGGGAAGCGTGGCGCGTTCGCCAGGGCGCCGACGTCGCTCTCCAGCATGATCTTCTCGTCCGCGAGCTGGTTCGGGCTGCCGTGCCCGACGAAGTTCACCAGCACCACCCCGTCCTGCAGCCCCTGCTTGATGTCCTCCTTGGCTCCGCTCTTCGTGAACCCGGCGGTCGTCGGGTAGGTGTGCAGATAGACGTACTCGCGGTCCAGGTGCGCCGGCGTGTGGTCGCGATCCAGCGCGACGGTGTACTCGAGGTGGTCCCAGCCCAGCCCGTCGGCCCGGCTCCCCTGCTGGTCGTCGTCGGCGACGAACATCACGCGGTTGCGCCACTCGCCGAGCAGTCCGCTGCGCTCGTGCGCCAGCACCTTGCCCCGCGCCACCGCCAGCGCCGCGGCCACGTCGCCCACCGGGATGCGCCCGCCGTAGAAGTCGGGGACGACGCGGCTGGCCGCGGCGTCGTCCACGTTCAGCAGGCGGTCGTCCGTGGTGTACTGGTCGCGCACCTGGAACGCGGGGTCGAAGTTGTTCTCGAAGGTGGGCAGCAGGCAGCCCGGCTGCCCCGTGGGCGCCAGTCCCTTGATGTTCTTGAAGTCGTACGAGGCGTCCCCCAGCAGGGTCACGAAGCTCGGCCGGCGCGTCGCGCCACCGTCGTTCCAGTTGTAGTAAGCGGCGCGCAGGAAGTTGCGGATGGCGACCGGGTCCTTCCGCCCGCCCGAGAACTGGTCGTAGAGCGCCGAGATCGGGACCGTGCGGGTCGCGTACGGTCCCTCCACCCCCGACAGCGGTAGCGACACCTGCCGCCACGCCGCCAACGAGTCGGCGGCCGCCCGGAACGTGCCGGAGCCGGTCGCGTCCCCGTCGTAGTAGATGACGATGTAGTCCGCCTGCTGGGTGCGCGAGCGCAGGTTCTGCTCCAGGCTCATGGTGGGCGCGTCGGACGGTCCCTGGCTCAGTGTCACGATGCTGTCGGCGGGCACCACGCGGTAGCGCCGCCGGCCCGACTCCGCCGCCTGGAAGCCGAGGTAGCGGGCGTCCCCCTCGCGCGTGTAGCCGGCCCCCACGACGCGCCGCGGGCGGCAGGCGTCGCTCACCTCGAAGACGTGGGGCGGGACGACGAGCGCGGTGTCGAAGGGACCGATGCGGTAGACCACGTCGCCGTTGCCGCCGGCGGGCGTGTCGATGTCGAGCCGTCCGCCCACCGGCGCGAAGCGCCGCGCGTAGAACAGATCGAACCACGCCAGGCCGGAGATGTCCGAGCGGCCCGGGTTCAGGGGATCGGTGGTGTCCGGCACGGACATCCGGAACGCGTTCCCGGTCGTGCGCAGGTCGGTGAAGGTGGAGTCGTAGACCTGCGCCAGCAGATCGTCGAAGCCGCGACGCGGGAAGGCGATGCCGTTGAAGCTCACGTCCACGTAGTGGTCCCGAAGGTCGCTCGCCGACCCGACGTTGTAGTCGAGCCCCCAGGCCAGCGCGCGCAGCCGCACCGCCTGCGTCGTGTCGGCGCCGGGCAGGTCCACGGCCTCCTGGACGGTCCCGCCCTTGCGCACCGCGCGCCAGAACCACTTCTCCCACGCCAGCCCGCGGTCGTTCCTCCCGTACAGCGGCGTCGAGTTCGGGTAGTACTCGATGTCCTGCTCGAGGTGGACGCGGGCCGGGAAGCTCCCGGGCGGGCCGAGCCCCGGGTCCACGACGGCGCCGGGGAGCGAGTCCATGCGGGCCGGCTCACCCGCCACTGGCCGCTCCGGCGTGGAACGAGCGAGGTAGTAGTAGTTCTCCGTCGCGTACGGATGGTTGACGAAGACGCTCTCGGGCTTCGTGGCGTCGTAGAGGCTCGCCCAGTCGCTCGGGCCCATGGCGTAGAACACGAAGGCGTCGTAGATGTTCCCGAAACGGTCGTCGCCGTCGTCCTCGAAGAGCAGCGCGACCTCGCGGTAGTCGCAGGAATCGCAGTAGGAGTCCTCGGGCAGCACCGGCACGCCCGGCCAGGTGAAGAGGCGCAGGTCGTCGAGCCCCGCCCAACTGGTGCTGTCCGCCGTGTCCCCGGCGAAGAGCGTCCGGCTGCGCAGCAGGCCGTAGGTGACGCGGTAGAAGCCGGTGCGGGTGATCGGGATCTTGATCCACTCGCGGCCGAAGTAGACGCTGGTCTCGGGCACGGCCGCGACGAAGTCGGCCGACGCCCCGGAGCGCAGCGCCGCCGGCGTCGCCGCGCGCGCGGGCGCCGTCCGGCGCCAGGCGCGGCCCTGCTCGTAGTTCAGCAGCGTGCGCCGGTAGACGCCCTCGAACGGGTCGGCGACCTCCGCCGCGGCAATGCCCAGCGGCCCCGCGCCGGCGGCGGCCTCCACCTGCACCGTGGCCTCGATGCGGCGGTGGAGGGTCAACCGTCGCGTCGCCGGGTCGTAGTCGGCCGGCCGCACCTCGATGCGCGCCACGCGCTGGTTGCGCATCCAGCTCACGTCGAGCAAGCGCACGCGCGGCCGCAGAGAGCCCCAGGCGGCCGGCCACGGTCCCTCCTCGCCGCCGGGCCGCAGCTCCATCCCGTCGAGGACGACGCCCTCGTGGACCTCCGCGTCGCCGCCCGTGCCGCTCACGCGCACCGCCCCGGTGGGCGGCACGGCGAGGAGCAGGACCCGCACCGGGAGACCCGGGTCGTCCGGACCCGCCGCGCCCTGATAGCCCGCGAGGTGTAGACGGACGCCCGCCGCCCCCCCGTCCCGGGGCGTGAACACGGGCCCGGGCACGTCCACGGCGAAGCGGATCGCCGTCGCGCCCGCCTCGATGAGGGAGGCACCCGCCGTCCCGCCGCCGGCCGGAGTCGCGGCCGCGCACAGGCACGCAAGCGCGGCCACGGCGGCCCACGGGGTCGCGCGCCGGGGCACCGCCGAGCGCCTGCGGACGGGCTCGGTCAGAACCTCTCCGCTTCCTCGACCAGCATCACCGGGATGTCGTCCACGATGCGATACCGCAGCCGGCAGGCATTGCAGGTGAGACGCTGGGAGGCCTCTTCGTAGACCAGGTCGCCCTTGCAGGCGGGACACACCAGGATGTTCAGAAGCTCGGGACTGAGGGGCATCGGACTCCTCGTTCGTTCGCGGTGGCCCACGGCCGGGTCACGCCGCGGGGCACTCGCTCCCGGCGACCGGTCAGTCTAGCCCCCGCGTTTTCTCGCGGTCAACCGGCGGCCTGCTGGAACACTCCCATCTCGCGGTACTTGCGCAGGCGCCGCTCCACCAGCTCGTCCGCCCCCAGCCCGGCCAGGGCGTCGAGCTGCTCCATCAGCGCCGCCTTGAGCGTCGCCGCCGCGGCCGCCGGGTCGCGGTGTGCGCCGCCCAGCGGCTCGGGCAGCACGCCGTCCACGACGCCGAGCCGCGCCAGGTCGCCCGCCGTCAACTTGAGCGCCTCGGCCGCGTCGGCGGCCCGCGCGCGGTCGCGCCACAGGATGGCGGCACAGCCCTCGGGCGAGATGACGGAGTAGATCGAGTTCTCGAACATGAGCACGACGCTGGCCACGGCGATGCCGAGCGCCCCGCCCGAACCGCCCTCGCCGATGACCACGGTGACGATCGGTACGCGCAGGCGCGCCATCTCGCGCAGGTTGACGGCGATGGCCTCGGCCTGCCCGCGCTCCTCCGCCCCCAGGCCCGGGTAGGCGCCCGGCGTGTCCACCAGCGTGACGACCGGCACGCCGAAGCGCTCCGCCAGCTTCATCACGCGCAGCGCCTTGCGATAGCCCTCCGGGTTCGCCATGCCGAAGCGCCGGTGGAGGTTCTCCTTGGTGTCGCGCCCCTTCTGCTGCGCCACGATCATCACCGGGCGTTCCTCGAGCAGCGCCAGCCCGGTGAGGATGGCCGGGTCGTCGGCGAAGTGGCGGTCCCCGGACAGCTCGGTCCAGTCGGTGAAGCAGGCCTGGATGTAGTCGAGGCTGAACGGGCGGCGCGGGTGCTTGGCCAGCTGGACGCGCTGGAACGACGTCAGCCCGGCGTAGATCTCGCGCCGCAGCTCGTCCGCCTTGCGCTCGAGCTCGGCCAGCTCCGCGCCCGCGTCGAGGCCGCTCTCGGCGGCCCGCGAGCGCAGCTCCTGGATCCGCTCCTCCAGCTCCAGCACCGGCTTCTCGAACTCCAGCGCCACCGTCGTCACGAGACCCCCTTTCCCCAGAAGGCGCGCACCCCGGGGAAGCGGTGGCGCAGCACCTCGGCCACACCGCTGTCCCCGGCCACCCGGTAGCGCCGTGAACGCCTCGTCTTGCGCTCCCGGTTCGGGAGCACCAGGTGCAGGTAGACCTCCGAGTCGCCCGGATGGGCCGACAGGACCTCATCCACCTGCTCCAGCCACTGGACCGACAGGTTCTCGGCCGCCACCTCGATGTGCAGCGTCGGCGACCAGACCGCGCGGGCGTCGTCGAGGCGCCGCACCTCGGTCAGGACCAGCTTCGCCCCCCGGTCCTCGCGGATCTCCACCCGGCCGGAGATGACCACGATCTCGTCCCCGGCCAGCCAGCCCCGGACCTGCTCGTAGAGGTCCGGGAACAGAGTACACTCGATCCGCCCCGTCAGGTCCTCGAGCATGGCGGCGGCCATCAGCTTGCCGCTGCGGGTGTTGATGCTGCGCAGCTCGCCCAGCACGCCGCCGATGCGCACCTCGGTGCCGTGCGGCGCCTGCGGCAGGTCGCTCACGGCGTGCGTGGCGAGGCGCTCGAGCTCGGCGCGCAGCGGCTCCAGGGGGTGCTCGGAGAAGTAGAAGCCCAGCACCTCCTTCTCCCGGGCGCTGCGCTCCCGGTTGCTCCAGGCCGGCGCGGGCGGCAGCTCGGGGGCGGTCACGAACGCGTCGTCCTGCCCGTCGCCCCCGAACAGCGAGGACTGGCCCCGCTCCCGGTCGCGGTGCAGGGCCGCCGCCTGCTCGAGCACCCGGCCGGCGCCAGCGAACATGCGGCCCCGCTCCTCCCCCAGCTCGTCGCATGCCCCGGCGGCGATCAGGCTCTCGAGGACGCGGCGGTTCAGCGTGCGCGTGTCGGCGCGGCGCGCCAGGTCGAACAGGTCGCGGAACGGCCCCGCCGGCGCCCCGTCCCCGCCCCCGTCGCGCGCCGCCAGCAGCCCCTCGACCGCGCCCTGGCCGACGTTGCGCACCGCCCCCAGCCCGACGCGGATGGCGCCGTCCTCGATCGAGAAGCGCCATTCCGAGCGGTTCACGTCCGGCGGCAGGATCGTCAGCCCCATGCGGCGGCACTCGGCGATCAGCGTGACGATGCGGCTGGAGTCCGACATCTCGCTGGTCAGCGTGGCGGCCATGAACTCCGCCGGGTGGTGCGCCTTGAGCCAGGCGCACTGGTAGGCGATGAGCGCGTAGGCCGCGGCGTGCGAGGCGTTGAAGCCGTAGCCGGCGAACTTCTCCATGGTCTGGAAGATCTTCGTCGCCCGGGCCGCCGGGATGCGGTTCTTCGCGCAGCCCTCGAGGAAGGCCTTCTGCTTCTTCTCCATCTCGGCGACCATCTTCTTGCCCATGGCGCGCCGCAGCTCGTCCGCCTGGGCGAGCGAGAAGCCCGCCAGACGGTGGGCGGCCTCCATCACCTGCTCCTGGTAGACGAAGACGCCGTACGTCTTCTTCAGGATGGGCTCGAGCGCCGGGTGCTCGTAGCGCACCACCTGCCGGCCGTGCTTGCAGTCGATGAAGTAGGGGATGTTCTCCATCGGCCCGGGGCGGTACAGCGCGTTCATCGCCACCAGGTCCTCGAACACGGTCGGCTTGAGCTTGCGCAGGTAGTCCCGCATCCCGGTGGACTCGAACTGGAAGACGGCGACCGTGTCGGCGCGCTGGAAGAGCGCGTAGGCCGCGGCGTCGTCCATCGGCAGGCGCGCCAGATCGGGGCGCGCGCCCGTCTTCGCCGCGATGAGCCGCACCGACTCCTCGAGCACCGACAGCGTGCGCAGGCCGAGGAAGTCCATCTTGAGCAGGCCGACCTTCTCCACCGACTTCATGTCCCACTGCGTGGTGACCGACTCGTCCCGCTGGCGGTAAAGGGGGACGTAGTCGAGCAGCGGGCCGGGCGTGATGAGCACGCCGGCGGCATGGGTGGAAGCGTGACGGGCGATGCCCTCGAGCACGCGCGCGTTCTTGAGCAGGCGCGCGTAAGGCTCGCCGCGCTGCGGCAGGTTCTTGAGGTCGGGCGACAGCTTGAACGCGCTCTCCAGCGTCACCCCCACCCCGTCCGGCACCAGGCGGGCGACGCGATCCACGTCGGCGAAGGCCAGGCCGAGCGCGCGGCCGACGTCGCGCAGCACGCCCTTGGCGCCCATCGTGCCGAAGGTGATGATCTGGGTGACGCTGTCGGCGCCGTACTTGCGCCGCACGTAGTCGATGACCTCGGGCCGGCGCAGGTCGTCGAAGTCGATGTCGATGTCCGGCATCGTCACGCGCTCGGGGTTGAGGAAGCGTTCGAAGATGAGCCCGTGCGCCAGCGGGTCGATCTCGGTGATGTGCAGCGCGTAGGCCACCAGCGAGCCGGCCACCGAGCCGCGCCCCGGGCCCACGCCGATGCCGCGGCCGCGGGCGAAGGCGATGAAGTCGCGCACGATCAGGAAGTACGAGGCGAAGCCCATCCGGCAGATGACGTCCAGCTCGTACTCGAAGCGCCGCCGCACCTCTTCGGTCACCTCGGGTACCCGGCCGGGCAGCTCGGCCCAGGCCAGCTTGCGCAGGTAGTCCTCGGGCGAGCTCTCCCCCGCCGGCAGCGGGAAGGCGGGCAGCAGCGGCCGCCCGAAGCTGAGCTGCAGGTTGCAGCGCTCGGCCACTGCCACCGTGTTGCGCAGCGCGTCGGGGAAATCGGCGAAGGCCTGCCGCATCTCCTCCGGCGTGCGGAAGTGCAGGTTCGTCATCGCCCGCATCCGCTTCGGGTCGTCCATCGTCTTGCCGGTCTGGATGCAGAGCAGGATCTCCTGGGCCTCGGTGTGGTCGGCCTCCAGGTAATGGTTGTCGTTCGTGGCGACCAGCGGCACGCCGGTGCGCTCGGACAGCGCCCGCATGCGGGCGCGGATGCGGTCCTCGATGTCGAGGCCGTGGTTCATGATCTCGAGGAAGTAGTGCTGGGCGCCGAACAGGTCGCGATGCCACAGCGCCGTGCGCTCGGCCTCCGCCTCGTCGTCGGCCAGCAGCGCCGCCGGCACCTCGCCCTGCGGGCAACCGGACAGGGCCAGCAGCCCCTCGGCGTGGCGCTCGAGCAGCTCGTGGTCGATGCGCGGCTTGTAGTAGAAGCCCTCGAGATAGGCGAGCGACGAGAGGCGCATCAGGTTGCGGAGACCGGCCTCGTCGCGGGCCAGCAGCGTCAGGTGGTGCAGCGACTCGCGGCTGCGGTCCTGGCGGCGGCCGCGGGTGACGTAGGCCTCCATGCCGACGATCGGTTTCAGGCCGGCCTTGCTGGCCGCCTGGTAGAACTGCACCGCCCCGAACAGCGAGCCGTGGTCGGTCAGCGCCAGCGCCGGCATGCGCAGCTCGGCCGCCCGCTCGACCATGCGGGCGATCGTGCTGGCGCCGTCCAGCATCGAGTAGTCGCTGTGGTTGTGGAGGTGGACGAAGTCCGCGTACTTCATGGCGCGCTCGATCCGGAGTCCAGGCGTGGCGCGCGGGTCACGCGCGAGTCCCTGCGCGGCCTAATCTAGCACAAAGCCCGCCTGCCGGCGCCGCGCGTTCCCGGCGCGATCCACGACCATGGCGGTGACCTCGTGCGCGCCGCGCGCCGGCGGCCGCGACGGGCGCCAGCGCAGCACGCCGGCCACCGCGTCCCACTCGGCGGGCACCCGCCGGCCGTCCACCTCGAGCCACGAGGCCCGCGCGTCCACGCCGCTGCCCTCCTCCTCCACGCGCACCTCCACCGCCCAGCGCGAGTAGGGACCCCCGCGCCGCACGGGCGGCGGCGCCGCGATGCGCAGGCGCGGCGCGGCGACGTCGCGGAAGAGCGCGAAG
>JAXDBZ010000099.1:0-3321 GCA_034678345.1 Candidatus Eiseniibacteriota bacterium
ACGCTGGCGGTGGCGATCGCGCCGGCCGGGGCGCAGTACTTCGGGCAGAACAAGGTGCAGGACCGCCGGCCCGTCTGGATGGTACGCGGCTCGGACCACTTCCTCCTGCACTACCCGCGCGGGCTCGACAGTCTGGCGCTGCGCGTGCTGGACCTGGCGGAGAAGACCGACGCGTCGTTCACCCGCCGGCTGGGGCACCGTCTCGGCCACCGCGTCCCCATCATCCTCTACGGCTCGCACGACGACTTCGCCCAGACCAACGTCACCACGGAGCTGATCGATCCCGGCACGGGCGGCTTCACCGAGGTGCTGCACAACCGGGTCGTGCTGCCCTTCACCGGCTCGTACGAGGACCTGCGGCACGTCGTGGTCCACGAGCTGGCGCACGCCTACCTCTTCGACCTGCTCTACGCGGGCTCGGCCTCGCGCCTGCTCGCCGAACGGTCGTTCTTCGCCGCACCGCTGTGGTTCATCGAGGGCCTGGCCGAGTACCTCTCGCTGGGGCTGGAGCCGAATGCCGAGATGTTCCTGCGCGACGGCATCGTCGCGGGCTACCTGCCTCCCCTCGAGCTGGCGGGGGGCTACCTCGTCTACAAGCAGGGGCAGTCGGCGGTCGGGCACCTGGTGGAGCGCTTCGGGGAGGAGCGTCTGCGGCGGCTCCTGCGCGAGCTGCGCCGCACCCGGCGTTTCGACCGGGCTTTCCAGCGGGTCATCGGGATGCCGGTGCGCCGCTTCGACGAGCAGTGGCGCGACCGGCTGCGCCGCACCTACTGGCCCGAGGTCGCCACGCGGCGGGACCCGGAGCGCTTCGCCCGGCAGCTCACCGACCACACCCGGGACGGCAGCGCCTTCAACACCGCCCCGGCCGTCTCGCCGCAGGGCGATCGCATCGCCTACTTCTCGGACCGGCGGCAGTACACGGACGTGTACGTGATGTCGGCCTACGACGGGAAGGTGCTGCGCCGCATCATCCGCGGCGAGCGCGGCGTGCACTTCGAGGCGATCCCCTCGTTCCGCAGCGCCATCGGCTGGTCGCCGGACGGGCGCCGGCTCGCCCTGACGGCGAAGAGCGACGGGCGCGACGTGCTCTACGTGGTGTCGGCGGCGGACGGCCGCGTGTTGCGGCGGCTGCGCCCGGGCTGCGACGGCCTCGCCTACCCGGCCTGGTCCCCGGTCAGCGACAGCCTGGTAGTGACCGGCGTGAAGGACGGGAAGGCCGACCTGTGGCTGGTGGACACCGGGACCGGGGACTGCGAACGGTTGACCGACGACGTCTGGGACGAGAAGGAGCCGTGCTGGACCCCGGACGGCCGCACCGTCACCTTCGCCTCGGACCGGCTGGCGCCGGTGGTGCTGCGCCCCGAGCGCGTGCCGGGCGGCTTTGGGCGCTACGGGCTGTACGACCTCGACCTGGCCGCGCGCCGGATCACGGAGCGCCTGGTGACCGCGGGCGACGTGCACTCCCCGGCCTGGTCCCCGGACGGCCGCAAGCTGGCCTTCCTCTCCGACCGTGGCGGCGCCTCCGACATCGTGCTGTTCGACACGGCCGACCACAGCCTGACGCAGCTCACCGAGGTCCTGGGCGGCGTCTCCAGCCTGTCCTGGTCGCGGCAGGACGACCGGATGGTCTTCTCCGCCTTCCACCGCGGCGGCTACGACGTCTTCGCGGTGCGGCAGCCGGTGGGGGTGGACGCGGTGCTGGCGCGGTTGCGCCGCGAGACGCCCCAGGCGGTCCTCGGCGCGGAGGAGGCGCGCTTCGCGCCGGAGGACGGGCGGGAGGTCGTGCCGCGCGGCGCGCTGGCCGAGCGCTGGCTGGAGGCGGCGGGAGGGCGGGACAGCCTCGGGCCCGCCGTCGCCGCCGACTCGGGGGCGGCGGGGCCGGAGCGGCCGACGCTGCGGCCGCGCGAGACGGGGCGCTGGGCCACCTCGTTCCCCGTCTATGCGGACACGGTGCCCGTGCTGCCGACGCGGAACCCCCTCGCGGAACGGGGCGGGCCCTTCGCGCTGCCGGATTCCCTGCTGGCCCGGGAGCCGGTGCGCTATCGGGGGCGGCTGGAGGCGGACTACGCCACCGGCGGCGTGCTGGCGGCGACCGGGTTCGGGGTGGTCGGCACGGTGCAGCTCGCCTTCAGCGACCTGCTCGGCGACCATCGGCTCTACCTCGCGGCCGACGTGCTCGGGCGCCCGATCGATGAGACCAACGCGCTGCTCGTGTACAGCTACCTGCCGCGGCGCTGGGACCTGAGCGCGGGGATCCTCCGCCTCCAGAACACCTACTCGGCCCGCTACACGACGACCGGCGAGGCGCTGGGCAGCGCGCGGATCTTCACTGAGCGGAGCTTCGGCGGCCTGCTCGGCGCGTCGTATCCCTTCGACCGCTTCCGCCGGCTCGACCTCGAGTTCTCGCAGGTCTTCGTGGACCGACTCTTCTACGCCGAGGATGAGTCCGGCTGGCTGGTCGAGGCGGAGCGCCGCTACGAGTCGGTGACCACCCCGGCGGTCTCGCTGGTGGGCGACAACACGCTCTGGGGACGGACCGGGCCGGTGAACGGCGGGCGGTATCGCCTGACGTTCGCGCCGTCGCTCGCCTGGTTCCCGGACGGCCTCGCCTACCGCAGCCTGACGCTGGACGCACGGCACTACTGGGACCTGACGCGCGGCTACGCGCTGGCCGCCCGGCTGCTGGCCGGCCGCAGCGACGGGCGGGACGCGCGGGACTTCCTCGTGGGCGGCTTCTCGACGCTGCGCGGGTTCCCGCTCTACGGCCTGGCCGGCACGCGCGTCGCGCTGCTGAACGCCGAGCTGCGCTTCCCCTTCATCGACCGCCTCGGCGTCGTCGGACCGGTGCCGCTGGGCAGCTTCGCCCTGCGCGGGGCGCTCTTCGCCGACGCCGGGGTGGTGTGGGACCGCGACACGCCGCTGCGCCTGACGCGGATGAGCGACGGCACGCGCCGTCTCGACAGCCCGTGTCTGTCCTTCGGCACCGGGGTGAGGACGACGGTCCTGTCGCTCGTCGTCAAGCTCGACACGGCGTGGCGCACGGATCTCGCCGACGTGGGCCGCCCGCACTGGGAGTTCAGCATCGGCCCCGAGTTCTGAGCGGCGCTCGCCGCCCGGCGTTGGACGCCCTGCGGGCCATCGGCTAGATTGGCGTCGGATCGCGGCGCCGCGCGCGGCGGTGCCCCGCGTGACGACCCCCGAGCCGACGAACCTCCTTGGAACTCCTCGAACGCCTGAATCCCCAGCAGCGCGCCGCCGGCGTGCCCCCGGGCGGCGCGCTGCTGGGCCTCGCCGGCGCGGGCCGCGGTAAGACCCCCGGCC
>JAXDBZ010000100.1:0-6162 GCA_034678345.1 Candidatus Eiseniibacteriota bacterium
GGCGAGCGCGCGGGCGCCGGGCCGCGCGCCGAGCAGCACCTGCTCGACGCGGCATGCGCGCAGCGTGACCGGCGCGACGCTGCCCAGCGCGACGCGCGCGAGGTCCACGCGCCCGTCGCGCCCGGTGCGCAGCAGTCCCGCGAGCACGACCTTGGAGATGCTCTGGGCGCGCCTCGTGCCCACCTTGCGGAAGAACTGCTTCGCGCGGGGCGGCGGCGCCGGCAGGCGCACCCCGGTGATGAGTTCGTCCGGCTCGAGGGCCAGGTCGCGGTAGCCGAGGAAGAGCTTCGTGAACGGCACCTCGCGCGGGCCGCGCACCGAGCGCGCCAGCACCACCGCCTCGAGCGCCAGCAGGACCGGCAGCGAGTCGCCGGCCGGCGAGGCGTTGGCGATGTTGCCGCCGATCGTGCCGCGGTTCTGCACCTGCCAGGCGCCGACCTCGGTGGCGGCCGCCGCCAGCGCCGGATAGCGCCGCGCGATGCGCGCCTCGCCGAGCAGGTCGCTGAAGGTGGTGAGCGCGCCGATCTCGAGCCCGCCCGTCCGCTCGCGCACGCCGCGCAGGCCGCGCAGGCCCCACAGGTCGAGGACGCGCTTCCCGGGCACGACGCCGGTGTTCAGCAGCACGAGCAGATCGGTGCCGCCGGCCAGCGGCACCATCCGCTCGCCGCGCAGCGAGGCGTGCAGGAGGCGCAGCGCGTGCGCGAGGTCGCGCGGGCGCACCACGTCCAGCTTCGAGAGCGCGGCCCTCATCGCGCCGCCTTGCGCGCGGGGCGGGAAGCACGCTTCGCGGCCCGCTTCGCCCGCGCCGGCCTCGCCTTCAGCCGCGCTGCCTCGCGCACCGCCTCCACGATGCGCTGGTAGCCGGTGCAGCGGCACAGGTTGCCGGCCAGCGCCGTGCGCACCTCGGCCTCGGACGGCACGCGGCCCCTCGTCCGCGCCAGCAGCGCGTGCGAGGTGACGAGGAAGCCGGGCGTGCACATGCCGCACTGCGTGCCGCCGCGCTCGACGAAGGCGCGCTGCAGGAGCGAGAGCGCCGGACCCTTCGCCAGGCCCTCGACCGTGACGACGCGCGCGCCCGCGGCCTGCGCCGCGGGGACGAGGCAGGAGTTCACCGGGGCCCCGTCCAGCAGCACGGTGCAGGCGCCGCACTCGCCCTCGCCGCAGCCCTCCTTGGTGCCGGTCAGGCCGCAGTCCTCGCGCAGCACGTCGAGCAGGCGCTTCATCGGCGGCACGCGCACGCGGCGCCGGCGGCCGTTCACGGTAAGGCTCAGGGTGCGCAGCGGGCTCATCGCGTCTCCTCCCCCGCCAGCGCGCGCAGCAGCCGCTCCGGCGTCACCGGGATGGTCGCCACCCGCGCGCCGGTGGCGTGCGCCACCGCCTCGACGACCGCGGCGGCGGGCACGTCCATGGGCAGCTCGCCCAGGCCCTTGGCGCCGTAAGGCCCGCCCGGGAACGGGTTCTCGACCAGCGTGACGTCGAACGGCGGCGCGTCCACGGACGTCGGGATGATGTAGTTGGTGAGCTGCGCGTTCCAGACGCGTCCGTCCTTCCAGCGCACCTCCTCGAGCAGCGCGTAGCCGAGCCCCTGCAGCGTGCCGCCCTCGATCTGCCCGACGCACTGCACCGGGTGGATGGCCCGCCCGATCTCCTGCGCGGTGGTGACGTTCGTCACCCGCACCTCGCCGGTGTCGAGATCGGCCTCGACCTCGACCGCGGTGGCGGCGTAGGAGAAGCAGGGGTAGGCGTCGCCCTGGTAGGTCTGGTCGTTCCACTCGAGCCCGGGCGGCTTCTGGTAGCGCCGCTCCACCCGCAGCGGCCCGCGCTGCTTCAGGAAGCGCTTCGCCACGCGCTGGAAGTCGGCGCCGTCGCGGATCGCCCGCTCGGCGAACAGCTCGAGCCGCTCGCGCATGGCGGTGGCGCAGCGCTCGAGCAGCCCGCCGACGACCATGGTCGTGCGCGAGGCCACGGTCGGGCCGCTGTTCGGCACCTTCGCCGTGTCCGGCGTCTCCACCTCGACCAGCTCGACCGGCACGCCGAGGCGCTCGGCCACCATCTGGGCGAACACGGTGATGGCGCCCTGGCCGAGCTCGCAGTTGGCGGCCAGCACGCACGGCCGCCCCTCGGGCGTCAGCTCGAGCGCGGCCAGCGACTGGATGCGCACCTCGCCGCTGCCGGTGAAGCCGGCGCCGTGCCAGCCCAGCGCCAGCCCGATGCCGCGCCGCAGCCGCCGGCCGTCGGGCGGGAACCGTCCCGCCTTCTCGGCGCGCGCCGCCGCGGCGTTCTCGCGCGCGTAGCGGCGCCGCTTCTCCGCCCAGCCCGCGCGCTCGGCGGTGCGCTCGAGCACCTCGACGGCGCTCACGCTCTCGCGCAGCACCTGCCCGGTGGGCGTGATGTCGCCCACCACCACCGCGTTGCGCCGCCGCAGCGTCACGGGGTCCAGCTTCAGCTGGGCGGCCGCGCGATCCATGTGGCTCTCGATGGCGTACACCGTCTGCGGCACGCCGAAGCCGCGGAAGGCGCCGCTGGGCGGCGTGTTCGTCGCCACCGCGCGGGCGCGGATGCGCACGTTCGGGCAGCGGTAGGCGCCGCCGGCGTGCAGCGCGCCGCGCGAGAGCACCACCGGCGTCATCGTCTGGTAGGCGCCGCCGTCCATGACCACGTCCACGTCGGTCGCCACCAGCGTGCCGTCGCGGCGGTGGCCGGTGCGGATGCGCACGCGGGCCGGGTGCCGCTTGGTGGTGGCGGCGATGTCCTCGAGCCGGTCGTAGACGATCTTGACCGGGCGTCCGCTCTTCCACGCCAGCAGCGCCGCGTGCCCGCCGATGACGGAGGGGTAGTCCTCCTTGCCGCCGAAGCCGCCGCCGGTGACCGTCTGGATCACGCGGACCTTCTCGGGCGGCAGGCCGAGCATGCGCTGCAGGGCGTGGTGCACGTAGTAGGGGCACTGCATCGAGCCGCGCAGGACGATGCCGCCGTCCACCCGCTCGGCGATGACGCCGTTGTTCTCGATGTAGAGCTGCTCCTGGTGTCCGCAGAGGTACTCGCCCTCGACCACGACCTCGGCTTCGGCCAGGGCCGCCTCGGCGTCGCCGCGGGCGATGGCGTACTGCTTGAGCAGGTTGTCCTTGCCCAGGATCCGCACCCGCGCCTCGAGCGCTTGCTCGATGGTCAGCACCGGCTCGAGCGGCTCCACCTCGACCCGCACCGCCCGCCGGGCCGCCTCGGCCCGCTCGGGGTCGCGGTGCGCCACCAGCAGGATGGCCTCCTCGGCGTGGCGGATCTCGCGCTCGACCAGCAGCGGCTGGTCCTCGGTGATGTGCGTGACGATGTTGGCGCCGGGGACGTCCTTGTGGTCGGCGATGACCACGCCGTTCCAGTCGAAGGCCGGGTCGAACTCGATGCGCCTGACGATGCCGCGCGACACGGACGAGCGCACGGTGCGACCGTGCAGCATGCCGGGCAGGCTCAGGTCGTCCACGTAGAGCGCGCGGCCGGTGACCT
This sequence comes from Candidatus Eiseniibacteriota bacterium, assembly GCA_034678345.1. GTDB lineage: Bacteria > Eisenbacteria > RBG-16-71-46 > RBG-16-71-46 > RBG-16-71-46 > JANXPZ01. The sequence continues at coordinate 3,502 of JAXDBZ010000100.1, forward strand.
TGTCGGGGCCCTCGCGCCGGGGCACGCTGACGCCCACGGCTGGCGTGGGCCGGAGGGTGCGCAGCGAACGGGAGGCTCGGGTGGGACGCGTCATTCGGAGCAGGTTACGACGGCCGGGCGTGCGGGTCCAATGGCGCGAGGAACCGCGGAGGGCGTACGGCAGGCTCTGCCGGGCGGTCTTCCCGGCGTGCGGGCCGGTGACGTTACGCCGTCATCGGTAGAGCGCCTTCACGGCCCCCCCAGGTTCGACCGATGACGGGAACCACACGACCGCACTCGAAGCAGACAGTCTCATAGGCGAAAGGTTCTGGTATGGCCGACGTGAAGTAGAACTCGAAGCAACACGAGTGCCCCGGGGTCAGCGCCAGCTGGAATCCACCGAGAGGAAGCAGTCGCGGGGCGCCGTCCGCCGATCGTATCCAGAAGACGACCAGCTCGCCCGTGGCCAACGTGTCCACCCGGACGGACCACTTCTCTGGACCCGCCGCACTCACGACCCCGCAGGAATCCTCAGGACCCGTCGAAGCGAGCGGGCAGGCCAACACGTGCTCGCCTGACCCCCAAGTCGCACCACAGTTCTGAATCTCAAAGGACACCCGTGGGTAGACGACCCCCTCGATCAGCACCGAGTCACAGGTCGCGTTCGTGACCCACTGCTGTGCCCCGGCGTCCGCCACGCCCAAGGCGAGCGACATCGCCACAACCGGCACAATCAGAGCAAGGCGCATGGGCCACCTCCGGACGGTGAGTCAAGAGCATACCACCCGAACGGCTGGCCACGCGGCGGCTCTCTCGCCACAGGTCCGGCGCGGACCGACTCGGTCGCTCAGCCCCGCCCGATCCACGGCCCAGTCCGCCGCCCGCGTGCTATCCTGCGGCATGCGCCGCGTGACGCCATGGCTGGCCATCGCCGCCGTCCTCGCCCTGCCGGGGTGCGGGCCGGCGCGCGACCCCGCCGGCCCGCGCTTCTTCGGCAGCGTGCGCGTGCCGCGCGAGGACGTGCTCCGCTTCAACAACGGCAACGAGCCGGAGACCATCGACCCGTCGCTGGTGTCGGGCCAGTCGGACGGCCGCATCGCCCGGGCGCTGTTCGAGGGCCTCACCGTGCCCGACCCGCGCACGCTGGAGCCGCGTCCAGGGCAGGCGGCCCGCTGGGAGACGAGCGCCGACGGGCTGGTCTGGACGTTCCACCTGCGGCCGGGGCTCGCCTGGAGCGACGGCGCGCCGCTCGGCGCGCGCGACTTCGCCTGGTCGTGGCGGCGCGTGCTCGACCCCGCGACCGCCTCACGCAACGCGAACCTGCTGCACGTGCTTGCCGGGGCCGAAGCGTTCGCCGCCGGCGACGCCGCAGCGCTCGGGCTGGCCGCGCCCGACGACACCACGCTGGTCGTGTGGCTGGCGCGGCCGGTGCCCTACTTCCTCCACCTGCTCGCCTGCCCGGCCTGGCTGCCGGTGCCGCGGCACGCGGTCGAGCGCTGGGGCGACGCCTGGACCCGGCCGGGGCACATCGTCTCGAACGGGGCGTTCACGCTCGAGCGCTGGCGGCAGAACGACCGCTTCGAGCTGGCGCGCAACCCGCGCTACCGCGACGCGGAGCATGTCCGGCTCGCGCGCGTGATCGCCTACAGCGTGGACGACTTGAACACCGCGACCAATCTCTACAAGGCGGGACGGCTCGACTGGAACACGAGCGGCTACGTCCCCTCGCCCTACGTGCCGTGGCTGCGCGCCTACGCCGACTTCCGCACCGCGCCGTTCCAGGCGGTGTACTTCTACTCGATCAACGCGACGCGCCGGCCCTACGACGACGCGCGCGTGCGGCGGGCGCTCAACCTGGCGCTCGACCGCGAGGCCATCGCCCGCGACCTGCTCAAGGGCACGCGCGAGGCGTGGGGCCGCCTCACGCCGCAGGGCTACCCGGGCTACGAGCCGCCGCCGGGCATCGGCCACGACCCGGACGCGGCGCGGGCGCTGCTCGCCGCGGCGGGCTACCCGGGCGGACGCGGCTTCCCGAAGCTGGCCATCCTCTTCAACACGAGCGAGGACCACCGCCGCATCGCCGAGGCGGTGCAGGCGATGTGGACGGGGACGCTGGGCATCCCGGTCGAGTTGCGGAACATGGAGTGGGGCTCCACCCTGCAGGCGACGACGTCGCTCGACTACGACGTGGCGCGGCGCTCGTGGATCGGCGACTACCTCGACCCGGGGACGTTCCTCGACATCATGCGCGGCGACGACGGCAACAACCGCACGGGCTGGCGCGACGCGCGCTACGACGCGCTGCTGCGCGACGCGGCAGCCGAGCCCGACCCGGCGGCGCGGTTGGAGCTGCTGGCGCGCGCCGAGGCCATCCTGCTCGCCGACGGGCCGGTCATCCCCGTGTATCACTACGCCACGGTCGAGCTGGTGAAGCCCTACGTGCGCGGCATCTACTCGAACGCACTCGACCTGCACCCGCTCGAGTCGGTCTGGATCGATCACGCGTGGAAGCCGGGTGACGGTCCTTCGGCGGCGCTGGCAGGCCCGGCCGCGTCATGCGGCGGGGCTCGCGCGACCCCGAAGGCTTCGCTGACGGCACCATGCGCTCGCCTTCGGGGTCGCGTCTCGCCCCGCCGTTCAGCCGCGGCGCGAAGACACGAGCCGGTGGCCGAGCGCATGGTG
>JAXDBZ010000101.1:0-7722 GCA_034678345.1 Candidatus Eiseniibacteriota bacterium
TGCGGATGCGCGGGGGACGAGGGTTGGCAACGCGCCGGTCGTCAGCGGCGGCGACCGTTGAGCGCCTGACGATTGCGATGTCGCCGGCGGCGGCCCGATTCCCCGTGGTCGCCAGAGTCACGGCGGCGTAGGATTCAGGGGTGCGGTGGTGCATCCGCTGGTCGGACTTGCCCGGGGCGTGGGGGCGGCGTGGCCAGCGGCACTCGCGGTGCGGGGGCTCCATGCGTGCGCTTCGGTCGTTCCAGCAGCTCTTCCTCACCGCGTTCCTGGCGACCGTCGTGTCTCCGGCATCGGGCTCGCAGTGGATCGCCCCTGACTTCGGGGGCCTGAGCGGCGAGAACACCTGGGTCGCGCCGGGCGGTGGACTGGCGATCAGCGAAGTCGAGGCGCTGGATCCGTCCGGCTACTGGTACCGGCACCCCTGGGGCTACGGGGTCTGGGACGTCCAACTCGCGAAATCCGGCCCCGCGAACGGATTCACCGGGAGCGAGGGGTGCCTGAGGGTTGCGGACAACCCATGGGCGGCCGAGGCCCTGCACGCGTTCAACGGCCGGCTGATGCGGGCGGGGCCGCACACCAGCGGTGTCAGCGTGGCGACCCTCGCGAACGGCACGGTGCTCCCCGTGCCCGACTTCGCGGCCCGGCCCGTGTCCCTGAGGTTCCTCACGTTCGGGTCGCACGGTGGCGCGAGTCCCTACAGCGTCACCCTGAACTACGCCAGCGGCGGGCCGGTCACGGTCCTCGTCCCCATCGCGAGCGCCAGCGTCCACCCGCGCGACGCGTCCGGTTCGGACTGGTCCACGCAGGAGGTGAGCGATTTTGTCACCCTCTGCACCGGTCAGTACGGCGACATCGTCGCGATCCCCAATCCGCGGCCCACGGCCGATCTGAGCAGCGTCGCGTTCGCGTTCGACGGGGTCTTCCTCACTGGGCCCATCGCCGTGTCGCTGTCGCTCTCCGAGATGGACTACATGGCCGGCTACCTGTTCATGGGGTCCGCCTGGTCCGGGAGCAATCAGGCGACCGCCCTGCGCGCCCTCGAGGGATTGGTGACGTGGCAGGGCCTCGACTGGTCGGCGACCGTTCCGGACGACTGGAGCGGGATCAACGTCCGCATGTACTGCGGCGAGGCGGGGACGGGAGGGAGCGTCCTGTGGCAGTACGCGGGAGAGTTCACTCTCGCGCCGGGAAGCGGTTCGGCCGATCTCGTGCAGCCGTGCGCCGGCGAATTCGTCAGGTGCGAGGTGGACATGGTCGCGGGGCTGGCCGCGAGCCCCGTGCTGGACAGCCTCTGCTTCCGCTATGCCGGTGCGGCCGGCGTGGAGGACGGGCCGCGGGCCCCATGCGTGCGGCTCGAAGCGAGTGGCCCGAACCCGTTCCGTTCGACGACGGCGCTACGGTTCGAGATCGGGGCCGCTGCTCACGTGCGGCTGGCGGTGTACGACGTCAGCGGGCGGCTGATCCGGACGCTGGTGGCCGCCGACCTGCAGCCCGGCGTCCACGGTGCCTCCTGGGACGGCCGGGACGATGATGGGCGGCGAATGGAGCCGGGGAGCTACGTCGCGCGGCTGGTCGTGGGAGGAAGCTCGGCCGCGACGTGGCTGAGCCTCATCCGCTAGGCAGGCCCGGCGGAGTCGCGTGCCGTCGGCCCCGCGACTCCGGTCGCCCGCGACGCGGCCAGGCCCTCGGCGCGGCGGCGCAGGTTCACGAGGAGCTGGCGGCACATCGGGAAGTCGCCCAGCTCCATGAGCAGGATGCCCGCGAGCCCGAGCGGCGAGCCCGGGTCGTGGTGGCACCGCAGCCGCATGAGCACGCGCGTCTGCCGCTCGTCCAGCGGCTCGAGGACCCACACCCACGTGCTGTCCGGCTTGGTCCAGAGCAGCATCCTGTCCGCTTCGAAGCGCGCCACGCGGAAGGCCGTGCGCTCGTCCACCTTGGCGGACATCGGCACGTAGTCGCCGATCCGCAGGGTCTGCAGCTCGGGGATGATGCTTTCGGCGCTCGGACGGCCCAGGTTGTCGAGCCAGTCGTAGCTGTACCAGCCGGCGCGGCCGAAGCCGATCTGCACGAGCCAGGGCCACACGTCTTCCGGACGCGCGCGCACCGTGATGGCGCGCGTGGCGGTGAAGGACGAATCGAACAGCTCGCCATCGCCCGGCAGCGCCCGCCCGACCTCGTCCGTCGTGGCACCCCAACGCAGATGCCAGGGGCGGTACACCAGGAAGAAGACCGCCGTCGCCAGGGCGAGAAAGACGATCAGGGCGGTCATGAACGAGATCATGGCCGGTGCTCCGAAGGCATGACCTCCGGGCCCCGGCGGACCTCTGCCCGCGCCAGCTGGCCGCAGGCCCCCTTCACGTCTCGCCCGCGACTCTTGCGGACCGTGACGAAGCAGCCGCGCGCCTTGAGCCGCTCGAGGAAGTCCGCGAGCCGGGCTTCGTCGGGGGCCCTGAAGGCCGACGCGGCATGCTCGTTCATGCGGATGAGGTTGAGGTTGTGGCGCTCGCGCAGACTGCCCAGCCAGTCGGCGAGGCGATCGGCGTCGTCCGGGGTGTCGTTGACGCCGGCCATCAGCACGTACTCGATCAGGAGCCGCTCGCGGGGGCCGAGCGGCCACGCCGCGAGCGCCTGGCGCAGGCGCGCCAGGTTCCCCGCCCGGTTCACCGGCATCAGTGCGCTGCGGGCCGCGTCGGTGGTGGCGTTGAGGGAGAGGGCCAGCCAGGGCCGCGGGGACATCTGCGCCAGGCGCTCGATGCCCTTGACCAGGCCGCAGGTGGACACCGTGATGCGCCGGGTGCTGACGTTGAGGCCCCGCGGGTGGTTGAAGACACGGATGGCGCGATGCACGTGGTCGAGGTTGTGCAGCGGCTCGCCCATACCCATGAAGAGCAGCGTGATCCGCCGCCTCGGCCCGGTTCCCAGCGCGCGGAGGAGGACCAGCACCTGACCGACGATCTCGCCCGCGGTCAGGTTGCGCGTGATGCCCGCCACGCCGGTGGCGCAGAAGGTGCAGCCCATGGCGCAGCCCACCTGGCTGCTGAGGCAGAGCGTCAGCCGCGGATCGTGGAACTCGTCGGGAAGATGCACGGCCTCGATGCGCTCGCCGTCGGCGAGGCCCAGCACGAACTTCGTGCTGCCATCCTCCGAGACGTGCTTCTCCAGGACCTCGGGGAGCGTCATGTCGAGTTGCCGGGACATCGACTCGCGGCTCGCGCGGCCGAGCCGCGGCCGGCCCTCGACCCAGCCCCGGGGATGCTGGCACTGGACGAAGAGATGCTCGGCCCGCCCCGGCGCGCCCAGAGCGGCGAAGTCCTCGGGCAGCAGCGCGAAGGCCGAGGGCTTGCCGGTCCGCTCGGGCGCGGACCGCTCCCAGGGATGGAGGGTCGATTCGGTCACGGAAGCATGGTAGTGGAGCGGGGGACCCGGACGGAAGAAGGGCCCAGCGGGATCGAGCCACACCCTGCGCCGGACGTGTCCCTCGCCGACCCCGAACGGGGACTGCCCGGCGCTCACCACCTGGTGTGAGGGCCCATCGCGCTCCCGGAGGTCACGGGGGGGGCGCAGGCGCCGACCCGAGCGGGCGACTCGAATCGCGCGTACACTGGGGCCGTCATGACCCGTCTCACCGTATCCGTGGTGTCGATCGTCTGTGCAGCCATGACGGCGGCAGGGTCCTGCGGCCCGAAGGCCGCCGCCCCTCGGCGCGACCCCGTCAGCGGTCTGGAGTTCGTGTTCCTGCCGCCCGGTCGGTTCCTCATGGGAAGCCCGGATGGAGAGGCGGGCCGGGGAACGGACGAGTCTCAGCACGAAGTGGTTCTCAGTCGAGGTTTCTGGATTGCGCGGACGGAGGTGACCCGCGCCCAGTGGCAGCGCGTGATGGGGCCGGGGGAACGGCATCCCGAGAAGCCCAACCCGTTCCGCACCGGGGATCCCCGCCAACCGATCGTGGCGGTCTCCTATCGGGAGGTCGAGGACTACCTGCGCCGCCTCGAGGCGCGAGCCCCCGGCCAGCACTTCCGCCTGCCCACCGAGGCGGAGTGGGAGTACGCCTGCCGCGCAGGCACGCCGACGCCCTTCAACACCGGCGCGCGCCTGGAGGAAGCTCAGGCCAACTGCGAAGCCCGCTCTCCGGGCGCGGGCGACGCGTTGAGCCGCGGGCAGAGAGGCCCGGTGCCCGTGGGCAGCTATCCACCCAACGCCTGGGGTCTGTACGATTGCCACGGCAACGTATGGGAATGGACATCAGACTGGTACGGCCCGTACCCCGCCGGCCGGACCATCGATCCCTGCGGCCCGGCCCGCGGCACTCGCAAGGTGATCCGCGGAGGCAGTTGGGCCTTCGGCGCGGCCCGCGCGCGCTCGGCCTGCCGCCGCCATCACGACCCACGGGACTGGGGCTACTCGATAGGACTTCGCGTGGTCTGGGTGCCCGGCCGATAAGGCGGGAGCCGGCAGCAGCAACGGGACTTGCGAATCGCTTCTCTCTGGCGTCCCCAACGGGAGTTGAAGCTCCGCGCCGGGTGAAACCATCGTCGCACCCTGTCGGCCAAACGCACAAAGACAACGATTCGCGCAAAGACTCAGACGACGATGACCGACAGGAGTAGACGGTTGCCGACGATGGTTCGGGGACAATTGAGGGACAGCGTGCCCCGCGGTCGAATCAGTCCAACACCACGAAACGCCGCGTGACCACCGCCCCGTCGGTCTCGAGACGGCCATAGTAGATGCCGGCCCGCAGGTGAGCGGTATCGAGCGTCAAGGTGTGGTCGCCGGCGCGCTCAAGACTGCGGTCGAGCGGTGCAGCGACGCGGCGGCCCGCAACGTCATAGACGCCCAGGCTGACCATCCCAGGCGCCGGCAGCGAGAACGCGATTCGCACACTGCCGCGGGCGGGGTTCGGCGTCAGCGCGAGAGTCACTCCGCGCGCCGTCGCGGGTGCGATCGCCCTGCGTTGCCATGCAGATTGCGGCGTCAGAGCAAGCGCCGTGAAGCCTCGCGACGGGTACCCGCCGAGCCGCGTGAAGCGGCCACCCACGTACAGGACGTCGTCGGCAAGCGTGAGCGCGTCCACGGCGTCGAACGGGTGCGTGTATCCGGTACGCATGTCACTGTCCCAGGGCAGCACTGCGCCGGTGGTCGCGTCGATCGCGCCGAGGTCGGGCCGCAGTTCGCCGGCGATCCGGTCGAACCGGCCGCCCACGAACAGGGTGTTGCCGTGCAGGGCCATCGCGCGGGCCTCGGGCTGACTCCCCACGACGGTCGCGTTTTCGGACTCGAGCACGGGCGTCCAGGGGAGCACGCTTCCAGACGGGTCGAACGCGAGCAGGCCCATGTACTCGGGCCAGAGATAGAACCATGCACCAACGAACACAGTGCTGCCGTCGGACAGGATCGCGTTCGGGTAGAACCGGGTCAGCGAGGCGAGCGGGTCGGCGTTCTGGACCCAGGGAGTGGCCAGTCCCGTCGTGCCGTCGAGCTGGGCGACGAGGCTGTGCGGCGCGCCGCCGATGGTGTCGAACTCCCCGGCCACGAAGAGCGTGCCGTCGAACGCTCCCATGGCGCCGACCTGGCCGGCCCTGGAACCGTAGTGGTAGGGCCGCGCCCGGGGATTCGGCGCCCAGGGCAGCAGCGCGCCGGAACGCCCGTCCACGGCGAACAGGTTGTGCCGGGGCACGCCGTTGATGGATTCCACCGGGGCGGCGACGTACACCGTGTCGCCGACCACGACCATCCGGACGCGCTCCGCGTCGAGGCTGGTGACGCCGCTCGTCCACGGGTTCCAGTCGGCAAGCGCCCCGCTCACGCCGTCGAAGGCCGCGAAGTGCCCGCGCGGCTGGCCGTCCACGCTCGTGAACCGCCCCGAGACGTACACGCGGTCACTGCCGCCCGCGACGGTCGCGTAGTACGGGGCGTCGAGCGTCGGGTTCCACGGCAGCGCCCGGCCCGAGGTGGCGTCGAGCGCGGCCAGGCCCTTTCGTGGTTCCCACACCTTCATGCTCGTGAACTGCCCGCCGGCCAGCACCGTGTTGCCGTCGGCGGCGAGTGCCAGTGCGATGCCGTCGGCCCTCGGGTTCCAGGCCGTCGCCAGGCCGGTGCGCGCGTCGAGCGCGGCGAGGTTCGGTCGGGCAGCGTCACCGAAGCCGTACAGGTACCCGGCGACGTACAATGTCTGGCCCTGCAGCGCCAGGGCCTTCACTTGGCCACCGTCGATGTGCGCGTCGAAGCTGGTTGCCCGGCCGGTGGTGAGGTCGAGTTCCGCGAGCGCCCAGCGGGCGACGCCGCCCGTGGAGTCGAAGTACCCACCCGCGAACAGCGTGTTGCCGCGGGCGACGATGCTCGAAACGAACGGCCACACCCAGGTGCCGTGCGCGATGTACTGCCGCCGGGGCTTGAGCGCCGCGTCCCACGGGGTCACGGCACCGCTTTCGAGGGTGACGGCGGCTATGGAATTGCGCAGGTGGCCGCCCACGTGGTCGAACTCGCCCCCGATCCAGGCCAGGTTCCGCGCCAGCGCGATGGTCAGGACCGTGCCGTCGGCGGCGGGGTTCCAGGGGGTGAGACTGCGGTCGCCGAGTCGGAACGCCGCCGCGCGCGATCGGGCTTGCCCCGCCATCGTGGTGAAGCTGCCGCCCACGAAGAGAGTCCCGCGATTCGCCGTCAACGCGGTCACCAACTTGTCGGGCTGCGGGTTCCAGTCGGTGAGGGCGCCGGTCGTAGCGCTGACCGCCGCGAGGGCGTGCCGCGGCTGCCCGCCGACGACCTCGAAGCGACCGCCGATGTAGAGCACGTCGCCGTCCAGGGCCAGCGCCGAGACCGTGTGGATCGGGTTCACCGTGCCCGACGTGATCACGTACTCCACGTCCCCGACGTCCGGGTCCCACGGGTCCACGGTGCCGTCGGCGCGCAGGTGGGCGACGTTGTGGTGCGGCTCGCCCTCGACCGCCGTGAAGTCACCGCCGACGAACCAGCCCCCGGCTTCATCGGGGATCACGACGTGGACGACGCCGTTGACGCGCGGGAAGCACGGCCAGGGCTCGCCGGTCCTGCGGTCGATCGGGACCGCCCCGCCCGTGGCCGGACCGACGTTGGTGAACGAGCCCGCGAGGTAGATCGTGTTCCCGACCCGGGCTATCGAGGTGACCTCGCCATCGGTGCCCCAGAAGTCCGGCCGGACGACCTGGGCGCTTGCCGGGGTCGCGGCGAGTACTGCAAGAGCGATCCAGGAGAGGCGGCGGCCGAACATGAGGGCTCCTTGGGAGCGCTGTGAGCATCCATTGTCCCGCCCTGGGCAGCAACGCGTCAACGAGAGACGCGGCCACGGCCCAGCACTGCCGCGGCGGGTGCGTGTCGGTGGGAGGGTGTCCCGCGAGTCAGCCGACGCAGCTCGGTCTGGACTACTGCAGAGACGGTCGACCGCCAGTTGGACTTGCGCGCGACGAGCACAGTTCGGGGACAATTGGGGCACAAGGGGCGTTCACCGCACCCGCAAGTCCCTGCGCCGCAGTGGAGGAAGGTGGCGTCCCCAGTCACTCCCAGTTGGAACCAGATTGAGGCGTGGCTGCGCAGCATGGACTTGCTGCGGTCTGCCATGTCCACGCAGGCCGCATAGGCGCGGGAAATGGCCATGCGAGCCGCGTCACCTGCATCCCCAGCAAGAGTCGAACCACGGCCTGATGCTCGGTTGAGAGGCGCCAAGTGGCGCGCCGGGAGGGCCAGCGA
>JAXDBZ010000102.1:0-4222 GCA_034678345.1 Candidatus Eiseniibacteriota bacterium
CCCGGCCCTCGACCGCCACGCGCACGACGCGGATGCGGTGCCGCAACTCCTCCAGGTCGAGCGAGGCGCGGCTCATCTCGCGGTGCCGCGCGATGAGGCTCTGCAGCTGGGCGGTCAGGAGCGACAGCTCGCCCCAGCCCGCGGCGGCCGGCAGCGTGCCCAGCTCGGTCGGATCGCCGCCGGCGATGGCGCGGCACAGGCCGCGCACGTGCGAGGCGACGGCGTGGTCGAGCCAGAGGGCGAAGCCCACCGCCAGCGAGAGGCACAGCAGCGCGGCGGCCCACGGCCAGACGCCGAAGGCCCGCGGGTCGAAGAGCGGGTCCGCGGGCGCGGCCCACGCCGACAGCCCGAGGATGCCGGCCGCTCCGGCGGCCCCGATGAGCAGGAAGCCGAGCCAGAGGCGCAGGCGCAGGCCGGCCCCGGGATGGACCACGCTGGTGGCGGAGGCGGCGCCGACGGCCGCGGGAGTCTGGGTGTCGCGCATGGTTGCCCTGGTCGGATGCTGGGTCACAACCGGTGTACTCGCAAGTGACATGCCCCGCGTGGATCCGCGGGAGGCGGCCCGGCCGGGCCAGCGCCCGGGGGGCGGATGTTGCACCGCGCAACGCCGCCACCTCCCGCCCGGCCGCCCCGATGTGGCTGCCGCACCGCGGGCTGCGGGAGCCGATTGTCAAAGTCCTTTCGAAAATGCTCGCACAGTCCGCGCCGCTGCGGCGCCTCCGCCGCACGTCCGGCATCCGTGCGGGGGCGGGAGTCCGATAGCGCCAGAACCCCCATCGGCCGGGCGCCCCTGCGCCAAATCACTCCGGGAACGGAGGCTGCGGACCACCCGGCCGCGGGCGCCGGACGCGCACGTGCATGCGGCCGCGTGGGCGCCGTCCGCCCCGCGCCGGTGGCACGACGGATGCAGGCCTGCCGGGACGAGAGGACCGGTCTGGAGCAGGGAGGCGACGTCGCGGAGGGACTCCCGCGTCACCGCGGTTTCGGCCGCCGGGAGGTGCGTGCGATGGATCCCCGACTCGACATCCAGGTCAAGGAGACGCACCGCAATGTCCAGCCGGCCTACCAGTTCACCGTCAACTGCCTGCTCTACAGCCGCATCGAGCCCGGGCTGGTGTCGAACCCCGAGTGCTACGACGAGGACGTGGACGTCTACCTCGCCCATCTGCTCCACGCCTTCATCAACCCGGAGTACGCCGAGCAGTCGCGGCGGTTCCTGTCGCGCTACGACGTGGACGTGTTCCGGCGTCTGTCCGCCTCCAGCGACGCCCGCATCCAGTACCTGATCCACAAGACCAGCTCGGACTTCCTGCTGCTCTCGGTCGGGCTGTTCGACCACCCGGGCCCGCCCGAGAACGAGCGCACCCGGACGCAGCCGAGCGAGGAGGCCTACGTCGGGCGCGGCCGCACCTACTACCACTTCGCCTACACCTACAGCCAGCGCATGCACCGCAAGAACGCGGGCGTGGCCGAGGTCCTCGAGAAGCTGGCGGCCGGCTTCGACCGCTACCTGCGCATCCTCTCCCACATGCGCGGCGAGCCGCTCGACCTGGCCGAGCGTTTCGCGCAGGGCGAGGTCTACCGGCTGGTGCGCACCGCCAACGAGGCGGCCGTGCAGGAGCTGCTGCGCAGCAAGCAGGACGAGCTGCTCGAGCTCTACTCGGCGTGGCGGGCGAGGCCCGACGCGGAGACCGCCGAGAGCCTCGAGCGCCTGGTCGGCGAGATCCGCCAGCTGGACCCCGACTTCCACTTCGAGCTGCCGGGGCGGTAGCTCGTCCGCGGCGCCGCCGCTCAGCGGCGGCCAGGCTCGCCGTAGTTGGGCGCTTCCTTGGTGATCGTGATGTCGTGGGGGTGGCTCTCGCGCAGGCCGGCGGGCGAGACGCGGACGAAGCGGCCGCGGGCGCGCAGCTCCTCGACGTCGCGCACGCCGCAGTAGCCCATGCCGGCGCGCAGACCGCCCACCATCTGGAACACCGTGCGCTCGAGCGGGCCCTTGAAGGGCACGCGGCCCTCGATGCCCTCGGGCACGAGCTTGGCGAGCTCGTCGGTGTCGTCCTGGAAGTAGCGCTCGCGGCTGCCCTTGGCCGCCGCCATCGCCGCCAGCGAGCCCATGCCGCGATAGACCTTGTAGGCGCGGCCCTCGAGCAGCACGACCTCGCCCGGGCTCTCCTCGGTGCCGGCGAACAGGCCGCCGATCATGACGGAGTGGGCGCCAGCGGCCAGCGCCTTGACGATGTCGCCCGAGTACTTGATGCCGCCGTCGGCGATCACCGGCACGCCCCGGTCCTCCAGCGCGCGGGCCGCCTCGAGCACGGCGGTGATCTGCGCCATGCCGGCCCCGCTCACCACCCGCGTCGTGCAGATGGCGCCGGGCCCCATGCCGACCTTGACCGCGTCGGCCCCCAGCGCGGCGACCGCCTCCGCCCCCGCGGCGGTGCCGACGTTGCCGACCACGAGGTCCACCTCGGCGAAGCGCTCCCGCACCGCGGCGGCGGCCTTCAGGACGCCGGCGGAGTGCGCGTGGGCGCTGTCCACGACCAGGGCGTCCACGCCGGCGCGCACCAGCTCGGCGGCCCGCTCGAGCGCGTCGCCGCCGGCACCGACGGCCGCGGCCACGCGCAGCCGCCCCAGGGTGTCCTTGCAGGCCTGCGGGTGGCGGATGCGCTTCTCGATGTCCTTCACCGTGATCAGGCCCTGGAGCCTCCCGGCGGCGTCCACGATCGGCAGCTTCTCGATGCGGTGCCGTTGCAGGATCGCGCGCGCCTCCTCGAGGGTCGTGCCGACGGGCGCGGTGACCAGCCCCTCGTGCGTCATCACCTCGGCGACCCGGCGCCCGGCGGCGTCCTCGAAGCGCAGGTCGCGGTTCGTGAGGATCCCCACCAGCCGTCCGTCCTCGGTGATGGGCACGCCCGAGATGTGGAAGCGGGCCATGAGGGCCCGCGCCTCGCCCAGCGTTGCGGTGGGCGGCAGCGTGACCGGGTCGGTGATCATGCCGCTCTCCGAGCGCTTCACGCGGTCCACCTGCGCGGCCTGCTCGGCGATGGCCAGGTTCTTGTGGATCACGCCGATGCCGCCCTCGCGGGCCAGGGCGATGGCCAGCTCGGACTCGGTGACCGTATCCATCGCCGAGCTGACCAGCGGCACGTTCAGGGCGATGCGGCGCGAGAAGCGCGTGCGCACGTCCACCTCGCGGGGGTGGAGCGCGGCGTAGGCCGGGACCAGCAGGACGTCGTCGAAGGTGAGGGCGACGGGGCCGATCTTCTCGTCCCAGCGGATCCGGTCACTCATGACGGCGGACCTCGCAGCCGGTGGATGCGGCGGCGGCGCGGGAGCCGCCGCGCGCGCTCCGCGCCGCGGCTCCCGGCCGGTTCACTTGGCCTCGGGGATCTCGATGCCCGCCGTCTTCTGCCGCAGCGGGTCGAAGTAGTAGTTGATCCCCAGCCGCCATTCCATCGCCATCAGGTTGCTGTTGAAACCGCTGGGGAACTGCTCGTCGCGCTGCGTGAAGACGAGGTGGTTCGCCCAGGTCAGCTCGACGCTGGTGGTGGTGATGGACTTGAGGAAGCGCTCCGCGCCCAGCTCGAAGGTCCCGCCCGCGTACAGGCCGCGGTGCAGATCGAGCGACACCGGATCGCGCAGGACCTTGCGGTGGTTCTGGACCCACACGCGGTACACACCGGGGCCCAGGCCGGCGTGGTAGAGCCACGAGCCGCGCCGCGTGACGTACTGCAACTGCGCGGTGACCGGCAGCAGCAGCGTGAGCACGCGGTCCTTGACCCGGTCCTGCGGGGCGTTGAGGTCCGTCATGGGCAGTGGCGTGGCGGTCTCGTAGGCCGACCAGGTGAAGCCCGGGCTCACCTGCCAGCGCCAGTGGTTGCTCTGCACGAAGCGGAACTGGCCGGCGACGGCGAAGCGCGGCAGCGCCCCGTCCGAGTAGTCGCCGAACCAGCCACTGCCGAACATGCGGTCGAAGCCGAAGTAGGAGCCGCCGATCTGGCCCCCGATCCCGCCCTTACCCGCCTTGTAGGCCGGTTCGCCGTCCGCCGCAAGGCACGTCGAGGCGACCGTGAGCAGCACCAGGGCGGCGAGGCTCACCCAGCCGATGCGATGAATCATGCGATGGAGGCTCCTTCTCCCGGGCAAAGGGAAGGTGGAACGGTGGCCCGGTATGATGAGCGGCAGACTATAGGAACGGCCTCGCGGGGTGTCAAGAAACCGGGGC
>JAXDBZ010000103.1:0-11031 GCA_034678345.1 Candidatus Eiseniibacteriota bacterium
CCCGGCCCGGTCCACGTCGGTGGCCCGCGCCGGGACTTCGCTTCGGTGCGCCGGCGCCGTGCGGGTGGCTGTCGCGCGGCCGGACGGCTAAGCTGCCGACGACCGTCCGGCCCCGCGCCACCAGTGACTCGAGGAGGCCTCATGTCGCCGTCACTCCGTCGCTCGAGCGTTCTCGTCGTCCTGTTCCTCGCGGGGTTCATCCTCGCCGTCGGGCCCGCGCGTGGCGCGGGTGCGCGGGATCCGCGCCCGGCACCGCCGACCCCGGCGGAACGCATCACCGCCGCCGGCATGCTGCGCGACGTCGCGGCGCTGTCTGCCGACTCGATGGAGGGGCGCGGCCCCGGCACTGCCGGGGACCGCATGGCGCGCGCCTACCTGGCGCGGCGGCTGGCGGAGGCCGGCTTCGAGCCGGGAGCGGGCGGGACCTGGGAGCAGGCCGTCCCCATCGTCGGGCAGACGCTGTCCGACATGGGCCCGTGGCGGTTCACGGGTCCCGGCGGCGAGGCCTCCTTCACCTGGCGCGACGAATACGTCGGTGGCAGCGGGCTGCAGCAGCCGCGCGTGACGCTCGACGACACCGAGGTGGTCTTCGTCGGCTACGGCATCCGCGCGCCGGAGTTCGCCTGGGACGACTTCAAGGGCGCGGACCTCCGCGGCAGGGTGCTGCTCGTGCTGAACGACGACCCCGATTGGGATTCCACGCTGTTCGCCGGGAAGACCCGGCTCTTCTACGGGCGCTGGGACTACAAGTACGAGGAGGGCGCCCGCCAGGGCGCGGCGGCGGTCATCGTCGTGCACACGACCCCGTCGGCCGGCTACGGCTGGAACGTGGTCGAGCGCTCGTGGTCGGGCACGCTGTGGGACGTGCCCGCCGGGGACGAGCCGCGGCTGCGCTTCAAGAGCTGGCTCACCGAGCCGGCGGCGCGCCGCCTGTGCGCGCTGGGTGGCCGGGACCTCGACGCGCTGGTCGCCGCCGCTCGCCGGCGCGACTTCGCGCCGGTGCCGCTCGGTGTCCGCACGTCGCTGGGCTTCGACGTGGACGTGCGGCACGGGGAGACCGGCAACGTCGTCGGCGTGCTGACGGGGAGCGACCCGAAGCTGAAGGGCGAGGCGGTGGTGCTCACGGCGCACCACGACCACCTCGGCATCGGCGCGCCCGATTCGACCGGCGACCGCATCCACAATGGCGCACTCGACAACGCCACCGGCTGCGCCCAGGTGCTGGCGCTGGCCGAGGCCTTCGCCGCCACGCAGCCGCGGCCGCGGCGCAGCGTCGTCGCCGTCTTCACCGCGGGGGAAGAGCAGAACCTGCTCGGCGCCCGCGCCTACGTCGCCCACCCCACCTTCCCCCTCGGCCGTCTCGCCGCCGACCTGAACTTCGACGGCGCCAACGTGTGGGGGCGCACGGCCGACGTGGCCGTGGTCGGCCGGGGCAAGTGCGACCTCGAGGACCGCCTCGTCGCCGCGGCCCGCGCGCAGGGACGCAGGGTGGTGGGCGATCCCGAGCCCGACAAGGGCTACTACTACCGAGCCGACCACCTCAGCTTCGCCCGCGCCGGCGTGCCCTCGCTCTACTTCGGCTCGGGCCGCGAGTACATCGGCCGGCCGGACGACTGGGGGGAACGGCACGACCTCGAGTTCCTGCGGTACCGCTACCACCAGCCGAACGACGAGATGCTTCCGGACTGGGACCTTTCCGGGGCGGTGGAGGACACACAGCTCGGCTACGAGGTGGCGCTGGGCGCGGCGAACGCCGACCAGCTGCCGCGCTGGTACCCGGGCGACGAGTTCGAGCCGGCGCGGCAGAGGGCCCTGGCAGAGGCGGCGCGGGCGGAGGGGGCCGGGCGCTGTGAGGAGCGGGCGGACGAGGCCGGCGGCCCATAGCGGGCCGCCGGCCTTCGCGCGCTCGGGCGGCTGCACAACCTTGGCCCCTTTCGGATTCCTGCTGAACGGCCTGACAATCCCCTGATACTATCGTTCCGCGTCGAAAGCTCCCCGCCGCCGGGACGGGGTCGCCTCCGCGCGCCGGCGCCGCACGCCGCGCGGGCCCGGACGACGGGGTACCGCGTGCCGCGCCACACGCGCGGAGGAGGTGGGCATGCACCGTCGCCGTGTCGTACTCGTCCTCGTCGCGCTCTCCCTGCTCCTGCTGGCGGCCACGGCCGCCGCGCAGTTGACGCCACGGGAGCAGCTCGGCAAGGAGCTCTACTTCGACAAGATCGCCTCGCCGGACAACATGTCCTGCGCCAGCTGCCACGCGCCACGCGTGGGCTGGACCGGACCGATCGGCGGCATCAACAAGCACGGCGCCGTCTACCGCGGTGCCGTGCCGCAGCGCTTCGGCAACCGCAAGCCGCCCAGCGCCGCCTACGCCACCACGGCGCCGAACTTCCACTGGGACGCGGTCGAGGGTCTGTTCGTCGGCGGGAACTTCTGGGACGGCCGCGCCACCGGCTGGCGACTGGGCAACCCGGCGGTCGAGCAGGCGCTGGGCCCGTTCCTGAACCCGGTCGAGCAGAACAACCCGAGCATGCGCGCGGTGCTCGAGCAGGTGGCGGCGTCGAAGTACGTCCACCTGTGGACGGAGGTGTGGGGCGCGCCGCTCAGCCTGGCGGAAGCCGACATCGCCATGGAGTACGACCGCGTCGGCATGGCGATCGGCGCCTACGAAGGCTCGTCCGAGGTCAACGCGTTCTCGTCGAAGTTCGACCTGGTCGAGCGGGGCATGGCCGAGCTCACCCCCGAGGAGGCCTGGGGCAAGGAGCTCTTCGAGGGCAAGGGGATGTGCGCCGCGTGCCACATGGCGCCGCTCTTCACCGACTACACCTTCGACAATCTGGGCACGCCGAAGAACCCGCGGAACCCGTTCTACTCCATGGACGACGTCCTCCTCAGCGACGGCCAGCCCATCAATCCCGAAGGCGCGATGTGGGTGGACCCGGGCCTGGGTGGCTTCCTCGCCAGCCTGCCGGACGAGTACTTCAGCGGGCTGGGGCTGGACAAGGCCACGGCGGTGGCGGAGAACCTGGGCAAGCATAAGGTCCCCACGCTGCGCAACGTGGACCTGCGCCCGGAACCGGACTTCCCCAAGGCGTACATGCACAACGGCGCGCTCAAGAGCCTCAAGGAGGTCGTGCACTTCTACAACACGCGCGACGTCGAGATGTGGCCGGCGCCCGAGGTGGCGGAGAACGTCAACGTGGACGAGCTCGGCGACCTCGGCCTGACGGACGCCGAGGAGGACGCGATCGTGGCCTTCATGTGCACCCTCTCGGACGGGTGGGTGCCGATGGCCATGGTGAGCCCCGTGCGGCTGGCCACGGCGAGGCTGAGCGTGCTGCCGAACGACCCCGGGGCGCGGCGCGTGCGGCTGTCCTACTCGCTGCCGCGGTCGGGCCCGGTCCACATCGCCGTGTTCGACGTCAGCGGCCGGCTCGTGGAGACCCTGGTCAACGAGTGGCGCGAGGCGGGTCAGCACGGACTGGACTGGTCGGGAGAGCGTGTCGCCAGCGGTCTGTACTTCGTCCGCCTGAGGACCCCGGACGCCACGCAGGCGAGCAAGTTCGTCGTCACGAAGTGACGGTCGTCCCTGCCGGGACGAGGTGAGGCCGGCGGCCCATTCCGGGCCGCCGGTTTCGCGTGGCGCGGGTCGTCCCGTCCCTGGCCGATGCGCGGCGGCACGCGGTCGCCGGCACGCCGCCGGCGGTTCGACGACGGCGCTTCGACCCTGTAACCTCGCCACCGCCTCGTCCCGGCCGTCGGTGGTCGGCGGGCGGGGCGTTGACCGGGGATACCCGAGGTCGCCGCGGATGCCGAATCCTCCCTTCGAGAACGAATCCACGCTGACGCCGCTGCGCTCCCCGTTCCGGCTCGGGCCGTGGCGGGTGGAGCCGGACCTCAACCAGATCGTCGCGGATTCCGGTCCGGTCCCCGTCATCCCCCGCGACATGAAGGTGCTGTGCGTCCTGGCCTCACGGCCCGGACGCGTGGTGCTGCGCGACGAGCTGCTCGCGAGCGTCTGGCCCGACGTGGTCGTGAACGAGGAGGTGCTGACCAGCGCCGTCTCCCAGCTGCGCAGCGCCCTCGGCGACGATCCGGCCCGGCCGCGCTACATCCAGACCATCCGCAAGAAGGGCTACCGGCTGGTGGCGCCCGTCGTGTCCGCGGACGAGACGGTCCCCGCTGCGCCGCCGGCTACGGATGCGGGGGCACCGCCGCCGGCCGGCGGCTCCCGCCACGCTCGTTGGCTGGCCGCCGTGCTCGTCGCGGCGTTGGGGCTCGCACTCGTGCCGTGGTTCGTCGCGGAACGCGCCGGCCGCACGGACCTCTGGCGGTTCCAGCCGCTCACCAGCGAGGTGGGCGACGAGACCTGGCCCGCGCTGTCGCCGGACGGGCAGTGGGTGGCCTTCGCGCGCTCCGGGGCGGACGCGTCGGAGAGCCAGTTGGTCGTGCGCCGCTGCGACGGCGGTGAGGAGCTGCAGCTCACGCGCGGACCCGGGCGTGTGACCTCTCCGGCGTGGTCACCCGACGGCGGGCGGATCGCCGTCTGCCGCACCGCCGGCGATTCCAGCGCGCTGTACGTGGTCTCCGCCCTCGGCAGTCCCGCCACGCGGGTCGCCGACCTGCTCGCACCCGCGCGGGGGCTCGACTGGTCACCCGACGGGCGCTCGCTCGCCTGCGCGCCCTGCGACGCGCGGGGCATCGCCGGCCTGAGCCTGCTCGACCTCGAGAGCCGGCGCTGGAGCGCGCGGACGGCGCCGCCCGCGGTCCGGCCGGGCGAGGCCTGGCCCGCGTTCTCCCCGGACGGGGGACGGATCGCCTTCGCGCGGGCCGACAGCAGCGGGCTCGACCACGTGTACGTCGTGCCCGCGGGCGGCGGCGCGGAGCGCAGGGTGAGCCGGCAGCCGTTGTCCGTCGCGGGGCTCGACTGGCTGCCGGACGGACGCCGGCTGGTCGTGGCCGGCGGCAGAGGCGGTGGGGCCCAACTCTGGCGGCTCGACGCGGCGGATGGGGTGATGATCCCGGCCGCCGCGGGGGGCTACGAGATGACGATCCGGCCCTCCGCCGCGCGGCGGGGCAGGGGCCTCGTGGCCGAGACCGTGGACCTCGACCGGGACCTCTACCGCCTCGCCCTCACCGGCGCCGGCGCCGAAGCCACGGAGCCCGTCCCGCTGACCGCGCTGAATTCGACGCGGCTCGACCATCGTGTCGCCTGCTCGCCGGGTGGCGCGCGTCTGGCGTTCGTCTCGCGTCGCGGCGGCGAGGAACAGGTCCAGGTCGGAGCGGTCGAGGGGGGCCGCCCGAGCGCGGTGACGGCGCTCGAGCACACCCAGATCCTCGATCTGCACTGGTCGGAGGACGAGCGCCGGCTCGTCTTCACCGCGATGCGCGACGGCGCGCCGGGCCTCTTCGCGCTGGACCTCGCGACCGGCCGGACGGAGCGGTTGCTGCCGGCGGAGCCGCGGCTCTGGCTGCCGCACCTCTCGCGCGATGGCGGGTGGATCTACGCCAACGTCGCGGTCGGCGGGCGCTGGGAGTTCAGCCGCGTCCGGCTGCGTGGCGGCGGGCGGGAGCGGATCCTGGACTCCCCGGCGCGCTACCTCGTGGACAGCCGCGGCGGCGACACGGTCTGGTGCGCGCCGGTCGCGGGCGCGAAGCTCTTCCGCTGGATCCGTGGCGCGGGCAAGAGCATCCACGCGGGCGCTCCCGTGGAGCCCGATCGCGTGCTGCGCGCGATCGGCCCGGGCCGCGTCTACGCCCTGGACGGGACGTCCGCGCGCGGCGCGCTCTGGTGCCACGACCTGGTCACGGGAGACGTGCGCACGCTGGGCCATCTGGACGGCCGGCGCTGCGAGAGCATCAGTGTCTCCCGGGACGGTCGCTGGCTCTACCTCGCCATGGAGACCCGTCGCGACCACGACCTCGTCCGGGACCCCGACGCGCGCTGACGCGGTCGCCGGGCCGGTTCAGCGGGCGAGCACGACCTTGCAGCCGGAGCACCGCGCGCCCGCCTCCAGCCGGCAGAGGTAGGTCCCCGCCGGCAGCGGGCGGCCCGCCTCGTCGCGGCCGTCCCACCGCGCCGAGTGCGTCCCGGCCTCGCGCCGCCCGGCCAGCAGCGAGCGCACCCGGCGGCCGTGGAGATCGTGCACGGTGAGGCGCACGGACTCCGGCGCGCCGAGCTCGAAGCGCAGCGTGGTGGCGCCGCGGAACGGGTTCGGGCCGGACGGTCTCAACCCGCCGGCGCCGGGTCCGCCCGCGGGCACGCCGGCCGGGCCGGCGACGGCGCTCAGCGAGGTGTCCAGCAGGGCCGCGAAGAGGTCGGCGCCTCCCCGGGGAAGCGGGCCGAAGGTGCCCGCGGTCGAGGGCAGGTCCGCGGAGAGCGTGCCGCCGGCAAGCACGACACGGCCGGGCAACAGCGCGACGGCGACGTCGCCCTCGTCGGCGGAGCCGCCCAGGCAGGTCGAGGCCGTGAGCGCGGAGAGGTCGCCGCTCAGCCGTGCCACGAAGGCGTCGTATCCGCCGGCCGGCTGTGCCTGGGCCGGCAGGCCCGCCGCCGGGAAGTCGGTCGAACGGGTGAATCCGGCCACGTGCACCGTGCCGGCCGCATCGATGGCCAGGTCGGTGCAGTTCTCGAACTGGCTGCCGCCGAGGAAGGTCGAGGCCTCCAGTGCGGTCAGGCCGGGAGAGAGCCGCGAGACGACGACGTCGTCGTAACCCTGGGGGCCGCCGTTGTACGACGTGTCGTAGCCGTTCGGCGTCGGGTAGCCGGTTCCCGCATGACCGGCCACGTAGACACGTCCGTCCGGTCCGAGCGCGACGGCGTAGCCGAAGTCCCAGCCGGAGCCGCCGACGAAGGTCGAGGCGGTCAGCGTCGCGAGGTCCGGCGTGAGCAGGCTGACGAAGACGTCCGTGGAGCCGCCGAAGGTCCGGTCGTAGGCGCCGGCGGTCGTGGGGAAGTTGCTGGAGCGCGTGTACCCGGCCACGCACACGAAGCCGTCGCCCGCGACGAGGCGGCCGTCCTCCTCCAGGCTGCCGCCGAGATAGGTGGCGGCGACGAGCGTGTCCAGGTCCGCGCTGAGGCAGGCGACGAATAGGTCCGTCCCGCCGCCGTAGGTCACGTCGTAGGCGCCGGCCCCGTGGGGGAGGTCCGACGACTGCGTGGTGCCCACGACGTAGAGACGGCCCTGCGGGCCCACGAGGATCCCGCGGGGCCGGTCGTCGCCCGAGCCGCCCAGGTAGCTGCAGGCCTTCAAGGTGGTCAGGTCACGGTCGAAGCGCGCGAGGAAGACGTCGCGACCGCCGCCCGGGGTACCCTGGAAGGCGCCCGCGGTCACCGGCAGGTCGGTCGCGAGCGTGTGCCCGACCATCCAGACGTCGTCCTCGGGGCCGGCGGCGACCACGGCGATGCCGTTCACGTCGTCGCTGACGCCGAAATAGGTGCAGGCCTCGATGGCTCCCAGTCCCGGGGACAGCCGGGCCAGGAAGCCGTTCCGCGTCCCGGGGCCCGAGGCGTCGAACGCGGCGCGATGGCAGCCGGCCGTCGTCGGCAGGTCCGCGGAGGCGGTGTGGCCGGCCACGACGATGGCGCCCTGGCCGTCCAGAGCGAGGCCGGCGGCCGGCCAGGCCTCGTCGGCTGCGCCGCCGCCCAGGTACGCGGCGCGGGGCAGGGGCGCGCCCGAGACCGTCCGGGCCAGGAGTACGATTCCCACCAGTCCACCGATCCACCTCATCAGGGCACCTCCCAGCGCTTCGGTTCCACGACGGCCTCGAGTCCGCTCGTCCGGCGGTCGCTCCGCCGGCGCCGCCCGGCCGATCGGGCCGGCAGCGCATGGGGGAGTCTGGGTCTGGCGGGGACGCCCGGCCTGACCGGCACCTTATCGGGACGTTCTGCTTCGCCGCCGCCGGGGACCCGGGAGCCGGGATGGGGTGGGGACGGCCGAAAGAGAACCTCCGCGTAAGGTGCCGGTCAGGTCGCGGGGGCCCCGCCGGCCTACCTTCCGCGGCGGATGTACCGGCGTCCGGTGCCGTCCGGCCGGACGCCGCCCGCGAACCCCCGGAAGGAGGCCCGTGCCGCCCATGCGTTTCGTGCTCGTCGTACTGATTCTCGCCTCGGCCATCCCCGCCCGGGCCGGCAGCCCGGTGCGGCTGACCAGCGACCCGGCCGTGGACTACTCGCCGTCCTGGTCCCCGGATGGATCCCGGATCGTCTTCACCTCCCTGCGCAGCGGCGACGGGGACCTCTACACCGTGCCCGCCGGCGGCGGGACCGAGGTCCTCTTCCTCGGTGCCGCCGGCGCCGACGACGAACCGGCCTGGTCCCCGGACGGCCAGAGCATCGCCTTCGCCGGCTCGCGCGGGGCTCCGCCGGACATCTACCTCGCGGACCTCGAAGGCGGCACGCCCACGCGGCTCACCACCAGCAGCACGGCGGACGCCGGCCCGGCGTGGTCCCCGGACGGCACGCGCCTGGCCTATTCCGCCTTCCGCGTCGGCTCGCAGGCCGACATCTACGTGCGCACGCTGGCGAGCGGGGTCGAGACGCGGCTGACCACGTACACGGGCCACGAGTTCCAGCCCGCCTGGTCGCCCGACGGCCAGTGGATTGCCTACCAGCGGATGGACGCGGGCGTCTTCCACGTCTACAAGATCCCCGCTGCCGGCGGCACGCCGGTCCGCCTGACCTCGGCATCCCACCATCAGGTGGAGCCCTCGTGGAGCCCGGACGGCCAGTGGATCGTCTTCGCGGGCGGGGGCGCCGGGCTGGGCGACCTGTACGTGATCCCGTCCGCCGGCGGAGACTCGGTGAACCTCACCAGCTCGGCCGCCGACGAGGGCACGCCGGCCTGGTCACCGGACGGGGGCCGCATCGCCTACCACGCCGACTTGGGCGGCAACCTCGACGTCTGGATCATGGAGATCGACCTCTCGAGCGCGGTGGGCGTCCCGGGCCCGCCGCGCTGCTCGGGCATCCGGAGCCTCGGTCCGAATCCCGTGCGTTCCTCGGCCGAGGTCGTCTGCCGCATCTCGGAGCGCGCGGCGGGGCACGCGGCGCGCGTGGAGGTGCACGACCTGATGGGCCGGAGCGTGGCGGTCATCGCCGAGGGCGGCCTGACCGCCGGGGAGCACCGCTACCGCTGGGAGACCCGGGACGCGCCGGGGGGGCCGCTGCGCGCCGGGGTGTACTTCGTCTGCCTGCGGACCGTGGAAGGGACGGACTCGAGCCGGATCGTGGTGCTGAAGTGAAGGAGGGGGAGATGAGAGTGGCAGTCGCCGTGCTGTGCGCGTTCACCGTCCTGGCGCCGGTCTGGCCCGGATCCTCCCGGGCCGCGGAACCGGACGGGATCGCGGCGATGTTCGCGAGGCCCGTGGAACCGAAGTCCGCCGCCTACTGCTTCCTCGGCTACTCCGGGGTCATCCTCCGCACGACGGCCGGCACCCTGCTGATCGATCCCAGTGACCTCCTCAGCGGCGAGGAGCTGAGGGCGCTGCGCGAGGCGAAGGTGACGGCGGTGCTCTACACCCACGGTCACTTCGACCACTTCCAGGCCGGCATGGCGGCGCGGCTGGCCACCCAGACCGGGGCGACGCTCGTCGTCGAGCGCTCGCTGCTGCCGGCGCTCCAGGGCGTGCCGGCGGGCCAGATCATCGCGGCGTCACCCTGGACCCGCATCACCGTCGGCGGCTTCACCATCCTGCCCGTACCCGGCGAGCACATCGGCCCCATCATGCTCTACCAGGTGAAGGACGGGGACGTGAGCGTGTTCCACGGCGGGGACTCGGGCCCGGTCTCGCTCATCGCCTGCCGCTCGGACCTCGCCTTCCTGCCGGTCGGATCGCCCTCGCCGACCTGCTCGCCCGAGACGGCCCTGCAGATGGCCCGGGATCTCCAGCCGCGGGTGATCGTCACGATGCACGGCACGAAGGACGAGGCGAAGGAGTTCCGGCAGCTCGTGCACGGTACGCCCGAGGAGGCGAGGGGGAAGGAGGCGGAGGGCGAGCCGCCGAAGCTCGGCGCGCGGGTGGAGATCCCCCGGGAGCACCGCGTGCAGTGGCTCGACCTGAGGTAGGTCGGGGGCAACGGGCCGGGCGCGGGGCCCGGCGGCGGTGCTATCTCGTCCAGCGCAGGCGGGCCCAGAGCCCGAAGTGGTCCGAGGCCCAGACGCCGGACGGGCCGGGCGAGGCGAGGATCACGCGCGCGTCCGCGGGGCGCAGGGGCCCGCGCCGGTCCACGAGGACGTGGTCGATGCGCGACGGCGCGTGCCCCATCGCCGGGTTCAGCGTGGTGACCGCGGCGCCGGGGTGGAGCGCGCCGAACACGTCGGTGAAGCGCTCGAACAACGGCGCCAGCTCGGGCGCGTCCGGCCCGGCGTTGAAGTCGCCGCCCAGCACGAGCGCGCCCTGTCCGCGCGTGCGCGCGACGAAGCGGAGCAGATGGCGGGCCTGCGCGGCGCGGATGGCGCCCCCCGCGTCCGTGTGGTGGAGATGCGTGACGTAGGCGTCGAGTCGGCGCCCGCGCACCTCGAGCCGCGCGTGCGCGGCGACGCGGTAGTCGTCGAGCGGCTCGAGCTTCTCCTCCGCGCTGGCCACGACGCGATGGGGCGTGAGGATGGCGTTGCCGTAGCGCTTCGGGGCGCCGGGCGGGTCCACCGAGGCGAACACGAACGCGCAGCCGAGGCTCTCCGCCAGCGCGCGCGCCTGGTTCGGCAGGCCCTCCTTCTCGAGCACCTCCTCGAGCAGGATGACGTCGGGGCGCAGCGCGCGCAGCGAGTCGAGGATGACCGTCCGCCGCGCCGGCCAGTCGCGCTGGTCGTGCCAGAGGTTGAGCGTCACCACCCGCAGCTCGTCGGCGGCGCGCCCCCGGGCGGCGGCGGCTCCCGGCAGGAGTGCCAGCCCGAGGGCGAGGAGGAGGGCGCGCGGCACGGCGGCGGGGCTCAGCCCGGCGCGGCGGGGGCGGCCGGCTCGAGCGCCCGCGCGAGCCCCTGCTCGATGCGCTCGACCGGCACGAAGGACAACAGCGCGCGCACGTCGGCC
>JAXDBZ010000104.1:0-4651 GCA_034678345.1 Candidatus Eiseniibacteriota bacterium
GGTTTCGGGGTCCTGGCCCTCGCTCTGGCCGGGCTCGCGTCGGGCGGTCCGCTCCCCGGGGGGGCGGCCGCCAAGCTCGACGCGCGCCTCCTGCCCGTCGTGCAGACCGGCGGTCCCGGGCCGGTCAGCGCCTGGGTGAGCTTCGGCGACAAGGGCGAGGCCGGCCCCGCGGACCTCGCCCGGCGACTCGCCGCCGCCGCGGCGGCGCTCGACCCGCACGCGCGCGCACGCCGGCTGCGCGCCGGCGTCGCGCCGCTCGTGGACTACCTCGATCTGCCGGTCCATGCCGCCTACCTCGAGGCGCTGCGAAGCAGGGGGCTCGCCCCCTACGGGGTCTCGCGCTGGTTCAACCGCGCCGCCGTGCGGGCGACGGGGGAGCAGCTCGCGGCGCTGGCCGCCCTGCCCTGGGTGGCGCGCCTCAGCCCCGTCGAGCGCGCCGCGCGCATGTCCGGGGCGCCCGTCCCACCCGCGGACGCGGCGGCGGCGGACGCCGTCCCCGGCGCCCGGGGCGTGGCCACGGCGGCGCTCGACTATGGGCTCACGCTGGCGCAGGTGACGCAGATCGGCGTGCCCGCGCTGCACGACTCCGGCTACACCGGCGCGGGGGTCCGCATCTGCGTCCTCGACGACGGCTTCAACCACTGGGACACGCACGCCGCGCTCCAGGGCGCCGACGTCCTGGGGACGCGCGATTTCGTGCGCGGCAGCGACGACCCGACCGACCCGGGTTCGAGCGGCTTCCGGCACGGCACCGAGACCTTCAGCTGCATCGCCGGCAACCAGCCGGGGCGCTACGTCGGCAGCGCGCCGGGGGCCAGCTTCCTGCTGGGGCGGACCGAGGACGGCTCGAGCGAGACCCGCGTCGAGATGGTGTACTGGGGCATGGGGGCCGAGTGGGCCGACAGCGCCGGGGCCGACATCATCAGCTCGTCGCTGGGCTACTGCGAGTTCGATCCGCCCGACGCCGACTACGCGTACGCCGACATGGACGGCCGCACCACGGTGGCCAGCCGCGCCGCCGAGATCGCCGCCAGCAAGGGCATCCTGGTCGTGAACTCGGCCGGGAACGAGGGCAACCGGACCTGGCACTACATCGTCGCCCCGGCCGACGTGCATGGCGACAGTCTGATCGCCGCCGCGGCCGTGGACGCCGCGGGCGCGGTCGCCGCGTTCAGCTCCTACGGCCCGAGCGCCGACGGGCGGGTGAAGCCGGATCTGGCCGCGCGGGGGGTGGGGACCTGGGTGGCGCTGGCGGCGGACACCGGCTACACGACGGTCAGCGGGACGTCGTTCGCCTGTCCGCTGCTGGCCGGGCTCGCCGCCTGCATGATGCAGGCGAGGCCCGCCTGGTCGCCGCGGCTCGTCATCCGCAGCCTGCGCTCCACCGCCTCGCGGGCGGAGGACCCCGACGACCGCGTGGGCTACGGCATCCCCGACGGCGCCGCGGCGCTGCTCTGGGCGCCGGACACGGTCTCCACGCCGGAGCTGCCGCCGCTGTCCCTGCGCCTGCGCCTGGCCGGGCCGAATCCCATCTGCGCGTCCGCTCCGGCCACCCGCGTGACCTTCGGCGCGGGCGCCGGCCTCGGCGCGGCGCGCCTGTGCGTCCACGACGCGCAGGGCCGGCTCGTCGTGCGCGAGCTGCCCGCCGTCCGCAACCCCGCCGCCGCTGCCGACGGGCTGCCGCTCGCCGCCACGTGGGACGGCAGCGACGACTCGGGCCGGCGGCTGCGGCCCGGGCTGTACTTCATCACCCTCGAGGCCGGAGGCCGCCGTGCCGCCGTCCGCGTGGTCACGTTACGCTAGCCAGCCTGGCGGAGGCTCCGTCCATGTCACCGTCGCACCGACCCATGACGAAAGGGCATTCCTGCATGAGACCGGCCGGTCGCTTCATTCTCCCGCTCCTCGCCGTCGTCCTCGTCCTTGCCGGTTCCGGAATGTGGGTGGGCCACGCCACCGCGGCCCGCACCCCCACGACTCCGCTCCCGGCGCCGTTCGCGGGCGCGCGCCTGGTGACGCTCCGCAATGGCATGCAGCTCCTGCTGGCGCCGGACACGGCGGCAACAGCCGTGGACGTGGCGGTCTGGTCCCGCGCCGGCTCGGCGCGCGAGCCCGTCGGCCGCAGCGGCATCTCGCGCCTCTTCGAACGCCTGATGTTCACGTCCGGCGGCCCGGAGGGTCGCCGGGACCATGGCCGGCGAATCGCCGAGGCCGGCGGGCAGGCGGGCTCGCGGACCATGTCCGACCTCGCCTGCTACTACGAGACGGTTCCGCCTGCCGCGCTCGAGGAGGTGCTCGAGCTCGAGGCGGGACGCCTCCGGTCGCTCCGGCCGACGGCGGCGGACATCGCCGAGGCCGCGCGCGCGGCGGGGGACGAGGCCCGACGGCAGTCCGCGTCGCTGCCCTGGGGCCCCGCGCTGCAGGCCTTCTACGACCTCGCCTGGGGCACCCATCCCTACCACCGGCTGGCGATCGGCGCGGACGCGGATCTCTCGCGCATCGGCCCGGCGGACTGCGAGGCCTGGCATGCGGCCGCCTTCGCCCCCGGCGAGCTGGTGACGACCATCACCGGCCGCTTCGACCCGGCCGAGGCCCTGGCGGCGGCGAGGCGCTGGCTGGAGCCCATCCCGCGGCGTCCGGGTCCGGCCGCCATGGCCGCCGTGCCGGCGCAGACCGCGCCCCGGCGGGGCTGGGAGCGCCTGGACGTGCCGCTGGGTCTGGTCGTCGTCGGCTGGAAGGTGCCGGGACACGCGGCCGCGGACATGCCGGCGCTCCGCCTGCTGGCGCGGCTCTTCGGCGCCGACCCGGAGTCGCAGCCGCAGCGCGCCCTGCTCGCCGACTCGGTGGGCTGCCTCTCCGTCCAGGCCATGCTGGATGCGCGTCGCGAGGAGGGCCTGCTCTACGTCCTGGCGGCGCTGAAGCCCGGCGCCGACAGCGCGCGGGTCGAGCGTGTCCTGCTCGAGCAGCTGGAGTCGTTCGCGCGCGAGCCGGTCAGCGAGGAGGAGCTGGCCCGGGCGCGGCGGATGGAGGAGATGGGCACGGTGCTCGGCTGGCAGACGGCGCGCGGCTGCGCCGACGCGCTCGGCACGGCCCAGATCCTCGACGGGGACTGGCGCACGGCCGCGCTCCGTCACGAGGCCGCGCGCCGGCGGACCGCCGTCGACGTGCAGCGCGCCGCCGCCCGGGCGCTGGTCCCGGCCGGGCGCAGCCTGCTCTGGGTCACCAGCTCGAGGCCGGCCGCGCCGGCGACACCATCCTTCCGGGAGGGGCGCTGACCATGGGAACGCTCATCCGTCGGTTCGCACCGGTCCTCGTGGCCGCGCTCGTCGCTCCGGCCGGCGTCGTCGCCGCGCCGGCGCCGTTCCACGTGCCCGCCCCGGTGGAGCGCACGCTCCCGAACGGGCTGCGCGTCGCCGTCTTCGCCGACCATCGGCTGCCCGTCGTGCAGATGCAGCTGCTCATCCCCGCCGGCGCGGCGGACGACCCGGCCGGCGCGCCGGGCGTGGCCAGCGCCGTGGCGCAGTTGCTGCGCTCCGGGACGAGCTCGCGCACGGCGGCGGTCCTCACCGCCGACGTGGACCGGCTCGCCGGGGCCATCGCCGGATCCGCCGGACGCGACTTCTCGTCGGTGACCGCGACGTTCCTGGCGGCGGACTTCGACGCCGGCCTCGAGCTCCTCGCCGACATGGTGGTGAACCCCGTGTTCCCGCCCGAGGAGCTGGAGCGCACGCGCCGGTATCTCGGCGCGCGCCTCCACCAGGCCCAGCAGAGCCCGGCCGCCCTGGCGGACGGCCGGTTGTGGGAGGTGGCCTTCGAGGGCCATCCCTACGGGCGGCCGCTGCTGGGCTCGCTGCCGGCGCTCGCCCGCCTGGACTGGGAGACCCTGAGGGGTTTCCACGGTGACCGCTACCGGCCCGACCACGCCGTCCTCGCCATCGCCGGCGACGTGGATGCCGAGCGCGCATTCGCCGCCGCTGCCGACCGCTTCGGCAGCTGGGCGGGTCGCGCCGTGGCGGCGCCCGCGCCGGCCGCGGTCCTCCCGCCGGTCGCGCCGCGCATCCGCGTCGTGGACCGGCCGGAGCTCGCGCGCAGCGAGGTCCGTATCGGGCTGATCGGCCCGCCGCAGAGCGACGCGGACGCGCTGGCGGTGCAGATCGCGCAGCACGTGTTCGCCGGAGGCGGCGCCTCCTCCCGGATCGCCCGTTCGCTGGCCGGCATCGGCCTGGATCCCGCGGAGCTCCGCAGCGGCTTCACGATCCTCAAGGACGCCGCGCTGTTGACCCTGGGCGCGGCCGTCCCGCACGACTCGGTCGCCATCCTGGTGGCGCGCGTCCGCGACGAGCTGGCCCGGCTGGTCGAGCAGCCGCCGGACGAGACCGAGGTGGCGGCGGCACGGCGGACGCTGGCCGGTGCCTTCCCGCTGCAGTTCCAGACTCCGGCCGCCCTGCTGGCGCAGTGGACCGGTGCCGCGGCGCACGGCCTCGGCACGGACTGGCTCGACCGCTACGTCACGGACATGGCGGCGACGCCGCCCGAGCGCGTGGCGCGGGCGGCCGCGCGCTGGCTCGATCCCGCGCACATGGTGGTCGTGGCCGTCGGGCCGGCCGCCACGCTGCGGCCCGCGCTGCAGGCGCTCGGCGCGGTCGAGGTCGCC
>JAXDBZ010000105.1:0-8650 GCA_034678345.1 Candidatus Eiseniibacteriota bacterium
CTTCCCGCAGCCGGACCTGCCGACGCTCATCGCGCCCGTCACTGCGCCAGCCTGTCCCACTCAACTGGCCCCGGGGCCAGTAAAGTTGCGTCCTACTGAACACCCAGCTCCGGCGCCCCAGAAGGTCGCTCCCCTCGCGCCCCAGCGCTACGCGGTCCAGTTCACCATGGATCAGGCGACCCGCGACGACCTGGCCTACGCACAGGCCCTGCTCGGTCACGCCGTTCCCAACGGCGATGTGGCCCAGGTGTTCGCCCGGGCGCTCAAGACCCTGATCGCCAAGCTCGAGCAGCAGAAGTTCGCCAGGACCGAGCGGCCCCGTGCCTGCCACCACAGCGACGACGCCCGGCAGATCCCCGCCGAGGTGAAGCGGGCGGTATGGGAGCAAGATGGCCGAGGTGGCACGGCCCCGCAGCGGACTCGTGCGGGTCGGCCGGGCGGCAGGAGGCCGACCGGCCGACAGGTACCTAGGCGACACGCGGCGACAGGACGTCGCCGCGAGCCGTGTCCGCGTGGGGGCCGTGCCGCCTCGGTCACAAAGCCGACACCGCCGAGCAGCGCTTCGGCCGCGACTTCATGGAGACGAAGCGTGAGTCGCGCGGCAAGCAGCCTCTGCCCGAGCATGCGGCGGAGGTCGTGCCGTACCTGCAGCGGCTGGGGATGAGGACCGGCGAGGCTCGCTACTACGCCGGACTCTGTGCGGACATGCCCGAGGCGAGCCTGGAGGACCGCCTGCGCCACGCGCTGCGCTGCTCGGCCAAGGCCTCGCCACGCCGGGTCGCGTAGTGGCGACGCGGCCGGTGCCCGCTCACGCCCCCGCAGCCCCGGGCACCGCGGCCGCGCGTTCGGTCGCCGTCATCGCCTGCCCCGCGCGCACCAGGTCGCGCGCCCAGTCCACCGCGTCGCGCACGTTCCACAGCAGCACGCCGCGCACCACGTCGTCGCGCAGGTAGAAGACCACGGCGGCATCGCCGCGCGAGGCGTCCGTCCGTTGCGGGTCCTGCCACACCGTCTCGACCCGCAGGCTCGGGTCGAGGTCGCCCACCGCCTCGAAGCCCAGGTCGAAGAGGTCCGAGAAGAAGTACGGGATGCCCTCGTAGGGCTCGGTGGCGCCGGCCAGGTTCGCGCCGGCGCAGCGGCCGTGCCCGCGGGCGTGCTCCCAGTGCTCGACGCGGAGGCTGCGCCCGAGCGGCACGCACGGGTAGCGCGCCACGTCGCCGGCGGCGTGGATGTCCGGATCGGTGGTGCGCGCGAACTCGTCCACCACGATGCCGTCGTCCACGTCGAGGCCGGCCGCCTCGGCGAGGTCCGCCTCGGGATCGATGCCGATGCCCGCCAGCACCGTCTGCGTGCTGATGACGCCGCCGCTCGCGGTGTGGGCGCGGATGAGCCCCTGCGACTCCTCGAGCGCGGCCAGCCGGTCCTCGGAGACCGTCTCGATCCCCTCCCGCCGGTAGCGTTCGGCCACCGCCAGGCCGAGGTCGCGCGGCAGCACGCGGGCCAGCGGGTACTCGCGGTCGACCAGCAGCGTGACCTCCTTGCCGGCGTGGCGCAGGGCCGCCGCCAGCTCGACGCCGACGAAGCCGCCGCCCACCACCAGCACGTGCTCGAAGCGGTCGAGCCGGCGCGACAGGAAGACGTAGTCCTCGAGGTTGCGGAAGTAGTGCAGCCCGGCGATCTCGGCCCCCGGCACGGTCAGCCGCCGCGGCTTGCCGCCGGTGGCGAGCAGCAGGCGGTCGTAGCCGTGCTCCACGCCGCGCTCGTCCCACACCACGTGGCGCGCGGGGTCCAGCTCGACCGCCTCGCGGCGCAGCAGCAGCTCGACGCCGTGCTCGCGGTAGAAGCCCTCCGGGTACACGGGGAGGTCGTCGAGCGTGGCGCGCCCGAACCACAGGTCCTTCGACAGCGGCGGGCGCTGGTAGGGCGCGTGATTCTCGCGCGCCAGCAGGAGGATACCGCCGGTCGGATCGTGCGCGCGGATGCCCTCGACGGCCGAGGCCGCGGCCAGACCGCCGCCGACGATGACGTACCGGTGATGCATGGTCAGACCTCCGGTGCGGCCGCGGCGCGCGCGGCGGCGCGCGCGGCGTACGAGGTGTGGCCGGCCTGCAGGTCCATCAGGGCGTGGATGAGCATGGCGGCGTAGAGCGAGCCGGTGATCCAGACGACCGCGGCGAGGAAGCCGCCGGTGAGCGCGGTCACCAGCGCGTTGCGCCACCCCTGGTAGGAGTGCCCGAGGCCGAAGACGAGCGAGCTGGCCGCGGCCGCCACGGCGAAGACGTGCGGCGGCGGCACGAACAGGGCGGCGTAGGCGCCCAGGTACCAGATGAGGAAGCCGCGATAGAGGGCCTCCTCGCAGATGCCGGCGGTGACGGACAGCCCGGCGAACCAGCCGAACTCGCGGCCGGTCACGGGCAGCATGCGCGCCAGGTGCCCCGCCGACTTCTCCAGCTTCGCGACCGCCGTGGTGTCGCCCGGGGTGAACCGGTTGACGCGGGCCAGCACGGCCACGATGACCGCGACGCCCAGCATCACGCCGCCGAGGCCGCCGGTGATCCGCAGGACGAGGCCGAGGTCCGTCCAGGGCCGCCGGGTCCCGAGCCACAGCAGCGCCAGCGCGGCCGCGAGCGCCCACAGCAGCACGAGCGAGCTGCGGTAGAACGACAGCCGCGCCGCCGGCAGATACTCCTCGGGGGCCGCGGCAAGCCGATTGAAACCGAACCGGCTGTGGTCGCTGAGGGGCACGAGCACGAGCAGCACGAGGAAGAGCAGGTGGTCGGGCCAGCCGGGCATGACGATCATGCCGGCCTCCGCCGCGGGGCCCGGCGCCGCGCGGCCCGGCCCACCTCGCGGTAGCGGAAGCAGCTCACCAGGTGGTCGTTCACCATGCCGGCCGCCTGCATCATGGCGTAGCAGATGGTCGAGCCCACGAACTTGAACCCGCGCGCCCGGAGCTCGGCGCTCATCGCGTCGGACAGCGCGGTGCGCGCGGGGATCTGCTTCAGCGTGCGCCATTCGTTGCGGACGGTCCGCCCGCCGGTGAAGCGCCAGATGAAGCGGTCGAAGCTGCCGAACTCCCGCTGCACGGCGAGGAAGGCGCGCGCGTTCGTGATCGCCGCCGCCACCTTCTGCCGGTTGCGCACGATGCCGGGGTCGGCGAGCAGCGCCCGCACCCGGCGCGCGTCGTAGCGCGCCACCTTGCGCGGGTCGAAGCGGTCGAAGGCGCGGCGATAGCCCTGGCGCTTCTCGAGGATGGTGCGCCACGACAGCCCGG
The DNA here is from genome assembly GCA_034678345.1 of Candidatus Eiseniibacteriota bacterium. Classification (GTDB taxonomy): domain Bacteria; phylum Eisenbacteria; class RBG-16-71-46; order RBG-16-71-46; family RBG-16-71-46; genus JANXPZ01. Next base: position 3,275 of record JAXDBZ010000105.1, read on the forward strand.
CCTGCGCCCCGTCCAGCACCAGCAACTCGAACCAGCGCCGGTCCGAGTGCACCGGCACGCCCCACTCGCGGTCGTGGTAGGCGCGGTAGAGCGCCGTGCTCTCGCACCAGGCGCAGCGGACGGGTGCGGCGGTGGCGGGCTTCCTCATCGGGCTCCTCCGGTTCCAGGCACAGGCGCGGCCCGCAGGGTAGCACGGCGCGAACGCGCCGGGGGAAGCACGCGGGGCCGGAGGCGCGACGTCCCCCGGCCCCGCGGTACGGCGTCCCGCGCGGTGGCGTGCTACCGCATGAACAGCATCTCGCGGTACTTCGGCAGCGACCAGAGCTGGTCGTCCACCAGGTGTTCGAGCCGGTCGGCCGCCGCCCGGGCCCGGGCCATGAGCGGGCGCACCTCGTCGGCCAGGCGGCGCGCCACCGCCGTCTCGTCGTGCCCGCCGTTCGGCTCGCCCAGCAGCGCCTCCAGCCGGTCGGCCGCCTCCGTCACCTCGGCCAGCGTGGCGGAGAGCCGCTCGATGCGGCCCGCCAGCGCCCGCGCGCCCGCCGCCCCCGCCTCGCGCGCGTCGCCCGGGCCCTGGCCGGCGCCGGCCGCCGCCAGCCCGCCCCAGGTCCGCAGCGTCGTGGCGAGCTGCTTCTCCCCCGCCGGGATGACCATGGTGCGCAGCATCTCGAGCTGGGTCTCGGCCTCGAGCGTCACGTGCTTGATGTAGCGCTCGACGGCGATGTTGAAGCGGCTCGACAGCTCGATCTCCGTGTACACACCCTGCTCGCGCAGGAACGCCACCCGCGTCGCGTCGCGCAGCACCGCGAGCGCCGCGGGCGTGTCGCGCAGCTCCGGCAGGCCGCGCGCCGCCGCCTCCGTCCGCCACTCGGCACTGTAGTTGTTGCCGCCGAAGCGCACCGGCGCGGTCTCGCGGAAGGCCTCGCGCAGCAGGTCGAGCACCGCGTCGTCGCGCCGCGCCCCGGCGTCGAGCTTCGCCTGGAGGCGCCCGGCCAGGCGCGCGGTGGCGTCGGCCACCGCCCCGAGCAGCACGGCCATCGGCCCGGCGCAGTTCATGGACGAACCCACGGCGCGGAACTCGAAGCGGTTGCCGGTGAAGGCGAACGGCGAGGTGCGGTTGCGGTCGGTGTAGTCGAGCGCGAGCTGCGGCAGCCGGCCCACGCCCATGTCCACGATGAACTGCTCGGTGCCGCCGGCCGGGGCGCCGGCGAGGATGCGCTCGATGATCCCGGTCAGGTAGTCGCCGACGAACACGCTGAGGATGGCCGGCGGCGCCTCGTTGGCGCCGAGGCGCAGGTCGTTGTTGGCGGAGGCGATCGCGGCGCGCACCGCGTCGCCGTGGTCGTGCACCGCCTTCAGGCAGACGGCGAGGAAGGCGAGGAAGCGCAGGTTCTGGTGCGGCGTGCGGCCGGGGTCGAGCAGGTTCTCGCCGCGGTCGTTGACCAGGCTCCAGTTCGAGTGCTTGCCGCTGCCGTTGAGCCCCTCGAAGGGCTTCTCGTGGAACAGGCAGACGAAGTGGTGCCGCAGCGCCACCTTGCGCGCCACGTCCATGGTCAGCGCGTTGTGGTCGTTGGCGATGTTGGCGTCCTCGTAGATGGGCGCCAGCTCGAACTGCATCGGCGCGACCTCGTTGTGCCGGGTCTTCATCGGGATGCCGAGCCGGTGCAGCTCGAACTCCAGCTCCTCCATGAAGGCCAGCACGCGCGGCGGGATCGAGCCGAAGTAGTGGTCCTCGAACTGCTGCCCGCGCGGCGAGGCGGCGCCCAGCAGCGTGCGGTCGCACATCACCAGGTCGGGGCGCTGCGCCCAGTAGTCGCGGTCGAGCAGGAAGTACTCCTGCTCGATGCCGAGCGTGGCGCCGACCGCGCGCACGTCCACGTCGCCGAGCAGCTTGAGGAAGGCCACCGCCTGGCGGTCCACGGCCTCGAGCGCGCGCAGCAGCGGGGTCTTGTGGTCGAGCGAATCGCCGTGGTACGAGATGAACACCGACGGCACGCACAGCGTGCGCCCGTTCTCGCTCTCCACCAGGAACATGGGCGAGGACGGGTCCCAGGCGGTGTAGCCGCGCGCCTCGAAGGTCGTGCGCATGCCGCCCGAGGGGAACGACGAGGCGTCCGGTTCGCTCTGGATGAGCTGCGAGCCGACGAAGCGCTCGAGCACCTTGAGCTCGCCCGGCATGGTCACGTTCAGGTCGATGAACGAGTCGTGCTTCTCGGCGGTGAGGCCGGTCATCGGCTGGAACCAGTGCGTGAAGTGCGTGGCGCCGTGGCCGGTGGCCCAGTCGCGCGCCACCGAGGCGATGGCGTTGGCCGCCTCCGGCGACAGCGGCGCGCCGGTGCGCAGGGTGGTGAGCAGGGCCTGGTAGGCCTCGCGCGGCAGGCGTTCCTTGAGCTTGATGATGTCGAGCACGTGGCGCGCGAAGTACGAGCTCACCGGCGTGCGGTGGCCGTCGGGCGTACGCGGCAGGGCGAAGGTGCGGGGCCGGCGTTGGTTGGCGGCGAGGCGTGCGGCGCGACGCGAGGTCATGGGCATGACCCGTCCTCCTGGCTCGGACCACGACGAACCGCGAAGCCCGCCGCGATCGGTTCTGGATGCCGGCCTCGCCGCGAGCGTGCCCGCGGGAAGCCGGATGGCTCCCTAGAGTCTAGCAGAGTATCGGCCGGGAGCGCGGACGCCTCGACGCCGGATGCGCAAGGGGCCCCCCGGTGGCCCGGGGAGCCCCTCTCCCGCGTCGGCGCGCGCGTCGCCGTCAGCGCGCGGACGCCGTGCCCGCCTGCAGCACGTCCATCCCCTGGCGGAAGACCACGTCGGTGGGGATGTCGGCCGCGGCCAGCGCGTCCAGGTCGGTCCTGAGCTGCGGGTCCATCTCCCCCGCCTTCGGCAGGAACGCGACCGCCGCGGCGTAGTCGCCGTCGCCCTGGATGCGGAGCGTCTTCTCCACGTAGGCCTCGACCGCCACCCGCATCTTGTCGAAGTCCACGCTGTAGGTCCCGGTGGTCTCGTCGCGCGAGAAGGCGCCGCGCTCCCGGAAGAAGCCGAACTGCGCCAGGTTGGCGCGACCGTGCGCGCTGGCCGCGCCGAAGCGGATGGAGCGGAACAGGCCGGCGAGGAAGGTGACGTAGTTGTCCATCAGGTCGGCGTCGCCCAGCTCCTTCATCTCGTGGAGCTTCGTCACGAGGTACAGGCCGAGGACGTCCGCCTTGCCCTCCTCGAGCGCGCCGGCCTGGTCCTTGAGGGCGGTGCGGACCGTGCCCCGGCCATCCAGCGTCTGCTTGATGCCCAGTCCGTGCGCGGTCTCGTGGAACATCACGTTGGTGAAGAAGGCGTCGAACTGGACGTGGGGCCGCTGGTCGGCGGCGATCATCTTGTCGGCGATGGGCGTGAGGATCTGGTCGAACTTGGCGCGCATCGCGTTCTTGAGCTGGAGCCGCCGCGCGCCCTTGGCGAGCTGGACCTGCTCGTCGTTCGGCAGGTTGATGGCGATGGTCTTGGAGCCCGCGTTGCAGTCGCCGGCGTAGTAGAGGACGTCGTAGGCGTTGAGGTCCGAGTCGCTCCCCGGCGTCTCGCGCTTGTACTCTGCCGGCACCGGCAGACTCGTCTGCAGCGTCGGCAGGAGCTTCGCGAAGCGGGCGAGCTTCGCGCTCCACTCCCGGTCCTTGATCAGCACGAATCCCTCGTGCGCGGCCTTGTAGCCGAACAGGGCGTCCTCGTAGGTCTCGATCGGCCCGATGACGCAGTCCACGCCGTTCGTCTTCATGTCCATCCAGGCCATGTCGCTCGCCAGGTACTCGTCGGCGAGCAGCGCCTTCGCCCGCGCCTCGAGGTAGCGGCGCAGTCCGGCGTCCTCCGCCAGGGCGGCCGCCTCGTGCAGCCGCGCCACGGCGCGCTCGACCTGCGCGGCGAAGGCCTCGTGGTAGGGGACCGCGACCAGCCCCTTCTCCGGGTCGCGGCGCACGAGGGTGTAGAGGCTGCGCAGCGCCAGGCTGTCGGGCGAGGCGGCGGCGAACTTCTCGAACTCCTCCTTCGTCATGTCGGCCGGGTAGAACCCGGCGCCGGCCGGCTTCGCGCCCACCCCGGGCAGGAAGGGCCGGTTGTCGGCGAGCCGCTCCCACGGGCCGTAGTTGATCTCGACGTGGCGGCGCAGCGCCGGGTCGGTGACGCCCTTGAGCAGCGCCTCGCGGTCGCCGTAGGCCTCGAGCCAGAAGATCTCGTCCATCGCCTGACAGGCGTCCACGAGGAGCGGGATCATCTTCTGCTCCTTCTCGCTGAGCACGGAGAGGTCGGCGGTCAGCGTCACCTCCGCGTACCGCGTGAGCGCGGCCGGCGCGGCCGGCTTCGACTTCGGGGCGCAGGCGGGCAGGACGAGCGACAGCGCCAGGGCGGCGCCGAGCCAGGATGCGTGTCTCATCGGATCTCCTCTCCCAGGATCGAGGGGTCGGACCGGGACCGGGCTACGGCGCGGTCTGCAGCAGCAACCCGGTCACCCGCACGAACGACATCACCACCGCGAAGGCCGTGAGCGCGAGCAGCGCCAGGGCCAGAAGCTGCACGACGGGCGTCTCGCGCTTCTCGTCCTCGAAGCGCATGAGCGCGGCCGCGCCCCAGCCGCCGGCGAAGCCGCCGAGGTGGGCCCAGTTGTTCACGCCCGACAGGACGAAGCCCATCACCATCATGACGATGGCCCATTGCCAGAGCTGCGCGGTCAGCATGGCGATGCGCCGCCGCCGTCCGAAGACGATGAGCGCGGCGAGCAGTCCGAAGATGCTGCCCGAGGCGCCGATGGTGGGCGCGCCGCTCAGCAGGTTCGAGACGAGGAAGCCGACAGCCCCGGACACGGTGAAGATGACGAAGGAGCGGCCCTGGCCGTAGACGTTCGTCACCGCCGGACCGAGCTGGCGGATCCACATCAGGTTGAAGAAGATGTGGAGCAGGCCACCGTGCAGGTAGATGGCGCTCAGGATCGTCCACCACCAGCCCTGCTGCCAGGCCACGCCGCCGGTCATGCCGAGCTGGTAGAGCGCGCGACTGCCCGGCGAGAGGAAGTTGAAGAGCCCGCCGAACATCCCACCGCCGGCCGGCACACGGAAGACCGCCCGCAGGTCGAGCGCCAGCGAGAGGATGTAGAGCGTCACGCAGGCGACGATGATGACGCGGTCGAGGTCCAGCCGGCGGCCGAAGAATCGCTGGATCCACGGGGTCAGGCCGAAGAAGCCCGGGCGCCAGGTGCCGCAGAAGGGACAGCGGTCCTCGTCCGTGCCGATGAGTTTGCCGCAGTCGGGGCAGATCATGGAGCCGGGCGACATGCGGGCAGGATAGGGCATGCCCGGGGGCGGAGGCGAGCGGGCGGACGCGCCGCGGCACGGGCGCGGGCCCGCGCCT
>JAXDBZ010000106.1:0-6805 GCA_034678345.1 Candidatus Eiseniibacteriota bacterium
AGCAGCGGGCGCTGGCGCGGCGCTTCGTCATCGCCGGCGCGCTCTCGCTCCCGGTCGTCGTGCTCGGCAACCTCGGCATGCTGCCGGGGCTGAGCGCCGTCCCGCCGGCGGTGCAGGCCTGGGTCCAGCTCGTCCTCGCCACGCCGGTGCAGTTCTGGGCGGGCTGGCCGTTCCTGCGCGGCTCGTGGGTGGCGGTGCGCCGCCGAACCGCCGACATGAACCTGCTGGTGGGGATCGGCACGCTCACCGCCTACCTCGCCTCGCTGGTGGCCACCGTGGCCCACCGCCCCGGCGAGGCCGGCGCGCCGCACGTCTACTTCGACACGGCCGTGGTCATCGTCACCCTCATCCTGCTCGGCCGCCTGCTCGAATCACGGGCGCGCGCCAGCACCTCGCAGGCGCTGCGGCGCCTGCTCGACCTGCGGCCGCGCACGGCGCGGCGGGTGCGCGACGGGGCGACGAGCGAGGTGCCGCTCGACCAGGTGGTGCCGGGCGACGAGCTGCTGGTGCGCCCGGGCGAGCAGGTGCCGGTGGACGGCGTCGTGCTCGAGGGCCGCTCGAGCCTGGACGTCTCGCTGCTCACCGGCGAGTCGCTGCCGGTGGACGTCGGGCCGGGCGACCGCGTCCACGGCGCGACGCTGAACCAGTCGGGCGCCTTCCACATGCGGGCCGACCGGGTGGGCGCCGACTCGATGCTCATGCAGATCGTGCGGCTGGTCGAGCGGGCCCAGGCCGGCAAGGCCGAGGTGGCGCGCCTGGCCGACCGCGTGGCGGCGGTGTTCGTGCCGGCGGTCCTGGTCGTGGCGCTGCTGGCGTTCGCGCTGTGGCTGCTGCTCGGTCCCGAGCCCCGCCTCGGCGGCGCGGTGATGAAGCTGGTGGCGGTGCTCATCATCGCCTGCCCGTGCGCGCTGGGGCTGGCCACGCCCACCGCCCTCATCGTCGGCATGGGCCGCGGCGCCGAGTTGGGGGTGCTCATCCGCGGCGCCGACGCGCTCGAGGCCGCCGACGGCATCGGCGCGGTGGTCTTCGACAAGACCGGCACGCTGACGCGGGGCCGGCCGGTGCTGACCGACGTGGTGCCGGCGGCGGGGATCGAGGCGGACCGGCTGCTGGCCATGGCGGCCTCGGCCGAGCAGCGCAGCGAGCACCCGCTGGCCGCGGCGGTGGTGCAGGGGGCGCACGAGCGCGGCCTGGCGCTGCGCCCGCCCGAGGACTTCGAGGCGCTGGCCGGGCGCGGCGTGCTGGCCGTGCTGGACGGCCGGCCGACGTGGGTCGGCTCGGCCCCCCTGCTGGCCGGGCAGGGGGTGGACCTGGCCGCGCTGGCGCCGGAACTGGAGCGGCTCGAGGAGGCCGGCCGCACGGTCTTCGCCGTGGCCCAGGGCGGTGCGGCGCTGGGGCTGCTGGCGGTGGCGGATACCCTCAAGCCGGACGCGCGCGCGACGGTGGCCGCGCTCGAGCGCGGCGGCCTTGCCGTGTGGATGATCACCGGCGACCACGAGCGCACCGCGCGGGCCATCGCCGCGGAGGCGGGCATCGCGCCGGAGCGCGTGCTGGCCGGGGTGCTGCCGGGGGACAAGAGCGCGCGCATCGCCGCGCTGCAGGCGGCGGGCACCCGGGTGGCCATGGTGGGCGACGGCCTCAACGACGCCCCGGCGCTGGCCCAGGCCGACCTCGGCATCGCCATGGGCGGCGGCACGGACGTGGCCCGCGAGGCGAGCGGCATCACCCTGGTGCGCGGCGACGTGGGCGGCGCCGCGGTGGCCCTGCGGTTGGCGCGTCGCACGCTGCAGGTCATCCGCCAGAACCTGTTCTGGGCCTTCCTCTACAACAGCCTCGGCATCCCGGTGGCGGCGGGCGCGCTCTACCCGCTGCTGCGCGCCGGCGGCCCGGTGGGCCCCCTGCTCGGCTGGGAGGGCACGCTGCATCCCATGCTGGCCTCTCTGGCGATGGCGCTCTCCAGCGTTTCGGTCGTCTCCTCCTCGCTGCGGCTGCGCCGCTTCGCGTAGCCGCCGCTGGCCGTCGTGCGCGCCCGGGAGTATCGTGCGCGCCGGAGCGCCGGCCCCCCGCCGGCCCGGACCACGCATCCCCAGAGGGAGCGAAGCCATGAGCGTGCTGCGCCGCGATCCGACCAGCGGGCGCTGGGTCGTCTTCGGCAATCCGCCACCGCCGGTGCGCACTCCGGGGGACCCGTGCCCCTTCTGCGAGGGCCACGAGGCGATGACGCCGCGCGAGGTACTCGCCTTCGGCCCCCCGGGGCGCCGTCCGGACGAGCCCGGCTGGCAGGTGCGCGTGGTGCCGAACACGCGTCCGCTGCTGCGCATCGAGGGCGCGCTCGAGCGGCACGCCGACCTCATCTACGACACGACCTCGGGCACCGGCGCGCACGAGGTCGTCATCGAGACGCCCCAGCACCACCGCAGCCTGACGGCGCTGGCGCCGGCGCAGGTGGCGCTCGTGCTGCGGGCGTGGGCGGAGCGCATCCGCGATCTCAAGCGGGACCCGCGCTTCCGCTCCATCTTCGTCTTCAAGAACCAGGGCGCGCTGGCCGGGGCGTGGCTGCCGGACCACACGCACTCCCAGGTCATGGGGCTGCCGGTCACGCCCAAGGCGCTCAAGGAGATCCTCGACGTGGCGCGCGCCCACTACCGCGCCAAGGAGCGCTGCGTCTTCTGCGACGTGCTGCGCGAAGAGCTGGAGTACGGCGAGCGCCTGGTGCGCATCTCCGACCGGTTCGTGGCGCTGGCGCCCTTCGCCTCGCGCTATCCGTACGAGTACTGGATCCTGCCGCGCGAGCACGGCGCCGACTTCGAGGCCGGCGAGGCCGCCGATTTCGAGGACCTCGCCGAGGTGCTGCTCGCCACGCTGACGCGGCTCGAGGACATCCTGCCGGAGCCGGCCTACAACCTGTTCCTCTACAGCAGCCCGAACCGCGACCAGCGCCGCGGCTACTGGGCCACGCTGGCGCAGGACTTCCACTGGCACATCGCGGTCACGCCGCGGGTCTCCCAGGTGGCGGGCTTCGAGGTGGGCAGCGGCCTCTTCGCGAACCCGGTGCTACCGGAGGACGCGGCGCGGATGCTGCGCATGGTGCCGCCCCCGCGGCCGCCGGACGACGGGCCCGCCCCCTAGCCGAGCCCCAGCTCGTCCAGGTCGTCCTCGTCCATCCCCAGCAGGTGGCCGACCTCGTGGCGCACGGTGATGCTCACCTCGCGCATCAGCTCCTCGCGGTCGGCGCAGGCCCGCAGCAGGTTGCGGCGGAACAGGTAGATGGCCTCGGGCACGCCGGGCAGGTCGAGGTGGCTGCGTTCCAGCAGGCTGCGCCCCACGAACAGGCCCAGCAGATCGGGCGGCAGCGGCGGGTCCTCGGCGGTGAGGATCTCGCGCCGCGGCAGCTCGTCCACGATCACCGGCACCTCGTCGAGCTTGCGCCGGAACGGGGCGGACAGCTCCCGCAGGCTCTCCTCGACGAGCGCGGCGAAGTCCGCCTCGGGGATCTCGAGCGGCCCGGCGAAGGCGACCGGGTCGATGGCCCGGGCCGCGGCGGCATGCTCGCGCGCCTCGTCCTCGCGACCCAGGTACTCGGCGATGCGCGCCAGCAGGTCGTGGCCCTCGGCGAGGTCGCGGTTCACGGCCACCGCCCGGAGGGCGTCCTCGCGCGCCGCCTCGAAGCGGATCAGCTCGAACCCGGCCACCGCCCGCAGGTAGAAGAACAGCGCCGGGTCCGCCGAGCGCTCCGCCCCCTCCAGCGTCTCGAGGGCGGTGGCCGGCTCGCCCTCGTCGAGGCTGACGGCGGCCGCCACGATGCGCAGGTCGGGATGCCCCGGGCGCGCCCGCAGCAGCGCGTCCACGGCGAGACGGGCCTCGTCCACCTTCCCGTCGTCCAGCAGGTCCCAGACGCGGTTCACCTGCGCCCACTCGGTTTCGGACAGCGTCTCGTAGCCCATGGGGCCGCACCTTAGCGCGCCGTACGCGGGCGCGCCACCGGCCGTCGCTTTGTCGGCCCCACCTTCGCCCCGCAGTGCTAGACTCCCGGCGACGGCCAGGTCGAAACGCGAAGGAGCGAGCCATGACCCAGAAGCAGGCGCTCGCCCGGCTCAAGCGCGCCCACTGGCGTGCCCTCGACCGGCTGGTCCGCCGCGCCTACCTGGAGGGCTTCGAGTCGGGGATGCGGCGTGCCCACGGCCAGCGCCGGCGCGGGCGCACCATCCGGGCCGACGCCACGGTCGAGGGGCTGCTGCGGCTCATCGAGCGGCATTTCGGGCTCGATCGCTACGGCTTCGAGATCCGCATCGTCCACGCTGGCTCGAAGAAGCACGTCCCCCTCGGCGACCAGCTGCTCAAGTACCGCGTCGAGGACTGAGACGCGGCGGCTCCGGGTGGGGCGGGGCGCGCGAACGGGCGGCCGGCCCGTCAGACCCGTGTCAATCCTCGGCTCGGCGGGGCGCGGGGGCGGCCCGTTTCTTGACGCCCGCTCGCGGCGCCCCGTAGACTCTTGAACGTCCTGCGTTTCCCGCCGTCTGCAGCCGCACGCTTTCGTGTCCGGAGAGCCTCCCGTATGAAAACCGTGTCGTCCCGGTTCCTCGCCGCCGCGGTGCTGGCGTTCGTCGCGTGGTTCCTGCTGGCGGGAGCCAGCGCACCGCGCGGCAGGGCGCTGGAGCCCGACAAGCTGGTGATCCTGTCCACCGCCGACGTCAAGGGCAAGACCGACCCCTGTGGCTGACACACCCCCAAAGGGGGTCTCGCCCGGCGGGCGAGCTTCGCGGACAGCATCAAGGCCGGCTACGGCCAGGTCCTGCTCGTGGACGGCGGCGGCTTCTTCCCGGACGACGAGCTGCACAAGGACGTCTCCTGGTTCCTGATGGACGCCATGGCGGTCATGGGGACGGATGCCGTCGGGATGAGCGAGAAGGAGCTGCGCTTCGGCCTCGGCTACCTGCGCGCGCAGTTGAAGCGCACCCGGCTGCCGATGGTCTGCGCCAACCTGTACGAGCAGAAGGGCGGCAAGACGGTCCTGCCGCCCTACCTGCTGAAGACGGTCGGCTCGGTGAAGGTCGGCGTCTTCGGGCTCATGACCACGAAGGCGGACCTGGGCCCGTCCCGGGACTCGCTGCGGGTGGAAGAGCCCCTGACCGCGGCGAAGCGCGCCGTGACGGTCCTGCGCAAGAAGGGCGCGACGGTCGTCGTGCTGCTGTCGCAGCTCGGCAAGGTCGAGAGCGAGGACCTGGTGACGGCGGTCGAGGGGATCGACGCCGTGATCGTGGGGCACGGGGCGCCGCTGCTGCTGAAGGGCCGCATGATCAAGAACACCGTGGCCTGCTACGGCGGCGAGCAGGGGCAGTACATCGGGCGCACGGTCCTGAGCCTGGACGCCCGGCGCCGCATGACGACGGGCGAGAGCGAGGCCTTCATGCTCGGGCCCGACATCCCCGACCACAAGGAGTTGGCCCGCCTGGTGCGCGGCTTCACCGACAGCTTCAACGAGAAGCTGGACCGGGCGCGGAAGGAGCGGGCGGCGAAGGAGGCCGAGAAGGCGGCGCAGGGCTCGGCCGAGCACTACCTGGGCGGCGAGGTGTGTGCCCGCTGCCACCCGTCGGAGTCGGCCCAGTGGAAGACCACGGCTCACGCCCGCGCCTGGCAGACGCTGGTGGAGGTGCAGCAGGACGAGAACAAGGAGTGCATCGGCTGCCACGTGGTCGGCTACAACCAGCCGGGCGGTTTCAAGGACGCGGCCTCGGCCAAGACGATGGCCAACGTGCAGTGCGAGAGCTGCCACGGCATGGGCTCGCAGCACGACGCCTACCCGACCGTGCAGCGCCGGGTGACCGAGCGGACCTGCCGCATCTGCCACACGAAGGAGACCAGCCCCGGGTTCGAGTTCGCGCTGTACATGCCCTATGTGAGCCACAGGGGAGAGGGGGAGAAGCGCCCGCTGCCCGGCTCGCCCATGAAGCAGAAGTTCCCGGCCGGGCACTAGGCCGGCCCGGCGTCGAACGCGGAGCGGGGTCCCGGGGCCCCGCTCCGCGTCGTCGCGGCGGGCGAGGCGGCTGGCGCCCGGTGCCGCAAGATGGCCCGATGCATCGGACTCGGCCATTCGGACGCCGCGCTCCGGGTCGGTCGTCCCCAGGCACCCCGGCGGACGGCCTCAACCGTTGCCGGCTGCGCGTTCGGACCCCGCCCGGTCGCTGCCGCCGCGGGCAGGGCGATGGCGCAAACCGTTCCTGGGCAATGGCTTGGCATGGGATGGCAAGAGAGTAATCGGGAAGTGGGTTGACAAGGGGGTGGCACCGCCATAGCTTCTCGGGGATTCTGCAAGGCGCTCCTGCCTCGACATGGAAGTGCCGTGCGCCTTCCGGGCTGGCAAGACTTGGATCACGCGCAGGGACGCCGCGCGACGCGAGCTGTTTTCGACGTGTCAGATCCTGAGTTCGAGAATTGAGAAGACGGGCCGCGGCCGGATGCTGTCTCCCGGCGCGGCGAGACTGAGAGGAGGTGAATACGAAGAACATGCGGAAGAATCTCGCTCTGGCGATGGTCGCCCTCTTGGCGCTGACCCTCGCGATCGCCGCGGTCGGCTGTGCGCAGAAGGCTGCTGAAGAGCCGGCGCCGCCCGTGACGGCGGACACCACGAGCATGACCCAGGACTCGATGCCGGTGGACACCGCTGCCATGCAGCAGTAGTCCCGGTGCGAACCTGATTGCCTGGCGGGAGGGGGGATGCCATCCCCCCACCCCACGGTTTTAGGGCGCCCGAGTATGCCGGCCGCCCCGGGGCCCCGGGCGGCCCCACGGGCCCCCAGACCCCCCG